>NZ_JADPJF010000064.1:48410-74566 GCF_023073295.1 Bradyrhizobium sp. 23 | reverse complement strand
GCAGGGGCCGAAGGGGGAATCGGCGCTGGCGAAATTATGTGCAGAGGCGCCCGCCATGAAATTCATGGATTCCGGCCCGCACAAGGTTGCCGGCCTCGACTGCTTCGTCTCGCGCTCCGGCTATACCGGCGAGGACGGCTTCGAGATTTCGGTTCCTGCCGGCGATGCCGAACGGCTCGCCAAGGCCCTGCTGGACAATCCTGACGTCATGCCGATCGGGCTCGGCGCCCGTGACAGCCTGCGGCTCGAGGCCGGGCTTTGTCTTTACGGCCACGACATCGACACCGCGACCACGCCGGTCGAGGCGGCACTGGAATGGTCGGTGCAGAAGAGCCGCCGCACCGGCGGCGCGCGTGGCGGGGGCTTCCCCGGCGCGGCAAAGATTCTCGCCCATTTCGACCATGGCGCATCCCGCCGCCGCGTCGGCCTGCGCACCGAGGGCCGCGCGCCGGTGCGCGAAGGCGCGCTGCTGTTTGCGGATGCGACCTCCGCCGAGCCGATCGGAAAGGTCACCTCGGGCGGTTTCGGCCCGAGCCTGAATGCGCCGGTCGCGATGGGCTATGTGCCCACCGCATCGAGCGCGATCGACACAAAACTCTTCGCCGAGGTGCGCGGCCAACGCCTGGCCGTGCAAATCGCCGCCATGCCCTTCGTGAAAAACACCTACAAACGCTGAGGACCGAGAAAATGACCACGACGCTCTACACCTCCGACCACGAATGGCTCGCGATCGACGGCGATGTCGCCACCGTCGGGATCACCGACTACGCGCAATCGCAGCTCGGCGACGTCGTGTTCGTCGAATTGCCCAAGCTCGGCCGCGTGCTGAAGAAGGCGGAAGCCGCCGCTGTCGTGGAATCGGTCAAAGCCGCATCGGACGTCTACGCGCCTGTTAGCGGTGAGGTGCTCGAGACCAACCCCGAGCTCGCGAGCGAGCCGGCGCTGGTGAACTCGGACGCGCAGGGCAATGCGTGGTTCTTCAAGATCAAGATGGCCGACAAGAGCGAGCTCGGCGGCCTCATGGATGAAGCGGCGTACAAGGCCCATACGGCGTGAAGATATGAGCCGAGCCGTCTCCCCATACTCACTGTCATGCCCCGCGAAGGCGGGGCATCCAGTAAACGCAGCCGCTTCGGCTACAGCCGAGAGGCCGCGGCGTACTGGATCGCCCGCCTTCGCGGGCGATGACAGCAACTCCTAGCGAGGACCCATGATGACCGCGCACCGCAAATCCAACGGCGATACCACGAGCTTCGTTCGCCGCCACATCGGCCCCTCCACGCGCGACGTCACCGCGATGCTCGAGGCCGTCGGCGCAAACAGCGTCGACGCGCTGATGGCGCAGACGCTGCCGGCTTCGATCCGGCAGACTGCTCCACTCGATCTCGGCAAGCCCTTGAGCGAGACCGAGGCGATCGCGCATATGGCCGAACTCGCCGCCCAGAACCAGGTCTTCACCTCGTTGATTGGCCAGGGCTATTCTGGCACGATCCTGCCCGCGGTGATCCAGCGCAACATCTTGGAGAGCCCGGCCTGGTACACGGCCTACACGCCCTACCAGCCCGAGATCAGCCAGGGCCGGCTGGAGGCGCTGCTCAACTTCCAGACCATGATCTGTGACCTCACCGGGCTCGACGTCGCCAACGCCTCGCTGCTCGACGAAGCCACCGCGGCCGCCGAAGCGATGGCACTCGCCGAGCGGCACTCGCGGGTCGAAGCAAAGGCCTTCTTCGTCGACAAGGACGTGCATCCGCAGACGCTCGCCGTGATGCGCACCCGCGCGGAGCCGCTGGGCTGGACCCTGGTCGTCGGCGACCCCCTCACCGATCTCGACAAGACGGACGTGCTTGGCGCGCTGCTGCAATACCCGGGCTCGTCAGGCGCTGTGCGCGACCTCAGGCCCGCGATCGCCAGCCTGAAGGCCAAGGGCGCACTCGCGATCATTGCCGCCGATCTGCTGGCGCTGACACTGCTCGCCTCGCCCGGCGAGCTCGGCGCGGACATCGCCATCGGCTCGGCGCAACGTTTTGGCGTGCCGATGGGGTATGGCGGGCCGCACGCAGCCTATATGGCGGTGCGCGATGCGCTGAAGCGTTCGCTGCCCGGCCGCATCGTCGGCCTCTCCGTGGATTCGCGCGGAATGCCGGCCTATCGCCTCGCGCTGCAGACCCGCGAGCAGCACATCCGCCGCGAGAAGGCGACCTCCAACATCTGCACCGCGCAGGTGCTGCTCGCCGTGATCGCCTCGATGTATGCGGTCTATCACGGCCCCGAAGGCCTTTCGCAGATCGCGCGCAATGTGCATCGCCGCACGGCGGTGCTGGCTGCCGGCCTGCGCAAGCTCGGCTTTGCGCTGCAGTCCGACAGTTTCTTCGACACGCTCAGCGTGGATGCAGGGGCGAAGCGTACCGAAATCGTGGCGCGCGCGGCGGCCGAGAAGATCAATCTCGGCGCTGGCGAAACTGCATTGCGGATCGCGCTCGACGAGACCACCACGCCCGCAACGGTGGAAGCAGTCTGGCGCGCCTTCGGCGGGCAGCTTGCATACGCCGAGATCGACGCCACCACGCGCGAGGCGCTGCCGGAGACGCTCAAGCGTGCGACCTCTTTCCTCACCCACCCCGTCTTCCACGCGCATCGCTCGGAAACCGAGATGCTGCGCTACATGCGCAAGCTCAGCGACCGCGACCTCGCGCTCGACCGCGCGATGATCCCGCTCGGCTCGTGCACCATGAAGCTGAACGCGACCACCGAGATGATGCCGCTGACCTGGCCGGAATTCGGCAGCCTGCATCCGTTCGCCCCGCCTGAGCAGGCGAAGGGCTACTACGCGCTGTTCGCGCGGCTGGAAAAATGGCTGAGCGACATCACCGGCTATGACGCGATCTCGCTGCAGCCGAACTCGGGCGCGCAAGGCGAATATGCCGGGCTGCTCGCGATCCGCGGCTATCACGCGGCGCGTGGCGAGACGCATCGCAAGATCTGCCTGATCCCCTCCTCCGCGCACGGCACCAACCCGGCCTCGGCCGCGATGGTCGGCATGGACGTGGTGGTGGTCGCCTGCGAGAAGAACGGCGACGTCGACGTCAATGATCTCCGCGCCAAGGCCGAGAAGCATTCGAACGACCTCGCCGCGGTCATGATCACCTATCCCTCGACCCATGGCGTGTTCGAGGAGCACATCCGCGAGATCTGCGAGATCGTGCATGGCCATGGCGGGCAGGTCTATCTCGACGGCGCCAACCTCAACGCGCAGGTCGGCCTTAGCAGGCCCGGCGATTACGGCGCCGATGTCAGCCATCTCAACCTGCACAAGACCTTCTGCATCCCGCATGGCGGCGGCGGCCCGGGCATGGGCCCGATCGGCGTCAAGTCGCACCTCAAGCCGTTCCTGCCCGGTCATCCCGCGACGGATGGGAAAGCGCCCGTGGGGCCGGTCTCGGCCGCGCCGTTCGGCTCGGCTTCGATCCTCACCATCTCCTACATCTACATTCTGATGATGGGCGGCGAAGGCCTCAAGCGCGCCACCGAGATCGCGATCCTCAACGCCAACTACGTCGCAGCAAGGCTCGATGCGCACTTCCCGGTGCTCTACAAGAACGAAAAGGGCCGCGTCGCGCACGAGTGTATCGTCGATCCCCGCGCGCTGAAGACGACCTCAGGCGTCACCGTCGACGACATCGCCAAGCGCCTGATCGATTACGGCTTCCATGCGCCCACCATGAGTTTTCCGGTGCCGGGCACGCTGATGATCGAGCCGACCGAGTCGGAATCCAAGGCGGAGCTGGATCGCTTCTGCGATGCCATGATCGCGATCCGGAAGGAAATCGCCGAGATCGAAGCAGGCCGCTTCAAGATCGAGGCGTCGCCGCTTCGTCATGCCCCACACACCGTGCATGACATCGCGGACGACGATTGGAAGCGCGCCTACACCCGCGCCGAGGGCTGCTTCCCCGCGGGCACCTCGCGCACCGACAAATACTGGAGCCCGGTGGGGCGCGTCGACAACGTCTATGGCGACCGCAATCTGGTGTGCTCGTGCCCGCCCGTGAGCGATTACGCGGAGGCGGCGGAGTAACCGTTTGTAGGGTGGGTTAGCCACCGGCTGCGCGAAGCGCAGTCGCTGGCGTAACCCACCACTTCTGTCTCTGGCGAAATGGAAGAGGTGGGCTACACTTCGCTAACCCACCCTCCGGCACGGAACACGCATTTTGGGCGCAACCAACGAGCGGGTCTCGGGGTCCCACCGCCAGAGCCGCTCGTTGGTCAGGTGAGTGCCGCCCCACCAGCGATCAATCCGGTTGTACCGGCGGAAATCCTGGTCGCCTCCCAGCACCGCCTTACCGAACTCGGTCAGCGTCAATTGCGATCGCTTGTACCGATCGAACTGACTGGAATCGTCGTGCATCTCTAGCGAAAACGGACCTTCATCCAGTCCGGACACCGCCGGCCTCTCGCACCGCGCAAGGCCGTCAAGCAGCGCTCCAACTTCCCAATAACCATACACATCCAGCCCGTTGCACTTCTGGTGGCCCGGAAAGACATCGAAAGGCTGCATGCCGCCTCGCGCGATGAGCTGGAGTATTCGCGCTTCGGTGGCTCCAAGGCCTGAGGCGGGGCGCGGAAGCTCGTTGAGAAGAGCCCTCACGTGGGGGGCGAGTTGTGGCAGCCAGCTCAAATCCGTCTTGAAGAGATCCCGCCACCTTTGCGGGGCCGACGCGCGATAGGCCCGCCATGCACGCTTGGCCGATTTGAGTTGACGAGGTGTGATCGCGACAGCCGGCGGGTAGAGTTCGCTTCGCGGTGGGTCGACATCCCTGACACCCAAGAACAGGGAGCGCACGACAAAGTCGGGATTTGCATCGTGTCGGCGGCCCCAATGATCGAGCAGCCAGAGCAGGATCAATTGCGCATTTGGCTCCGGCCCTCGCCAAAACTCGACCGTGTCATATTCCGCGAGCAGTTCAATCAGTCCTCGATCCTTCACGCTTGATTCCTCGAGACGCCAGGACGGCGTATCGTCGAGCCAGTGAAGCCCGCGGGGCTGTGTCGTACGCGGCGCAAAGAATGCGTCCAGCTCTGCATCGGCTGGCAACGGTCCCCAGACCAGCCGGCGCTCGATGGCAATCACGAGGTCGGCAAGGCCCGCCTGTTGAATAGCGCCGGCGATGGACGAGTCGGTCGTGACAATGAGCCGCGTCATGCCGTGGTCTCAAGGCTTCGTCAAAACATTACCGTAACGCCACAGCCGATCATTGGTCAGGTGCGTGCCGCCCCACCAGCGATCGATCGGATTGTGGCGACTGAAATCTTCCTGATGGGCCAGGACGGCCCTGCCGAACTCGGTCAACGACAACCGGCTGCGGAGATAGACCTCGTGCCGAGCTCTTAAATTTTCGCGATCGATCGTGCGCAGTTCGTCGCCCAACCCGGCCACTACGGGGTTGGGGCCGAGCGCGAGCCCCTCGAGCAACGAACCCAACTCAAATTCTCCGAACACATATGTGCGCCGTTGCGAGCGCAGGTGAAACAACGCATTCGTGTTTGCAAACCCTCTGGCAAGGAGCTCCAGAAATCGCATCTCGGTCGCACCGAGACCCGTGAAAGGCGACGGCAGTTCTGCCAAGAGATCGAGCAAGGCCGGGCGCAGCATCAGCAATGCACTGAGATCCTGGTGAAGGAGATCGACGCACGCCTCAGGGGTCATCGCACGGTAGGCCGACCACGCCAACCGGGCAGTCTCGAACTCCTGGTCCCTAACAGGCACGACATGGATGTGCGGCTCGGACGCAGCGAGATCCTCACCGTGTGCTGTCGTCAGCTCGGATGAGACAAGTCGAAGTCGAAGCTTTGGCACCAGCGAGGAGCAGGAGCTGAGGTGGTCCAGCAGGCAGACGAGCTGCAATTGATCCCGGGGAGCTGGGTCGAACCAAAGTTCAACCAAGTCATATTGCTCGCAGAAGTCCGCAAGGGACAAGTCTTTGCGATCCTTGATGCTCTTGGGCCACCGGATGCCCCAATCAGACCAATGATCACCAGGCCCGAGATTCGCCGAACGCGGCGCGAAATAGGCTGCGAGCTTCTCGGGCGAGGGCAGCGGTCCCCACTCAAAGTGAAACGAGGATGAGATGACAAGCTCCGCCAACCCGGATCGTGCGAGCTGGCCTCCGGACGAACTGGTCAAGATCAGACGCTTCATCGCACCACCCGGTGCCCCCACGCCAAACGAAACAGGCGCCGAAGACGTCGGCAACTCAACGTCCTCAGCGCCCGCTCCTCGCGAAAAACTTTACTGTTGAAGCTTACTCGTCCGCCGGCTCCTCGCCGTCGGCGTCACGCTCGGGGCTGCCGGCCAGAATCTGCTCGGCGATCAGGCCGGAGTTCTGGCGGATCGAGGTCTCGATCTTGGCGGTGATGTCGGGGTTGGCCTTCAGGAACGCTTTCGAATTCTCGCGGCCCTGGCCAAGACGCTGGCTGTCGTAGGAGAACCATGCGCCGGATTTTTCGACGATGCCGGCCTTGACGCCGAGATCGAGGATCTCGCCCATCTTGGAGACGCCCTCGCCGTACATGATGTCGAACTCGACCTGCTTGAACGGCGGCGCCAGCTTGTTCTTGACGACCTTGACGCGCGTGGTGTTGCCGACCACTTCGTCACGCTCCTTGATCGCGCCGATGCGGCGGATGTCGAGGCGGACGGAAGCATAGAATTTCAGCGCGTTGCCGCCGGTGGTGGTCTCCGGCGAGCCGTACATCACGCCGATCTTCATGCGGATCTGGTTGATGAAGATCACCATGGTATTGGACTTGTTGATGGACGCCGTCAGCTTGCGCAGCGCCTGGCTCATCAGACGCGCCTGCAGACCCGGCAGCGCATCGCCCATCTCGCCCTCGAGCTCGGCCTTCGGCACCAGCGCCGCGACCGAATCGATCACCAGCACGTCGACCGCGCCGGAGCGCACCAGCGTGTCGCAGATTTCCAGCGCCTGCTCGCCGGTGTCCGGCTGGGAGATCAGGAGCTCGTCGATATTGACGCCCAGCTTGCGCGCATAGACCGGGTCGAGCGCGTGCTCGGCGTCGATGAAGGCGCAGATGCCGCCCTTCTTCTGCCCTTCCGCCACCGTGTGCAGCGCCAGCGTGGTCTTGCCCGAGGATTCCGGCCCGTAGATCTCCACGACGCGCCCCTTCGGCAGGCCGCCGATCCCGAGCGCGATATCGAGCCCCAACGAGCCCGAAGAGACCGCCTCGACATCCATCGAACGGTCGTTCTTGCCGAGCTTCATCACCGAGCCCTTGCCGAACTGACGCTCGATCTGGGAGAGCGCGGCGGCGAGAGCTTTACTCTTGTCCATGGAGGATCCTTCGACGATACGCAAGGCAGTGGTGGACATCGGGTCGTGCTCCTTATGACGAGGATTCGCGTGAGGGACAAACGATTGGCGAGGCGGCGCGGCGATAAAAACAATGTACCCTATTTGTTCTAGGTTCGCAATATGTTCTTTTGGGAATTTGCACGCTCTGGCTGACGCGCATCAAAGACGGATGACCCGCACACCGTCAGAATTCCGTCATCCTGCGGCACGAACCTTTCGCGGTCTGCGGCCTTCTCCTGGATGGACTCTTGGATGGGACCGCAACTGAGGGGACTTCAGTCATGACGGACAACACGCATCACGATACGACCCGGCGCACTCCGCTGCTGGAGGCGGCGCGGGAGGAGCTGAGCAAGTTCGAGCGCAAGGAAAACGAGTTCCGCAAGAAAGACCGCGAAGAGCGTGCCGCCGAACTCCGTTTGCCGCTGGACGCGATCAAGGTTCATTAGGCCGCTGGGACCGCGCTGGCGACGGTGCCGGAGCGGCAGCCCGTTGATCTCAGGGAATCGGCACGGGTATCGGGATTCGGATGGCCGTGAAAGGCGAATCCGAGCCGATATGGTATCTAAATACTACCAGTAAGCCATTGATTGGGCGGGGAAATTTGTAGGCACGCTACTGTGCATGGGGTTGTTTTCGCGATTTTTGAAAGGCGCGCACGGGCCTTTCCACCCTCGGAGCCATCTCCCGCACCCAACAGCGCCTACAGCAGAACCAGCAACCCGATGCCGATCACCAGCACGACGAAGCCAGCCGCCGTCGCGGCGGCGAATGACCGCTCTACGTTGTCCATGATGCCACCCCGTTGCCGGCACGCCACGTTTCCCCCATGGCAGCACCGTCGCCGCGAAATCTCGCCTGCGGTTGTGTCCTGAGTTGTGCGAACGGATGTCGAAATTGGGACCGGTGCGGGGCCAGTCTGCGGCCCCCGCGCTCCGGCTTTTGCTGCCACCGTCGGGCCTTGTCAGGCTGTCGTAAGCTGAGCCGGCTAGGGTCGCCCGGCTATGGTGTTGCAGCCCAGCACCTCAGCCTCCAATAACCTTCTCCCCGCTTGGTTCTCCCAAGCGGGGTTTTTTCATTCCGATTTTCATGCCGGCCGGCCGGTTTGCGAACCGCCCTCCTCCTGCGTCAGCCGCAGCGAGAAGGCGCGGATCGCCGGCGCTGCGAGCAGCACTATCGGCAGCATCGCCGCCCATGCGATCAGCCACGACACCATCCAGTGCGCCAGGAAGTCCAGCGCGTTCCCTGCGGGAAAGCTGGCGATGCCCGCGGCGATCAGCGAGGTCAGTCCCGACTGGATGATTCCGAACACGAAATGAGAATAGCGGCGGGGAATGCCCGGCATGACGCGTCCATGTTGCTTAGCCGCATCGGGCCAAGCAAGGCACATGCCGCCGCGTTCCGGAAGGTGCCCTTACCCATCCCAGGAACTCTGTTCTTGGCCGGAGAACCACGGGCATGAGGTCGCGCCGCCGCTGGGCGGCCGGCGTCTTTCGAATTTCGATTTCGTATGTTCCAGAGCGCGTGCGTTTGCGCGATAGCCGTGAGCGATCCGGGGCTTACCGACAGGTTTGGCTTTCTTGGAATATTATGCCGCCCAGCATGTTCTCAGTGATGGAAGTGAATCGTGGGAGATGGCCCATGAATCACAGGGGCATCGAGTTCACCGTCGCCAAGACGGCAATTCCCGGCATTTGGCAGTGGCAGTTCCGGATCGGCGAGCAGATCAAGACCGGCAAGACTGAGACCAAGATCGATCTCTTGGCGATCCGACGGGTGCAGCTGCGCATCGATCGGGAGCTGAAGGCGATCGGACGCGACACGGCCTGAGCCGTCGGACCGAGATCGGTGGGCTGGCGTCCATGGGGCTATTCCGTAGCCGACCGCAATTGATCTGCCGACGGTTTGGGATTGGACTGCCGGGATTATGGCCGTGGGGACGGAGCCATCAGGCGCGATCGGTGCGAACCATGCCGCTCTACTTCTTTCGAATCCGGAACGGCCGCTATTCCGGCTGTGCCGACCAGGCGTCGGAATTTGCCGATCGCGATCTGGCTTGGAAGGAGATGACCAGCGTCTGCGCCGACATGGCCGCCGGCATCGCCCGCAAGCTCCAGGAAAATTCCGAATGGAATATGGAGTTGCTGGACGAGGCCAAGGAGCCCGTATTCCGGATCCGCATCACATCCGAAACCTTCGAATAGGGGCCGGCCCTAATCCGCGCTGGGCAGCCGCCGCATCGTGAATTCGATGTCGCCGCCGGGCAGCTCGCGCCAGGTCTCGACCGCGCTCATATAGCCGGCCTTGGGGTAGCGGGCGAAGAAAGCCTGCGCCCTCTCCCGTGCCGCCGCGCGCGGCAGCGTGAAGGTCTCGCGCAGATAGCCGTCGCCGGCCGTCGGGCCGGGCTTGCCGCCCATTTTTCGCCGGCGCGCCATCCGCTCGGCGAGATCCCGCGGACGATCGGCCATGTTCTGCTCTCCTCGACGCGATACACTCCCGCGCAATGTAGGAAGCAGGCCGATCAAAGAGGAGTCCCGGCCGGAGGCATTCAACCGCCGCCGCTCGGGCGGAAGGTCAATTGGCAGTCGTGCCGGACTTCTTCTTCGGCGCACCGGTTGCGGCCGACGCCTTTGGCGCCGCCGACGGCTTCGGCGGGTCGGAGCGCATGCCACCCCAGGGATCGTTGGACGCCTTGGAGTCTGGAATCTTCTTCAGCGTTTCCTTGTAAGCCCTGTCACGCTCGGCCTCAGCGGCCTTCTCCTCGGGGGTCTTGCCAGGCCCCTCCTGCAGCAAATTGAGATTGGGCATTTGCGCATAAGCCGGTCCCGCCAGCACGGTCGGTCCCGCCAGAACAGCCAGCACCGCGGCCATACGGAAAAGCTTCATCATTGACTCCTTGATCATCCATGGCGGCGCGGGTCGCCCGCGCCTTGTCACCCCTGCCACAACCGCAGGGGCCGCTCGGCCCGCTAGAGCCGGTCCGATCTGCACGATTTCGGCGCGTGGAGCCAGTCGTCCCAGATCGGGCCGCACTTGGTGCACCCGTTCAGCAACAGGCCGAGCCCGGCCAGACAAAATACGAGGACATACCTACGCAACATCACCCACCCATACCCACTCCATGGCATCATACCGGGCGAAGTCAGGCATTTTCAAGCCGACGG
Organism: Bradyrhizobium sp. 23; assembly: GCF_023073295.1. Lineage (NCBI taxonomy): Bacteria > Pseudomonadati > Pseudomonadota > Alphaproteobacteria > Hyphomicrobiales > Nitrobacteraceae > Bradyrhizobium > Bradyrhizobium sp. 23. Next base: position 64,029 of record NZ_JADPJF010000064.1, on the reverse strand, counting down.
GACCCGCGGCAGACCGGCGACTTTGCCGCGCCGGTCCGCTCGAAATGCCGAACATCCGGCAATACAGGAGGGAACGACAGCAATGCCATCGCAGCCAGAAGCCGAGTTCGGCATCAATCAGGCCCGACGCATCCTCGGCGAAGTCTTTGCGCCCTGGGTCCAGGATCTCAACCTGTCGGTCGAGCGCATCGATCACCTGCCGCCGCCGGACGTGCCGGACTGGCAGCCGGCAGCGCTCCTGCGCATGCCGTTCTCGGAGCGGCTGTGCCGCAACGGTGGTGTGGTCTGCGGCCAGGCCCTGATGGCGCTCGCCGACACCGCGATGGTGATCGCGAACCTAGCCGCCAACCGCGGCTATCGTCCGATGACGACGGTCGACCAGACCACGCATTTCATGCGCGCGGTCTCCTCGTCGGACGTGCTGGCCGACGCCCGCGTGGTGCGACTCGGACGCACCATGAGCTTTGGCCGGGTCACGCTGCTCTCGGCCACCGACAACAAGCCGGTGGCGATGGTGTCGAGCGCGTTCGCGATGCTGCCGGGGTGAGCATCATCCGAAAGAAGAAAGCCGCGTGAGCGCAATGCGCACCGCGGCTCTCAATGGCGTCATGTCGAGACGGGAAGCGCGGTTGTGATCGCGCGTCGTGCCGACACGCGGCAGAAATTGCCGAGCACTTCGTCAGCCGCGGTGACAATGCTGACGTTGGGATTTTTTCCGCAATAGCTGCCGAACTGCTTGGCGTTCTCGACGAATACGTCGGTGTCGATGATCGCATTCTCTTCGTCGCCCTTGTACCAGCCGTCCATCCAGGTCAGCACCATCTTGATGGTGTCGTCGCCGCTCTCCAGGAACTGCTTGCAGCTCATGGTCGCGAGATCGAGCTTGGTGGCGTGGGCGGGCATGGACGAGAGCGAGAGCGCTGCGGCGAACAGAAGCGAAAACGTGGTCTTCATCAATATCTCCATCGGCGCGTAGCGCCACAAAGGAACGGCTTGGGGAAAAATCCGCGGAGTGACTTCCGCTTCGACGTCGTAAACGAAATCTGAAGCGCTGTGCAAGTAGCGCCAGTATTGAGTTTAGTTCAACGTAATTTCTATGCACTACTTCACAAAGATCATTATGGATTGACGCGGATGATCGACAAGCGTGCAGCGCAGCGTTACCGTGTTTTCAAGGGTGGAAAGATCACCTTTGAAAACAGCGGCATCACATGCACGGTGCGAAACATGTCGGCGGACGGCGCCGCAATCGACCTCGATGCCCTCGTCACATTGCCGCAATCCTTCACGCTCGCGATCGCGCGCGACAATTTCGTGCGAAAATGCCGCCCTGTCTGGCGTAGCGACAGGCGCATCGGCCTCGCTTTCGTACAGTAGTGCATACGATGTGAACGATCATTCGCATCGCGCGCCTGATGCTGCGTCATGTTCGCGCGACACGACGTCGGCGACGCCAGCGCAGGCTTGCAACCACGAGCGCGACGATCGCGACCGCGATCGCCGATGATGCCGCAAAAAATCGTCCACCGGGGCGATCGATCGTACGCGACCACAGCGACGGCCCCTCGCCCGGCCGTGCCAGGCGAAACGCAACGACGCTGTCGCCGATCGAGGTGCCTGCCTCGGAGTGGCCGCCGGCGCCGATCGCGACATACTGCTCGCCCTTCCAGAGATAGGTCATGGGATTGGCGACGCCGGGCACGGGCAGCCGACCCTGCCACAGCTCCCTGCCGCTGCGCGCATCGAAGGCGCGCAAATAGGCATCCATCGCTCCGGTGAAGACGAGCCCACCTGCCGTGACCGCGAGCCCGTTGACGAGCGGCGCACCCCACGGCAGCGGCACGCCGAGCGGGGCGAGATCCTCGGTGGTGCCGACCGTCGAACGCCAGAGGATCTTGCCGGCCTTCAGATCGACCGCGACCATCTCGCCCCAGGGCGGCTTGTTGCAAAGAAGCCCGAGCGGCGACATTGCCACCGCACGCGACATCGCAAACGGCGCACCCGTCTGCTGGCCGAAATCATGACCGGGCGGAGGATCGAATCCGACCGCCTCCGCCCGCGGAATCAGCTTGATGAGATGAACGGCCCGGCTGGTGTTGGCATAGAGGACCTGGTTGACGGGATCGAAGGCCGCACTGCCCCAGTTCACTCCGCCGCCGGTGAAGGGAAACTCCAGCGTGCCTTGGGTTGAGGGGGGCGTGTACAGGCCCTCGTTGCGTGCCTCCGCAAACTGCTTCTCGCATGCTGAGCGGCGCAGGCTAGGAACGAGCGAGAGCGCATCCTCAGCCGAGATTTTTTGCGACATCAGCGGTGGCACATGCGTCGGGAATGGCTGCGTGGGCGACAGCCGTTCACCTTCCGCGGCCCCCTGCGGGACGCTGCGCTCCTCGACCGCCCACACCGGCTTGCCGGTGTCGCGATCGAGCACGAAGACAAAGCCCTGCTTGGTCGGCTGGATCACGACATCGCGCTGACCATCGCCGGCGTCGATGCGCGTGAGCGTCGGTTGCGCCGGCAGATCGTAATCCCAGACGTCGTGATGCACGGTTTGGAATGCCCATACGAGCTCGCCCGTCTCGATGCGCAGCGCGACCACCGAATTGGCATGTTCGTTGTTGCCCGGCCGCTTGCCGCCCCAGAAATCCGGCGACGGCGAGGACGTCGGCAGGAATACCAGTCCGCGCACCGCGTCGACCGACATCGGCGCCCAGACATTGGCGTGACCGGCTTCGATGCCGTCGCGCTTGAGCGGCTCGAACGTCCAGCGCGGCTGACCGCTACGCGCATCGAACGCACGCACCACACCGCTCGGCGCGTCGACGCGGCGGTTGTCGCCAATCGCGGAGCCGACCACGACGACCCCGCGGCCGACCGCCGGCGGCGAGGTGATCTGGAATTCGCCCGGCCATTCCAGCTTCATGCCAATGTCGGGCCTGACCTCACCGCCCTCGCCGAAGCCGGCACAGGGGATTCCCGTCTTCGCATCGAGCGCGATCAGGCGAACATCGTTCGTGCCCATGAAGATACGCGATCGACATGCGGCATCTACAGGCGCCTCATCGTCGATCCAGTAAGTGACGCCGCGGCAGACGTAGCGGTTGGCGGGACGCTGGTTCATCGCGATCCTGGGATCGTAACGCCATTTCTGCGCGCCCGTACCGGGATCGAGCGCGATCACCTCGTTGAAAGGCGAGCAGAAGACCAGGCTGTCCTCGACGAACAGCGGCGTCGCCTGGAATTTGGTTCGCCGCATCACCCCGGGCGGCCGCGCCGCGAGATCGCCCGTGTGGAATTCGAAGGCCCGAACCAGGTTGCCGACATTGTCGGGCGTGATCTCTCGCAATGGCGAGAAGCGCGAGCCACCGGGATCGCCACCCCAGCTCTCCCAGGCGATGCCTGGCCGCGACGAAAACAAGAGGAGCGGGATGAGAGCGGCCAAATAGCAGGAGCGGGTCGCCAAGGCCCGCCTCACCTATTTCGCCTTCTTGCCAGGTTCGGGCGGACGCGCCCCGCTCCACGGATCGTACTTCTCCTTGGACTCGGGAATGCGCTCGAGTGCGGCCTTGTAGGCCTTCTCGTCGACCTTGGGCTTGTTGTCCGCCTTCTGGCCGCCCTCGTTAGGCTGACGCCTGCCACCACCCATCTGCGCCTGCGCGGAGGCAACCGCCAGCGCCAGCACGGCGGCCGCTATGACCAAAATCCTCATGGGCGCAATCCCCCTCGTCTGGGGTACAAACTAGCCGGCAATCATGGAATAGCCAATGCCGCGGGCTCCAGGGCTTTAGGAAATCTTGGCTTCAGGAAATCTTGGCTTCAGCAAATTTTGATCGGCCGGGTCTTCGTCGGATCGCATTCGTGCCTATGTTTTGGCCCGCAGGGGACCTTCACGGATGTTACGGATTATTGCTCATGCCGCGCTGCTGGCCAGCGCGCTCGCGCTCGGGGCCTGCGGGTTTGCCGACAGCCGCGCACCGGTGCCCGAGTTCATGCGCATGAAGGAGGCCGAGCAGCCGCCGCCCGAATCGCCCCCCGACGTCAAACGCGTCGTGCGCGAGCAGATCGAAGTCGTCTTCCTCAGCACGTCCTATCCGCGTGAGGTGCATGTCGCCACACCCCATCGTGAGGTACGAGGACCGGGCTGGACAGCTTGCGTCCGCGCCCAGCTCACCTCGGCGACCGGATCGCCGCTCGGGCCACAGACCTACATCGTGACCATATCAGGCGGAAAGGTGGTCGATCGCCGCCGCGCCGAAGCGGACGACATCTGCGGATCGGAAAGCTACGAGCCGATCTAGGAAACGGATGAAGCCGACGTCCGATCCGGTTCCGGGAAAAACCTGTAATTTTGCCGGAACGATCATGGCCTCCCCTTCTTGTTACCGCCGAGGGCAGTTTCGAGGAGGACATGATGAGGACATTCACGATTGCGTTGCTGGCTGGCGTTGGAGCCTTGGCAGCGGTGAGCGGCGCGAAGGCCGCCGACGTCTATACGACCAGCGAATACACCAGCCCCGATCTCGTCCAGCAAGTGCGGCTGGTCTGCGACGATTCCGGCAATTGCTATCGCACCCGCGGCGGCTCGCGTGTGATCGTGCGCGACTCCTACGCGACGATGCCGCGTGACCGCTACTATGAGCGCCGCACCTATCGCGACTGGGACGATGGTCCGCGCGGCGGCGTCGGCATCCGCGCACCCGGCGTCAGTGTTGGCGTTGGTGTCGGCGATCGCTGGTAGTCGATGAAGCCATGAAATGCAGGACCGGACGAGATAACTCGCCCGGTCCTGTCCATGTCAGATCTCGAGCGGTTTTCCCGGCGTGACAATACGCGTTGCCGACGGGAGCTGCGCGATGAAGCGGGCGAGCACCATGCCGGCACACATCGCGACGACGAAGATGAAGGCGGAGGCCGAGCCAAATCCGAGCGCGGTCAATGCCGGGCCTGGACAAAAGCCTACGAGGCCCCAGCCGATACCGAAGATGGCGGGACCGGCGATAATTCTCGGATCGATATCGTTTCGCGTTGGGACATAGAAGCGGTCGGCGAAGACAGGCCTTGCGAGTTTCAAGACGCGGCTGAAGCCAATGAAGGTCACCGCGACCGCGCCAGCCATCACCAAGGCCAGGCTCGCGTCCCACGTTCCTGCCGGGATGCCGCCAACGTCCAGGAAATTCAGGACCTTTGCCGGGTTCGACATGCCTGAGACGATGAGACCAAGGCCAAAGACCACACCGATCGCGAACTGAATGAGGATCGTCATCGCGGTCAGCTCCAGTGCCGCATCACGAAGACGGTCGCCATGCCCGCCGCCATGAACGTCATGGTCGCGACTAGCGATCGCACCGACAACCGCGACAAGCCACAGACGCCGTGGCCAGAGGTGCAGCCGCTGCCCCACACCGCGCCGAAGCCGGTGAGCAATCCCGCGACGATCAGAAGCGGCGTTCCGGCGCCGATCGTTTGCGCCGGCAGGCCTCCCGTGACAAGGCGCACCAGAACGGGCGCGACGATAAGGCCCGCTACGAAGGCGAGCCGCCCGGCGAATTGCCGATCCTCGTAAGGCGGAAACAGCCGCGCCGCGATACCGCTGACCCCGGCGATTCGCCCCGTCGTCCACATCAGCAGCACGGCGGACAGGCCGATCAACGCGCCGCCAAGGAGCGACGCAATCGGCGTAAAAGATGTGGCGACCATGATGATCCTCCGTGTCGAGAGCAATTCTGGCGTATCCATCGGCGCATCCGGCCGGCTCGCGGCCGGATGCTCAACGAAACGTTAATATTACCACTCGAATTGAAGCGGTGTCCCAACTGTATTTTCCAATCTTTGCGCTAAGCATGGCCTCCTGAACGGGGACGACGGGACGTGGTCGATATCGCGCACCAGGCTGCGATCAATCCGGCATCGGCAAAGCATGCCGCGACGGCGCGCGCGCGCGTCCCGCTCACCGCGATCGAACCCGGCCAGTGGCGCGCACTCGCGCAGCGCGCGATCGAGCCGAACGGATATTACCTGCCGGGCTGGGAGCTCGCTGTCAGTGCAACCGCGCGCGGCCGCACCGATGCCTCGGCGCTTTCCGCATACGATGGATCGCGGCTGATCGGGCTGATGCCGGTGATCTCGCTCTGGCGGGCATGGAAGATCCCCCTGCCCGCGCTGGTGAGCGCGCATCCCTATGGTACGCTGTGCAGCCCGCTGATCGACCGCGATGCCCCGATCGAGGCAGCGGCGCGCCTGTTGCAGCAGGCCCGCGCAAACGGGGCGCATGCGCTCGTGCTGAACGATGTCGCGCTCGCTGGGGCGGCAATGACCGCCCTCAGCCAGGTTCTGAATCGCGACGGCCTGAAGCCGCGCCTCCTCAACTCCTACATCCGCGCCAGCCTCGACGCGACCCAGGACGGTGAGACGCTGCTACGCGACGCGCTCGGCACCAAAAAGCTCAAGGAGCTACGCCGCCAACGGCATCGCCTCGAAGAACACGGCGCAATCGTGTTCGACGTCGCGCGCAGCCCCGACGAGATCGGGCCGGCGCTCGAGACATTTTTGCAGCTCGAAGCCAGCGGCTGGAAGGGGAAGCGCGGAACCGCGCTGGTCCAGCACGCGGGCGATGCAACCTTCATCCGCCGCGCCGCTCGCGCGCTGGCGGAAACCGCGCAATGCGAGATCGTCAGCCTTCGCGCCGGCGCGACGCCGGTGGCCGCCGGCATCGTGCTGCGCCACCAGGACCGCGCCTTCTTCTTCAAGCTCGGCATCGACGAGCGCTTCGCAAGATATTCGCCGGGCGTGCAGCTTACACTCGAGCTCACCCGCCGCCTCTGCGCCGATCCAGCCATCGCCAGCGCGGATTCCACGGCGAGCGCCGATCACCCCATGATCAATCCGATCTGGCGCGGGCGCTTCGCCGTCGGCGACGTGTTGATACCGTTGCGGCGGAACGACCCCATCGTGGCGCTGGTTCACGGAGCGCTCGCGGCGCACGGCATCGCCTACGCGGCGGCGCGTCGCGCAGTTCGCCTGCTTCGTAAATAGGATAGCTCCTACTCCGCCGCCTCGGCGTTGATCTCCGCCGAGACCTCGCGGATGGCGCGCGCGAGCATGTTGGGATCCTGCGCGCCGGAGACGGCGTATTTTTGCGCGAACACGTAGGTCGGCACGCCGGAGATGCCTTTCTCGGCGGCTTCCTGCGCGTCCGCCGATACGCGCGCGACGTCCTCGTCGGTGGCGAGGCGCCGGCGCACGTCGTCGGCATCGAGGCCGACATCGGCAGCCGCCTGCACAAGCACGTTCAAATCGGTGAGGTCGCCGCCGTCGCGGAAGTAGAGCTCCATCAGGCGCTGCTTCATCTCGGGCGCCTTGCCGATCGCCTCGGCCCAGAGGATCAGGCGGTGGCAGTCGGTGGTGTTGGGCTGACGCGCGACAAGCTCGGGCCGATAGACGAGCCCCTCTTCGCCCGCGGCCGCAACGACGCGTCCCGCAATGCCCTTGTAGGCCTCGACCGAGCCGAACTTCTTGGTGAGATACTCCTCCCGGCTGATGCCCTCGGACGGCACCCAGGGATTGAGGAAGAAGGGACGGAAATTGAGCTTGACCGGAACATCGGGCACCAGCGCCAGCGCACTCTCGATCCGGTGCTTGCCGATATAGCACCAGGGGCACACCACGTCGGAAACGACGTCGATCTGAAGCGGTTTCAACGTGCTCATGTCGGACGTCTCCTTCGGACGGTACGGGTTCGTCGGAAGATAAACCGAACCGGAGGCGGCGCAAGGCACCGGTCCTGCATGGCTCACGACTTCACCTCTGCGGTTATTGTGACAGGCCTCACCCGACCCGATACTCGCGGCCACGATCAAGCACGAGGGGAAACCGCGATGACCGCTATTTTCAAGCCGGAAGGCCAGCAGTTCCGGGCTACGGAGCATGCCGGCGGCCCGTGGTCGCCTGACATGTTGCAGGGAAGCGCCACCACCGCCCTGATGACCCGCGACATCGACCGTCTCGCCACCGAATCCGGCTTCGCGGTGCGGCGCCTGACCTTCGACCTGTGGCGACCGGCGGGCCTGCGCGTCTTCCAGACCACCACCGAATTGTTGCGCGACGGCCGCAAGGCCAAGACCGCCCAGGTGCGGCTGATGGACGGAGAGACCGAGATCGGCCGTTGCACAGCGCTCTTGACGGCGCCGAGCGGAGAATCGCCCGTCGATCCCTTCACCAGGCCCGCGACTATCGACAAGACGCCTGAGACAGGCGCAGCACCGCCGGCCTTCGCGCAGAAATGGAGCCGGTATTTCCAGAACGTGTCGGTGCGGCTGATCGAGGGCGCGCTGGAGAAGCCCGGCCCGGCCGCCGCCTGGATGCGACTTGATGCACCCCTGGTGGAGGGCGAACCGAACACACCACTGCTCCAAGCGGTGCAGGCCGCGGACTTTTCGAGCGGCGTTGCGCAGATCGTCGACATGCGCAACTGGACCTTTATCAATCCCGAGATCAGCCTCTACTTCTTCCGACCGCCGGAGAGCGAATGGATCCTGATCCGCGCCGCCACGCGCGTCGGCACCAACGGCGCGGGCCTGACCATGGCGACACTGAGCGATCTCAAAGGTCCGTTTGCGGAGGTGATGCAAGCCGTGAGCTTTGAGCGCCGCGACGCCGAGCGAGCTCAGGCCTCCTGAGCCGCAAGCGCGATCAGAGTGGCCTCGGACACGGCATCCGCCGGCATGAACATTTCAACGCGAAGCTCCTGAAGCGTCACGTCTTGCGGGGTCCCGAGCGTCGGCACCGCACCGATCAGACCGATGCGGGCGTCGCACTTTCGTAAGCGCACTTCGCAGAGCGGCCCCGGCGCGACGTTGTCCTCGATCCTGAGTGCGGGAAGCTCCGGCAGCCGCGTCAATTCGCGCCACGTCGATTGCAGGGCCTCGTCGAGCGGTGCAGCCATCGCTTCGTGCCGCGCACGCGACAACAACGCGGTCGCGACGATGGGCCAATTCTCGACGAACGGCTTGAGCTCGTTCGGCGCGAGGAACATGCGCATGTGATTGAGCGGCCGCTGCATGCGTTCTTGCCCAAGCAGCATCGTCATCAGCCGCGACGCGGCGCAGTTGGCCTCCATCACGTTCCAGCGCCGATCGGTCACGATCGCGGGAAACGGTTCGTGCCGCCGGAGCAGAAGATCGATCGCGCGCCGCGCGTCGGCAAGCTCCGGCGCTGAAAGATCGCGCTCGCCGTATAGTCGCGCGAAACCCCCGGCCTCCAGCAGCGCATTGCGATCACGCAGCGACAAACCGAGGGCGGTCGCGAGCTGCAGGAGGATCTCCCGGCTTGCCGCCGACTTGCCGGTCTCGACATAGCTCAGATGCTTGATCGAAATGCCGGCCTCGAACGCCAGCTCCGCCTGGCTCAATGCACGGCGCATGCGCCAGCCGCGCAAAAGGTCGCCGACCGGATTGGCCGACCGTAATGGCCGGGACGAGCGTGTGTCCATCCGGGGATTATGCGAGCGCCACCGCCTCCTGTAAACGGCACTACTGCAAGCCAGCCGCCATCTGCTTCAGCCGCTCGGCAGTGCGCTCGTCGGCCGGGAAGAAGGTTTCCAGAGCCAGCTCCGACAGCGTGATGTCGACGGGCGTACCGAATACCATGGTGGTGGAGAAGAAACTTAGTATCTCCCCCTCGTGGCGCAGCTTGAAGGGGATCGCGACATTGTCGCTCGACAGCGGCGCCGCGCGCGCCGGGATCGGATAACCCTTCAAGTCGTTATACAGCTTGATCAGCTCGGGATCGGCGGTGGCCTCGCATTGCCGGTGCAGCCGCTCCAGGAGATGTCCGCACCATTCCGCGAGATTGACCGTGCGCGGCGCCAGCGCCTCGGGATGGAAGGCAAGCCTCAGCACGTTGAAGGGCTGACCGAGCAGCCGCTGCGGGATGCCGGCGAGCAGCGGCGCCAGCATGCGGTTGGCGGAGACCAGATTCCAGTGCCGGTCATAGGCCAGCGCCGGATTCGGCTCATGCGCCCTGAGGACGAGGTCGATCGCCTGGCGGGCTGATTTCAAGGCGGGATCCTCCAGCGTGCGTTGCGGAAAGGCCGGGGCATAGCCGGCGGCGACCAGCAGCACGTTGCGTTCGCGCAGTGGCACGTCGAGACGTTCGGCGAGTCTGAGCACCATGTCGCGCGAGGGCGCGGCGCGACCGGTCTCGACGAAGCTCAAATGCCGCGCCGAGATTTCGGCCTCACCGGCGAGATCGAGCTGGCTCATGCGGCGGCGCTGCCGCCATTCGCGCAAATGGTCGCCGATATGGACCGGCTGGCTGCGTTCGGCCTGTGCCGTGGATGCATGTGCGTTCATGGTCGAAAACCTAGCACGCAGATTTCGGCCCTTCCATTACGTCGGAGGTAATCGAATTGGGGCTCGGGCCGGCGCATCTTGGGTCGCAACAGGAGACGACCATGATCGCATTGCTGCTCTACCGGACCGTCACAGACCAGCTAGTTCCCTGGGCCATGGCGCTCGCAACCCGGATGCTGGCGCGCAGCCTCAACATGCCGGAGCCGCTGGTGCATTCGACCGGCGACTACGTCGTCGCGCAGGTCACGGCCTTCGAGCACAGCGTCGGCAGGAGCCTCTGCCCGTTCCGCCTCGCCCGCCTGCTCCGCGCCTGGTGGCGTGGATTGCACTGAGTTTCACCTCGAGCCCACCCCAACCATGGAGACCCACGATGATCGACGCATCCACCTTCCTTCGCCGCGCGCTTCTTGCCGACGCGATCTTCAGCGGCGTGGCCGCTCTCGGTTTCACGTTCGGCGCCAGCGCGTTCGCCTCGCTGTTCAACCTACCCGAAGCGCTGCTGCGCGAGACCGGCCTGTTCCTGATCGCCTACACGGCGCTGGTCGGCTGGCTCGCCTCACGCGCCTCCGTGGCAAAGCCGCTCGTGCTGCTGGTCGTGGTCGGCAACGCGGCCTGGACCGTCGGCAGCATTGCGCTGCTGCTCTCGGGCGCGGTGTCGCCGAACCTTGCCGGCGAGCTCATGGTCGTGGCGCAGGCGATCGCGACCGGCGTGTTTGCCGAACTGCAATATGTGGGATTGCGCAGGAGCGGGAGTGTGCTGGCTGCCTGAGGCCACATCACTCGCTGTCGTTGCCCGGCTTGACCGGGCGACCCAGTATTCCAGAGGTAGTCGTCGCATACGGAGCTGCGGCGTACTGAATGCCCCGCTTTCGCGGGGCATGACAGTTATGCCAGAAGCTCGAACTCAGGCTAGGCCCGCGCGCGGCCCTTCGCCTTGCCGACGGCATGACCATTAAGCTTCTTCTTTTTGGCGGACTTCACGCTCGCCTTCTCGGCTTTGCGCTCCGCGCGCGCCTTCACCTTGGCGCGTTCGGCCCGCGCCTCGGCGCGCAGCTTCTTGCGCTTCTTCTCGCAAGATTCGCACTTGCAGCCGATCGGCTTCAGGTAGGCTTTGAAATAATCGGTGCCGTAGTCGTAATTGATCTCGTCGCCCGGCTCGATGTTCTTGATGGCGCGGATGAAAACCTTGCGCTCGCGCGGCCGCACGTCGGATTCGGCGTTGGGCCTGCACGAATGGTTGATGTAGCGCGCGAGGTTCTTGCGCACGGAGCCGTCAATGGTCCAGCGACCGTTGAGCTCGAACAGGTATTTGTTCTCGATGTCGTCGTGCTCGGGAATCCGGGAGTCCAGGATCGGTCCGTAATAACGGATGATCCGGGTGCCCTTCTTGATCGGCTTGGTGGCGAAGAGGCCGAGCCCGGTTTTCGAGCGGCCGACGCGATAAGGTTTGCTGGACGAGGTGGCTGGCATGATCACGAAAAACGAGGACGCGAACGAGGCTGAAAGAGCCCAAGCGAAGCCGCTCTTCTAGAACGATTCCGCGCCGCTGTCAGGTGTCTGTTGACCCCGTTTGAACCTTGCCCACAATCAAGACGTCTGATGGTACGGAGTTCCCACTCGATCAAAGGCGTCGTCATGTTCCGCATCACCACCGCAGGCTTGGCCTTATTGCTCTTGGCCATGTTGCTGATGTGCAGTGGTCTCGACCGAGCCGACGCCCGATCCGTGGGCAGCCAATATACCTCGACGGCCCCGAAGGATTGCCGCCAGATCGGAAAGCCCAGCGAGCTCGACGGCAGCACCACGCGGGTCTGCAAGGGCAAGGATGGCCTCGTGGTCCTGATCGCCGAAGACGATCTTCGCGAAATCGTCTCCGTCGGCCGCAATCGCGAGGCCGCGGCCGAGGAACCGGCGGCTAAAGTCTGGTTCGCTCCGTTCAGCTCGTCCGAAACCACCGTCGAATGGCGCACCGCTGGGGCCAAGCCGTTTGCGATGATCCAGCGCTGGCACATCGCCGATGGCACCGATCCCGACAAGCAGGGGCGGCCGAACACCAAGGCCATGCTCATCGTGACCCGGCTGCCACCCGGCCCCGTCTGCCACGTCGCCTATGTCGACGCGATCGCCAACCCGAACGCCAATGAGCTCGCGCGCAAGGCCGCGGACGAGTTCGCCCGCAGCTTTACCTGCGGCAAGGACGAGGTGAAGATCATAGGCGCACGCGGCCGCGCGGTCGAGCTCGCGACGATGCGCTAGGCGCTCGCCGGCAATCGATCAGGGGCCCGGCGGCTTCCCCGTCACGGGCGACATCAGCATGGCCTCGAGCAGGCGTTCGGGAGTCGTGCCCTCGGGCAGACGCCCCAGAATATCCTCCAGCCGTCCATCGAGCAGCAGCATCGTAAAACCGTGCACCATCGACCAGGCGCGCGCGATCGCAGCGCCCTGATTGAGCGTCAGCGCGTCGCCGCGGATCTGCTCCTGCCGCATCATGCCGACGGCATTGGCGAGTCCCGCAAAGGACGCCTCGGCGGCCTCGTGCAGCGACGGCCTGGAATAGTCGAGGCGCTCGGTGCGGAACATGATGCCGTACATGCCGGGATGAGCCTGGGCATAGGCAACATAGGCTTTCGGCCGCGCCAGCGCGTGCTCAAGCGGGGTGGTGGCGGTGTCAGAGGACGACGCCATCGCCGCATTGAACTGGCGGAAGCCGACGGCCGCGAGCTCACTGAGAAGCCCGGTGAGGTCGCCGAAATGATGGGTGGGCGCGGCGTGCGAGACGCCCGCCTCGCGCGCCACCGCGCGCAATGTCAGGCCGGCGAGCCCGTCACGCTCCAGCACCCGTTCGGCGGCCTGGAGCAGCGCCTCGCGCAGCGCGCCGTGGTGATAGGGCGCCTCGGACTTGACGCTCGCCGGTCGTCGCGCGGGACGCGCCGGCGCGCTCGCCTTCTTTGAAGTACGCGCACCGCGCGCGGTTTCTGTCCTGATCTCACTCTTGCCCATGGGCCAGCTATAGGATGCAATATTGACAGTGTAAAGATTTCACTTGACCAGAACCCCTCGTACGGCTATTTGATCTTTACGATGTAAAGATAAGGAAGGGATACGCCGTGCAGCAGGACGCCGTTGCCGAACGCCGCCACAACCTCGGTCCGATTCCGTTCGAGGCCGACGCGCCCTTCCTGAAAATCATCGGTGAATTGCCGCGCGAACTGAACGGCACGCTCTATCGCAACGGCCCCAATCCGCAGTTCGACTCGCCCGGCGCGCACTGGTTCGTCGGCGACGGCATGCTGCACACCTTTCACCTCGAGAACGGCCGCGCCAGCCATCGCAATCGCTGGGTCCGTACGCCGAAATGGCTGGCCGAGCACGATGCCGGCCGCGCGTTGTTCGGGGGCTTCGGCCGCAAGCTGCCGGATGCGCCGCAAGATCTCACCGACGGCGGCGTCGCCAACACCAACATCATCTTCCATGCCGGCAAGCTGCTTGCGCTGGAAGAAGCCCATCTGCCGACTGAGATCGATCCGGGCACGCTCGCAACCCGCGGCTATCACAATTATCACGGCCGTGTCGCCGGCAGCTTCACCGCGCACCCGAAGATCGATCCCGTCACCGGCGAGCTGGTGTTCTTCGGCTACAACGCCGCGGGTCCGCTGACGCCTGCCCTCTCCTACGGCTCGATCGGCGCGTCCGGCAAGGCGACGCGCTTCGAACGTTTCGAGGCGCCCTATGCCAGCATGGTGCACGACTTCATCGTCACCGAGAACCACGTGCTGTTTCCGATCCTGCCCATCACCGGCAGCATGGAGCGCGCGATCAGTGGGCGGCCGCCCTATGCCTGGGAGCCGGACAAGGGCGCCTATGTCGGCGTGATCAAGCGCAAGGGCAGCGCGAAGGACATCGTCTGGTTTCGTGCTGAAGCCTGCTACGTCTTCCACGTCATGAATGCTTGGGAGGACGGTGACCGCATCATCGCGGACGTCATGCAGTTCGAGGAAGCACCACTATTTACGCATCCCGACGGCACGCCCACCAATCCCGAGAAATCCTTCGCTCGCCACTGCCGCTGGACCTTCAATCTTGCCGGGAAGACCGACCGCTTCCAGCAGACCTATCTCGACGATCTCACCGGCGAATTCCCGCGCATCGACGACCGCCGCGCCGGATTGAAGAGCCGTCACGGCTGGTACGCCTGCGCCAATCCGAAGCTGCCGATGTTCGGCGCGCTGTCCGGCGTCGTCCATGTCGATGGCAATGGAACGCGCCTCGGCCATTATCTGCTGCCGGCCGGCGACACCATCTCAGAGCCGGTCTTCGTCGAGCGGTCGAAAGATGCGGCGGAAGGCGACGGCTGGCTGCTGGCGGTGGTCTGGCGCGCGCGGGAAAACCGCAGCGACCTCGCCGTGTTCAATGCCAAGGATGTCGAGGCCGGCCCCGTCGCGCTGGTGCAGCTCGGCCATCGCGTGCCCGACGGTTTTCACGGCAGTTGGGTCGGCGCGCGGTAGCTCTCCTCTCGACATCGCTGATGTCACCAAAAGGTCTCTCATGCATATGCCCTCGATCACCGCGGACCGCCTCGCTGTCCTGATCCTGTTCCTGATCTGCGCCGGGATCACGCTCCCGATGATCCGGCCGCGGCGGAGCGGCCAAACCATCTTCAACGGCGGTATCTTGCTCGCCTTCGTCCTCTCGATCGCCTGTGCGTTACCTGTGCTGCCGCACCTGTCCTGGGCCGGCTTCATCGATGAGATGGCCGACCAAGCCGTTGCAGCAATTCGATTTTTGGAAGTCGCTTACGTCATTTTGACACTGTAAAGATTCTACTTGACCCCGCCTCGCTCCTGACATATTGATCTTTACATCGTAAAGATAAGGCCTGACCGAGGCGAACCATGGCGATTTTCCTGATCCTCGCGCCCTACGGCGCCTTCACTTTCCTGATGCTGATGACGTCTGCCACGATCAGCGTATTCGTAGCCTCGGCAACCTGTCTGGCCACCGTGGCGATCGATGTCGTGCGCGGTCGCTCGGTGAAGATCCTGGCTATGGGCTCGGCGCTGCTATTCGCCGCAATCGGCCTCCACCTCGCGCTGTTCGACCCGGCGCTTGGCACGCTCGGTGTCAAGCTGTCGGTCGACATCGGCATCTTCGTCATCTCGCTCGGCTCGATGCTGGTGCGGCGTCCCTTCACGCTGCAATACGCGGTCGAATCCGTGCCGGCCGAGATCGCGGCAATGCCCGGCTTTCTCTATGCCAATTACGTCATCACGGGC
>NZ_JADPJF010000064.1:45749-48322 GCF_023073295.1 Bradyrhizobium sp. 23 | reverse complement strand
GCTGCTGATGGCGGCCGCCAATCTCGTGCTGCTCTATGTCCCCGGCCTGCCGCTCTGGTCGAGCCTTGCGGTCGCCTTCGCCGCCCGCAACAGCGCGATCTATTTCACAAAATGGTATCCCGAATATCGGCAGATCAAGTACGGTGCGCCGGCCAGCCCAATGTCCAACTCCCGCTGAACAGGATCGACGATGAAGGACGTATTCGCCCGCCTCGCCTCCGACCTCTTCTCTGCCATCGTCTTCCTGGTCATCTACATCATCACCGACAACGTCGTCCTGGCAACGTCGGTGGCGATTGCCGGAGCGATCGCGCAGGTGATCTACGCGCGCGTCAAGGGGCAGCAGCTCAATTACATGACCTATGCGAGCGTCGCGCTCGTCGTCGTGCTCGGCACGGTCACGCTGCTGACCAACGATCCCCGCTTCATGCTCGCAAAGCCCTCGATCGCGCATTTCGCGATCGGCGCCATCATGCTCAAGCGGGGCTGGATGCTGCGCTACATGCCGCCGATCGTCGTCGAGACCGTTCCGGAATATGTGACGGCTGCAGGTTATGCCTGGGCCGCGCTAATGTTCGTAATCGGCGCCGGCATGATCGCCGTCGCCTCCACAGGCGATCTGAAGCTGTGGGCGTTCTACATCACGGTGGTCGCGGGCGGCGCCAAGATCCTCGCCTTCGCCGTGCAATACGTCGTGCTTCGCCTCATCGTCACCAGCCGACGACGCGCCGCCGCCCGCGCCTAAATGCCTCCAACGGAGCGTTAGGCGCGAGCGGCGAGTTGCGCTATACGCTCGGCCGGGACTGGCCCGCGGATCGTCGCGGTCCGCCGGGATCTTGGGAGACGCGAATGGCCGTCGACGGCAACTGGACTCTGACCCTGACGACCCCCATGGGCGAGCGCAAGGCGACGCTGAGCCTGACGGCTGCCGGCGGCACGCTCACGGGGACGCAGGGCGCGGAAGGCGATACAGCCGAGATTTTCGATGGCACCGTCAGCGGCGATGCCGTCAACTGGAAGGTCTCGATCACCAATCCGATGCCCTTGACGCTCGAATTCATCGGAACCGTCTCCGGCGACAGCATGAGCGGTGAGATGGGCATCGGCCCGATGGGCAGCTTCCCGTTCACCGGCACGCGCGCCTAAGCCGCGCGGCAACGGTGCGCGCGCTCGGTCTCATCGCGGCGACGATCCTGTGTGTCGCGACACAAGCGGCTAGCGCGGACGACGCCGAACCGGCGTGGCGGGCAAGCGCGCTCGCCATGCTACCGGCAGGCTATGTCGCCGGCACGGCCTATCGAACCGAAGGGTCGACGGGCTACCTCGCCGTCTATCCGATCTCGTCGAACGATCCGAAGTCACCTGCAAGCGTGTTCGCCACGCGCCAGGCTCTCGTGGTCGCGCTGACGCCGGATGCGACGCGCGCAGTCTCGGTCGCATTGAAACCGCGTAGCGGGCCCGATCCTGACACCGACGACACCGACTTCCCAAAGCTGCATGCCGATCTCGCCGCGAAGCGCTCGACGCTTCCCGACGGTACCGAGCCCTGCGATTTCGGCGCCTGGTCCGTCGACAAGGATCCTGATGGCCTCAACGTGCGTGCCGAACCATCGATCAAGGCGCGTGTGCTCGGCACGCTTCCGCCGCCCTACCGGCTCAAGCTCGGCGGCAGCGAGAACACGCCCGATGGCGGCTGGCTCACCGAATTCCGCATCATCGGCTTCAAGAACGGCTGGTTTCTGATCGAAGGCGCCAAGCCGCCGGGCAAGGACTACGAGGACGACAAGAAATATCCGCGCAGCGCGCCAAAGCCCTATGCCGGACGCGGCTGGGTCGCCTCCAACAAGGTCGGCGCGTCCTACGCCAATGGCGCGACACGCATGGGCGGTCTGTTCCAGGCGCCCTTCGTTGATGCGAAATGGATGCCCGCCCAGCGCGAACTCGGCGGCGCGATCGACACCGATGGCGGCCCGAAGCGCATCTTTGCCTGCAGTGGCCTCTGGGGCTTGGTCGAGAGCCAGGACGGCATCCGCGGCTGGTGGCGCGGGCTGTGCTCCAACCAGGTCACAAATTGTAGTTGAGCGAGTAAGTCTCGTGTCCCGGACGCGACGCAGCGCGAAGCGGTGCATCGCAGAGCCGGGACCCATGCCCGCCACGGGGACCCCGGATCAGCAGCGCATCATTTCATGCTGCGCAGCGTCCGGGGAACGCGGCCTCAGCCCAGATTCAACTCCTTGAAGAAGTCGTTCCCCTTGTCGTCGATGATGATGAACGCCGGGAAGTCGACGACCTCGATGCGCCAAATCGCTTCCATGCCGAGCTCGGGATATTCGAGCACCTCGACCTTCTTGATGCAGTGCTCGGCAAGATTCGCCGCGGCACCGCCGATCGAGCCGAGATAGAAGCCGCCATACTTCTTGCAGGCCTCACGCACGGCCGGCGCGCGGTTGCCCTTGGCGACCATCACCATCGAGCCGCCGGCGGCCTGGAACTGATCGACAAAAGAATCCATACGGCCCGCAGTGGTCGGGCCGAACGCACCGGAGGCATAGCCCTCGGGCGTCTTGGCGGGG
>NZ_JADPJF010000064.1:11747-45645 GCF_023073295.1 Bradyrhizobium sp. 23 | reverse complement strand
CTTGAAATAGTCCGGCAGCGGCTCGCCCTTGTCGAGCCGCTCGCGCAGCTTGGCATGCGCGGAATCGCGCGCGACGATCATGGTGCCGGTCATCGATACCCGCGTCTTGGTCGGGTACTTCGAGAACGTGGCAAGGATATCCTTCATCGGCTGGTTGAGGTCGATCTTGACGACCTCGCCGCCGAGCGACTGCTCGACCTCAGGCAGATACTGCGCCGGGTTGTG
This sequence comes from Bradyrhizobium sp. 23, assembly GCF_023073295.1. Classification (NCBI taxonomy): domain Bacteria; kingdom Pseudomonadati; phylum Pseudomonadota; class Alphaproteobacteria; order Hyphomicrobiales; family Nitrobacteraceae; genus Bradyrhizobium; species Bradyrhizobium sp. 23. The sequence continues at coordinate 45,420 of NZ_JADPJF010000064.1, read as the reverse complement.
CTCGAGCTCCTCGAGATAGACGCCCTCCCTGGTGATCTTGCCGAGCACCTGGCGATCGGCCGAGCAGGACACGCCGAGCCCGATCGGGAGCGAGGCGCCATGACGCGGCATGCGGATCACGCGGACGTCGTGGCAGAAATATTTTCCACCGAACTGCGCGCCGACGCCGAGCGACTGCGTCATCTTCAGAATTTCCTGCTCCATCTCGAGATCGCGAAACGCGTTGCCGTCGGGCGAGCCGTGGGTCGGCAGCGCGTCGAGATAGCGAGCCGACGCCAGCTTCACCGTCTTCATGCAGAGCTCGGCCGAGGTGCCGCCGATGACGATCGCGAGGTGATAGGGCGGGCACGCCGCGGTGCCCAGCGTCAACACCTTCTCCTTCAGGAAGGCGAGCAGCCGGTCCTTGGTCAGCACCGAGGGCGTCGCCTGGAACAGGAAGCTCTTGTTGGCGGAGCCACCGCCCTTCGCCATGAACATAAACTTGTAGGCGTCATCGCCTTCGGCGTAGATCTCGCACTGCGCCGGCATGTTGTTGGCGGTGTTCTTCTCCTCGTACATCGACAACGGCGCGACCTGCGAGTAGCGCAGATTGCGGCGCAGGTAAGCATCGCGCGCGCCTTCCGACAGTGCCGCCTCGTCGTCACCATCGGTGATGACGTTGCAACCCTTCTTGCCCATGATGATCGCGGTGCCGGTGTCCTGGCACATCGGCAGCACGCCGCCTGCAGCGATGTTGGCGTTCTTGAGGAAGTCCAGCGCGACGAACTTGTCGTTCGGGCTCGCCTCGCCATCCTCCAGGATCGCGCGGAGCTGCTTCAGATGACCCGGTCGCAGATAGTGGTTGATGTCGCCAAAGGCCGCTTCCGACAGGGCCCGCAGCGCGTCGCGGGACACCACCAGCATGTCCTTCCCCAAAACCTTCTCGACCCTGACGCCCTCGGACGAGACCTTCTTGTAGGGCGTCTCGTCCTTGCCCAGTGGAAACAGCGGCGTGTGCTTGTAGGGCGGAACGGGCTTTGCGGGATCGGGAAAGGCGGTAGGAGCGTTCATGGCGGGAATCTCGGGGTTTTGGAGCCCTCGCATGGGCCCCTTTCATAGAAGCGTTCTAAGCTTTTTTGCTGCAAAGGGAAGGCGCTCTGGTGCGGTCGGGGCATCCCGATTCGGCGACACGGCGACCTATTTTCGGCGGCTGTCGGCGGACACCAAGCTCTCATGATGCCGGTGAAGACCCTGGGTGCACCCCTTGCGCTACGCGCCCGACGACGGTTGAATGCGCCCGCTAAGGGGCTTTTCATCATGACATTGAACTTGCACGTCCGCGGCGCGATCCTGGTCGCCGCCGCCATCACCGGCCTTGTGACCATCGCCTCGCCCGCCCGCGCGGACCGCTGCGATGACAGCGCCAAGGAGCTGGCGAACCAGGTCGATCGCCTCAAGGTGAATTTCCGCGCCGCCAACGTCGTCTACCTGACTCATCCGGCGGCCAAGGAATTGTCCGTGGCCTGCCGTGGCGACAAATATTCGATCGAGCTCTATGCAAAGGGCGATCGCAAGCCCAAGCCTGAGTTCTTTGCGCTGGTGGGGTCGATGGCGGCGATCGTCTTCACCGTGACCAAGGACGATACGACGACGGGCGCGACACGCTGCCTGAAGCGGATGGGGCTCTTGCGCGGCGACAAGATCAGCATGCGTTACCGGCGTCTCAACATGGAATGCGCCCGCACCAAGACGGATGCGTCCATCGCGATCACGCGCGGCAAGGACGAATAGGCGGTCCCCGCGCGGTGTGCGCCTGACAGCACACCGCCCACTACGGACCGTCATTGCGAGCGTAGCGAAGCAATCCAGAATCCCTCCGCGGAGACAGACTGGATTGCTTCGCTGCGCTCGCAATGACGAGGAGAGGTCTGTCCTCTCGCGGAAACAGCGCTTGTGGCGACACGAAAGCGGCCTCCTCCACCGCACCGGATCCCTCGCATTTTAACGATTGGCTTGAATGAAATTTCGCTCCTCGCGGCGCAGGGTCAATTGTTTCCATGTGTGAGGATTTGTGGATGAGCGTTTCTACCGTTTCGCCGCCGCCGATCGCGATCGTGGTGCCGAGCTACGACACGACCAAGCAGCAGGACGATCAGATCAAGACCAAGGACAACGACCCGACCTATAAGCCGCCGCCGCCCGCGCCGCTGCCGCCGGGTCAGGGCACGCGGATCGATCAGCTCGCCTGATCAGCCGCGTCGAAGATGAAATGCCCGATCCGGTCGATCGGGCTTTTCGCGTGTCCGGCCGCATCTTCGCCGGATAGCTGCACCAATATCATGCGCGGCTACCCTGAGACCTGCGCATGATCGCAAGACTCCTGTTGCAGAGCACGATCACCACCGCCGCCATGGGCGCGCTGCTGTTCGCGTCCGCCGGGACCCTGCATTGGCCTTCGGCCTGGGTGTTCCTCGCGACCTCCGCCCTGCTCGGCCCGCTCGGCGGCTGGTGGCTTTACCAGGTCGACCCCGCACTGCTCGCCGAACGCCTGCGGCCGGTCCTGCAAAAAGACCAGCCCGCTGCCGACAAGGTGTTCATGACCGTCTTCGTCGTCGCGATGCTGGTCTGGCTGGCGGCGATGGGGCTCGACCGGCGTACGCTGTCCTCCGACATGCCGAGGGCGCTGCAGATGCTCGGCCTCGCCCTGTTCCTGCTTTCGACGCTGTTCATCCTCTGCGTTTTCCGCGAGAACTCGTTCGCGGCGCCCGTGGTGAAGCTGCAAGCCGAGCGCGCGCAGCGCGTGATCTCGACGGGGCCTTATGCCCATGTACGTCATCCCATGTACAGCAGCATGATCCTGTTCTTCGCCGGCGTGCCGTTGCTTCTGGGCTCATGGTGGGGACTTATGATGGTGCCGCTATTCCTCGTCTTGTTTGTGGGCCGCATTCGCATCGAGGAGCGTACGCTGCGCGAGGGCCTGCCGGGCTATGCCGACTATGTGACGCGCGTGCGCTATCGCCTGCTGCCTGGCGTGTGGTGAGCGCACGCATCAGTCTGCAATTTGCGGAAAAGCGTTTCCTCCGATCGACTGACGTCGCCCGAAGCGTTCGCAGGCGCTCTAGCCATCCAACTCGCGGTAGCGGCGGAAGATGCCCTGCTCGTTGAAGGGAATACGGCGCTCGCTTTCGAGATAAGCCTTGATGTTCGGGCGCGCCGACACGCGGTCGTGCAGGCCGACGAGGCCTGGGATATCTGTCTCGAACGCCTTCATCCGCTTCGGAAACGCATAGCGTAGTCCCGCGACGAGCTGGAACAGCGAGAGATCGACATAGGTCAGCTTGCGGCCGGTGACATAGGCGCCGCCATTGTCCGCGAGAAGCTCTTCGAAATAGCCGAGATATTTCGGCACGCGCTCGCCCCAGAAGTCGGCGGTGCGCTTCTTTGCCGGCGGTTTCTGATCTTCGTAGTAGAGCGAGGGCCCGAGCGGGTGATGGGTGTCGTGAATCTCGACCACGAAATCGGTGATCGTCAGCTGGAGCTGATGCACCCAGAGTTGACCCGCCTCCGACTTCGGGGCGAGGGCGTGGCGGGCGCCGAGATAGAGCAGGATGTTCGCGGTCTGGCCGATGACGAGCTTGCCGGCTTTGAGGAACGGCGGCGCAAAGGGCGGCGTGCCCCTGTGCGCGTCCATCATCTTCATCATCGCGGCTGTGCCGCGTGGGCCACGCGCCACGTCGACGTATGCCGCGCCCGCCTCCTCCAGCGCCAGCCGCACATATTCACCGCGGCCCTGGATCTCGGGCCAATAATAGAGCTCGTATTTCATGGAGGGTCCGTGAGCGTGGAAGCGACAGGACCAATCTATCACGCGCGACAAGGTTCCGTCAGGATGGGGCTGAAGGGCGGCACCACACGCTCCGTCATTGCGAGCGCAGCGAAGCAATCCAGACTGTCACCCTGGAGGGACTCTGGATTGCTTCGTCGCTGCGCTCCTCGCAATGACGGAAGCCTCAATTCGATGCGAAGCAATAGAGCAAGCCGCCGCCGCCGGTGCTCTTCAGATCGGCCTGCGAGCAGCCGCCATCGGGTCCGCGCGAGGGGTGTGCGGTGTTCCAGGATTTGACCGTCGGGTTGGTCGCAGGGCCGTTGATGTCGGAGTGGCCGAGCATCGCCGCGCCTTGCGTACTCGACGTCCAGTTTTTGCAGGTGCGGTCGTCGGGACCCGCAAACGCGGTGCCGTCGGACTGCGATCCCGTGAGAATGTCGTGCCGGTTAGGCTGGTCGCCATAGCCGTTTACAATCTCGCCCTTCTCGGTCAGCGCTGTCTCCTTGCTGATCTTGTTGGCGCTGTGCAAATCGGCCACGTCCTTGGCGATTTCCACGCCCTTGGCGTTCTGCCACGGTCCCTTGCCGATGCGGTCGCGCGCGTTGACGGCCGGCTTGCCGTCGGCGGCCTGCGTGGAGAGATAGGCGCGCCAGGTCTTACTGCCGGCGCCGCCGGCCTGGGCCAGCTTCTGGCACTGCGCATCGGCCCCCTCCAGACCGCCGAGATCGGCGCCTTTGCCAGGACCGTTGGAAGTCACGAAGAACGTCATGTTGGCCGACTGCGCCTGCGCCGATGGCGCCGCAAGCAAGGCCGCAGCGAGCGCGAGGCCTGAAATCGTCATGGTTCTCTCAATGCGGATCATCCTGTCCTCCATTTGTGTTGTCGTTGGCCGCCAGATTTCAACCCGACGCAGGCCCGCTTATTCCGATGCCGCGATGCGAGACGCCCAAAAGAAAAAGGCCCCGTGCAAGAAGCACGATGCCCTGGTTTTTTCATGTCGTCTGCGATCAGTTGGTCGACGGGATCGCCGACGATTCCCAGCCGCTTCCCGACTGCCATGTCGATTAATTGCTTCCCGGGACAATGGTGCCGGGCGAGCATACCAAATGGGCCGATCCTCAAGTGATCGTCCAGGGGAGGACGCGGGGGACTGTGGCGGGACCGTTCAGGGCGGTATCCGCGATCACATCGGGGCTGCGTAGCGCGCGGCGCAAGGGGAGATCGTTCATGCACCGGACCACAATCCGCCCAATCACGACAATTGCCGGCCGCGCCACCCTTTGCTGCCTTGCCGTCGGTCTTGCCCTGGGTCCGAACTGCGCCTTGGCCGCGGAACTGCTCAAAGCCCGGCTGGCGCAAAATCTCGCACCGATCTCCGGCCTTGCGATCGTCGCCAAGTCGAAGGGAATCTTCGAAAAGCACGGACTTGACATCACGGTTTCGAACTTCACGTCCGGCAAGCAGTGCCTGGACACCGTGATCGGGGGCGGTGCCGACATCGCGACCACGGCGGAGGCGCCGGTCACCGCATCGACGATGGCAAACCAGCCCATCGCCTTCGTCGCCGGGATGGAATACTCCGATCTCAAGACGCTCGTCGCGGCCAAGGCCGGCGTCAAGACCAAGGCAGATCTTCGCGGCAAGCGAATCGCCTTCACTGCCGGCACCGGTAGCGAGGTTTACACGGCGACCTTGCTGAAGTCGGCGGGATTGACGCCTAAGGATGTCACCCTCGTCAATCTGCGGCCGCAGGAGATGCTGCCGGCACTTGCAGCCGGAAGCATCGACGCGATCGACACCTGGGAGCCCCACGTCGCCAACGCGAAGAAAGCCCTGGGCGAAGCCGTCACTGAGGTAGATACAAAGGGCACCTACTCCGAGACGTTCAATATCGTCGTCATGAAGCCCTACCTGGACGCCAACCCGGTGCTGGTCGAGAAATTCATCGCCGCACTGATCGATGCCGAGATCTGGATGAAGGCACAGCCGGATGAAGCAATCACGACAGTCGCGGACGCAGTTGGAATGAAGCGGGACGAACTCGCCCCCATCTGGGCCGACTATGTTTACCGGGTGCGTCTCGACGACCGGCTGATCGAGATTCTGAAGACCCATTCCGCATGGCGCCTCGAGAGCGGCAACCATCCTCCGGGAGCGGCGATGCCCGACTTCAGCAAGGTCGTCGTCACCGAGCCACTGAAAAAGGTCGATCCCGCACGCGTCACCCTGTCGTGGAAATAGGCACCCGCGCGGCCATGCAGGAAGCCATTTCAGCAGGACGCGATATTGCCATCCGCACTGGCGGTCGCGCTCGGCCGAATTCAGTTCGGCTTCGCCGCCTCAATATTCTGGTCGGGGCGCTTTCGCTTCCCTTGTTCATTGGGCTCTGGGAACTGGTCTCCCGTTCCGGGACCGTCAACATGGTGCTGTTTCCACCGCCGACGGTGGTTGCTGCGGCCGTGCTTGAGTGGATACGAAGCGGACAGTTCTTTAGCGATCTGTTGGCCAGCCTCTTTCGCGTCACCACGGGATTCATCATAGGCGGCACGCTCGGCATCCTGCTCGGTGTTCTCACCGGCCAATTCCCCGTTATCTCGAGCTTGCTGTCCCCGCTATTCCATATCTTGCGGCCAATTCCGCCGATTGCGTTCGTGCCGATCGTCATCCTCTGGTTCGGCCTGTCGGAGGCGGGAAAATTGTTCCTCGTCGTATGGGGCGTATTCTTCACGGTATGGCTTTCGACTCACATCGGCGTGCAGAAGGTCGACCGTGGCCTGATCCGGGCGGCATTGATGCTCGGCACGCCCCGACGGCAGATGCTGCAGGAGATCGTGCTGCTGGGCGCGCTTCCCTACATTGTCGTCGGGTTGCGCACCGCCGTCAGCATCTCCTTCTACACGCTCGTCGCGGCTGAACTGGCCGGCGCTTTCGCCGGCATTGTGTACAGGATCGAGATTGCGCAGCAGAATTTGCAAACGGGCCAGGTCATGGGCGGGCTCGCAGCGCTCGGGTTGATGTCGTTCATCGCCGACCGGCTGTTTGCGGCTCTTGCCGAACGTATCGTCTGGTGGCGCTGATGTCGGGATCTCGATCGGGCATGAAACTGGCACTGGCAAGTTCGCCTGCCTCCGTCGAATCGGCGCGAAAACAACCGGCCATTCAAGTCTCGAACCTGAGCATCGTTTTCGACACCAAGCGCGGGCAAATCATCGCGGTCGATCGCGTTTCGTTTGACGTGGCGCCTGGCGAGTTCGTCTGCATCGCCGGTCCCTCCGGCTGCGGCAAGTCGACGGTGCTCAATACGATCGCCGGGCTGGAAGTGCCGTTCGAAGGCGAGATCCTGGTCGAGGGCGCGCCCGTCTACAGTCCGCGTCCCGATGTCGGCATGGTGTTCCAGCAGCCGCATCTCTTCCCCTGGAAGTCCGTCCGCAGCAACATCGCCCACGGTCCCAGGATGCTCGGCAAGTCCACGACGGAAGCGTATGCCATCGCCGACGATCTGATCGCGATGGTCGGCCTCAAGCGTTTCGCCGACGCTTATCCGAACACGCTGTCCGGCGGCATGCAACAGCGCGTGGCGATCGCGCGAGCGCTGGCCAATCAGCCCCGTGTGCTGCTGATGGACGAGCCCTTCGGGGCGCTCGACGCGCAGACCCGCGCGGTGATGCAGGACAATCTGCTGGCGCTGCGCGACCGGATCAAGGCGACGATCGTGTTCGTGACGCATGACATCGATGAAGCCATCGTGCTGGCCGACCGCGTTCTCATCATGAGCGCGGGACCCGGCCGCATCCTGCGCGAAGTCGCGGTCAAGCTGCCGCGCCCACGGTCGAGTTCTGTCATGGTCGAGCCAGCATATCTTTCGCTCAAGAAGGATTGTCTCGACGTCATCCGCGCAGAAGGGTTGCGGGCGTTCAATCAGTCGGACGCGGACTGACGCGGAGCCCGCGCGTCTGAGGCGAACGCAGCGGGCTGGCATGGTTCTTGAATAGCCGATGCCGGGTCTCACATGCGGAGCCGGCCATGCACAGGGCGAACAGCGCGATAGCGGCAGGTGTGATGCTCGCGGAGTCGGACGATCTCGTCAGACCGCTGCCCGGCCTGCTGGATGGTCTCAACCGGGCTGATTGCAATCGCTTGCGTGCGATCGGACGCGAAAAGATCCTGGAAGCCGGCCAACTGGTTTGGTCTCAGGGCGACGCACAGGCCGGAATCTACCTGATCAGCGAGGGGCGCATACGCAGCTACTATGCGGCACCGTCGGGGCGCGAAGTCACGCTCGCCTATTGGTTTCCCGGCAACTTCGTCGGCGGGCCCGACATATTCGGGACGGGCCCGCACATGTGGACATCGGTTGCGGCCGAGCGCAGCCGGTTGACGTTCATGCCCGGACTGGCATTGCGGCGGCTTGCGCTCGAATCGCCGGCAATCGCCGTCGCCTTGCTGGATGCCCTCGCATTCAAGGCGCGATGCTATTCGGCAATGGCCCAGATGCTTGGGACGCGCTCGGTCACCGAGCGGCTGCACAGCCTGCTGATCTTCCTGTCGCACGTCTACGGCGTGAAACGCGACGGCGAGATCGTCGTCGGCATGCCGTTTACGCACGGCGACCTTGCCAATCTGATCGGATCCACCCGCCAATGGGTGACCGTGCAACTCGCGCGGCTCCAGGACGAAGGCGTGATCAGATACGAAAGATCCGTGATTTCGATCCTGGATGTTTCTACACTCGGGCAGGCGATGGGATAATGTCCGCCCGTTAGCCGGCAGACTTCAATTCGAATGCCGATCCGTCTGCGCCGGCCTCGAACCGCCGTGCGAGTCCGATCAGCGCGCGATCGTGCCAGGCCGGCGCCAGCAGGGTCACGCCCATGGGCATGCCGTTCGGCAATTTCGTATTCGGAACGGCGACGCCGCAGAGATCGAGCAGATTGGCAAAGTACGAGTAGTAGCCCAGACGATTGTTGAGGGTGATCGGATCACGATGCATCTCCTCCAGTGTGAACGGCCGCGGTGCAGTCGGAACCACCAGGGCATCGATGCCGGCAAAGATTGCTTCGGCGTCGCGGCGAAGCCGGTGCAGCCGGTGAATGGCGCCAAACGTGTCGATCGCCGAATACCCGGCGGCTGAGCCCAGCACGGTCCTCGTGACATCAAGCAAGGCGCCGGATTCGACGTCGATGAGCGAAGCGATGGCCGAGTGCCGCTCCGCGACCCAGGGACCGCTGAACATCAACTCCCCGGCCTGGCGGAATGGGGCGAAGTCCACCTCGATCGCCGTTCCTCCGATATGAGCAAGACGTTCGCAGGCACTCTCGTAGAGTTCGCCGCATTCCGACATGCCGAAGCATTCGAGATCTGCTGGCGCAACGCGGCCGAACCGGAATGATGCCGCCGCCCCGTTGGCGGGGAAAAAGGTTCTGGGCAGGCGGCTGTACGGATCTTCGAAATCAAACCCTTCGATGATGTCGAGGATTGCTTCGCCGTCGCTGACGGTATTGCAGAATACCGACACGCAATCGATCGTCGGACAATTCGGCACCAGGCCACGTGATGACACCAGCCCAACGGTGGGCTTGATTCCGACGATGTTGTTGAACCCGGCAGGTATGCGCCCCGAGCCGCCGGTATCGGTGCCGAGCGCAAAGGCGACGTGCCCCGCCGCCACGGCGACCGCGGAGCCGGAACTGGAACCGCCCGCAACATAGCGCGCATCGGCAACCGACGCGCAGGGGCCATGGGGCGAGCGCACGCCGGACAGGCCTGTGGCGAACTGATCGAGATTGGTCTTTCCGAGGCAAATTGCGCCGGCTGCGGTGAGGCGTTCGACGCTATGCGCGGAATGCCAGGGCGTATAGCTGAACGCCGGACATGCGGCAGTGGTCGGCATTCCCGCGACGTCGATGTTGTCCTTCACACCAAATGGAATGCCGAGCAGCGGAAGATTTTCGCCCGTCCGCGCGCGCGCCACCAGCTTATGGCATTCTTCGAGTGCCTCCTGCCGCGGGCGAAGATAGATCCAGCAATTGCGGTCGCGCTCGGCCTCGATCCGGTCATACGCCGTTCCGATCGCCTCCAGCAGCAGGGACGAACTCCTGGCAATGCCTTCGTAGTTTGTCCTGAGGCGCGCGACACACTGGCTCACGGAATATCTCCTCATCCAACCGGCAGGCGCGAAATTGCGGCAGCTCTGCGCGGCCAACAAGCAATTAAGTGCTTCGCCCAAATGGCCGCCTGACCGGAAACGCACCGCTCAAACAAAAAGGGCGCCGTGCCGAAGCACGACGCCCTCGTTTGTCGCTATACGGGCGATCAGTTGGTCTGCTGGATCGCCGACAGTTCCCAGGTGCCGCCCGGACGTCGGGCAAAGGTCCAGACTTCGGTGGCCTCGCCCGGCTGCTCGCTGCCGGCGACAATCGCGCCGGTATTGCGGTCGAGCGTCTTGTCGGTGAGCGCGAAGCGCAGCGCCACCGTCGCGTAATCGGTCTCGCCTTCGCGCCAGGATTCCGCGAGGTCGCCCTGCAACAGCTTCACACCGCTGACCTTGTTGACGACATTGCGCGCGCGGTTCTGGCCGAGGTCCTGCTCGAAATAGGAGACCATTTCCGGCGTCGCGAGCGTGTGCAGCTTGGCCACGTCCTCGTTGGACCAGGCCGACTGGACGTCGCTGAGCAGGCGCTCGAACGCTTCATAGTCGTCCGGCTTGATCTCGAGCGGTGCGTTGTTGGCGCCGAAGCCGAAGCCACCGCCAAGACCACTACGATTGTTCGCCTGCGGTCCCGGACCGGCACCGGCGTCAGCATTGGCATAGGCCGCCTGCGGGGTGTGGCGGCGCTGCCACCAGGACATCGCCAGCCGAACCACGAGCACCACGAGGACGATCTGGATGATCAGGCCGATGATCGACGACAGGCCACCGAGGCCGCCGAACAGGCCACCGCCGAACAGCATGCCGAGCAGGCCCGCGCCGAGGAACCCGGCCGCAAGGCCGCCCATGAAGCCGCCGGCCCGGCCGAACAGACCGCCACGCGCGGGTGCGGCGGCAGCCGAATTCATGCCTGCGCCCGGCTGGGTGTAGGTCCGATTGAACTGCGAGGTCGAGCCCGGCGCGGTCGTGGTCGATGGCGGGGCCGAATAGGTGCGCGAACCGCGCGAACCCGACGACATACCGCCACCGACGCGCGCGTCGGCGGACGAGATCGCCAGCGCAGTCGGCAGCGCAAGCGCCAGCACGACGGCAATCGTCTTGAAGAGACTGCGGGAGCGTTGCGAGAAATTCATGTTGGTTTCCCAGATCCCCGGCATGGGGATGTGCCCCTAAGATGGGCAGCCTTCCGTAAAAAGGAAGCCACTATCGGAACTTATGGCTGCGGCCCTCAGTCGCGGGGATGTGGCAAAAGCCCATATTTGGCGGCGGCTTGGCCGGGTGTGCAAAGGAGCCGCGGTCGCCGGCTACCGGTCGGTTTGGCGACAGCAGTTCAGCTTTTTTCCGTCATTGCGAGCGAAGCGAAGCAATCCAGGCTGTTTCCGCGGAGGCAACTGGATTGCTTCGTCGCTTCGCTCCTCGCAATGACGGAGAATGTGGAGCCCGCGCCCTCACCCCGCCTTCGCCATCGTCTCCTTCACGGCCGCCACGAGCTGGCTAAGTGTGAACGGCTTGGGCAGGAAGTCGAACTGCTGGCCTTCGGGCAGGCTCTTCTCGAACGCGTCCTCGGCGTAGCCGGAAACGAAGATGAACTTGATGTCGGGGTTCTTCTCGCGCATCGCCTTGAGCAATGTCGGGCCGTCCATCTCCGGCATGACGACGTCGGACACGACGAGATCGATTCCGCCGCTCTGCTCTTCCAGCACCTCCAGCGCCTCGACGCCGTTCTCGGCCTCGACCACGGTGTAGCCGCGCGAGCGCAGCCCGCGTGCGTTGAGCGCGCGCAGACCCTCCTCGTCCTCGACCAGGAGGATGGTGCCCTGTCCGGTGAGATCGGTGCGGGGCTTGGCGTCCGCCACGGACCCGGCCTCCTTCGCGGCACCATTGCTGGCGCCAACGACCGGCGCCGGCTGCTCGACCTGCACCTCCGGCTCGGCATGATGGCGCGGCAGGAAGATGTGGAACGAGGTGCCCTGCCCGGGCTCGGAGTCCACGTAAATGAAACCGCCGGTCTGCTTGACGATGCCATAGACGGTGGAGAGCCCGAGGCCGGTGCCCTTGCCGACCTCCTTGGTCGAGAAGAACGGCTCGAAGATCTTGTCGCGGATGTCGGCGGGAATGCCGGTACCGGTGTCGGCGACCTCGATCCGCACATAGTCGGCGGCTGGCATGCCCTTGTAGGCCAGCCTGGCCGCTTCCTCGGTGGTGACGTTTGCGGTGCGGATGATCAGCTTGCCGCCGTCGGGCATGGCGTCGCGCGCGTTGACCGCGAGGTTGACGATGACCTGCTCGAACTGGGAAACGTCGACCTTGACCGGCCAGAGATCTCGGCCGTGGATGGTCTCGTGCTTGACCTTCTCGCCGATCAGCCGGCGCAGCAGCATGGCGAGATCGGAGAGCGCATCGCCGAGGTCGAGCACCTGCGGCCGCAGCGTCTGCCGGCGCGAGAACGCCAGCAACTGCCGCACCAGCGTGGCGGCCCGCGTCGCGTTCTGCTTGATCTGCATGATGTCCTGGAACGACGGGTCGGTCGGCTTGTGCGCGTTCAGCAGGAAGTCGTTCGCCATCATGATGGCGGAGAGCACGTTGTTGAAGTCGTGGGCGATGCCGCCCGCGAGCTGGCCGACGGTCTCCATCTTCTGCGACTGGTTGATCTGGTTCTCCAGCGCGCGCCGCTCGGTGGTCTCGAGCATGTGCACAATGGCGACTTCGGCGTCGTTCTCGGCCGCATCCACCGGCGTGACGAAGAACTGGCCCCAGCGCTCTCTGGTTCCTTCGAGCGCCACTTCGACCGGCGCGACGTCGGCCTGGCCCTCCGCAGCCTGGTTGATGGCCGCGATCAAAAGGTGCCGGTCGCGCGAATTGACCGCGCGGAAGATCGACTTGCTGGCGCTGTCGAGCCCCAGTGCCTGCCCGAGCTTGGCGTAGCGCGCATTGGCGCGCACGACATTGCCGCCACGGTCTACCGTCGCGATCGCCATCGGGGTATGGTCGAAGAAGCGCATGAAGCGCACTTCGGCGGCGCGATCCGGATCGCTGCGCTCGTCGCGGGCACGGCTGATCACCAGCGTACGCGACGGGCCCGGCGCACCGTCGGCGCCGAAGGCGAGCTTGTGATAGAGCCGAACCGGCATGGTCTTGCCGGTACGCATGCGCAGGTCGATGTCGAAGACTTCCGTCTTGACCTCGCCCGGCACCGCCACGATCGCGGTGAGCAGCGAAGCACCGTCGCCGGAGACGATGTCGGTGAGCTTCAGCCCGCCCGAGCCGATCTCGGCGAGGTCGTAGTCGAGCCAGTTCGCCAGCGTCGCATTGACATAAGCGAGCTCGCCGGCCGGATTGACCGAGAAGAAACCGCAAGGCGCGTGATCGAGATATTCGATCGCGTGCTGGAGTTCCTGGAACACGTCCTCCTGGCGCTCGCGGTCGCGGGTGATGTCTGCGATCGACCACACCGCGTATCTCGTCTCGCGCTTGCCGGTGCCGAGGGGCCGCACCCGCATGCGGAGCCAGCGGCCCTGGCTGCCGTCATTGCCGGAGATGCGGACCTCTTCCTGCTGCCGCTTGCCTTCGCGCGCGGCTTTCAACAGGCGGAACACCGCCTCGGAGACGTCGGGGTTGCCGATGAAGACGCGCTCCACGGGGCGCACGTCCTGCGGACCGGCGGCGCCGGTCAGCGTCAGGTAGGCCGCATTGGAATAGACCACATGGCCGCGCGGGTCGGTCACGGCGAGGCCGTCGAAGGCGTGGTCGGCGATGCGCCCCATCACGGGATCGTCGAGATTGCGATCGGCGAAGCGGATGATGCCGGCGGCGAAGGCGAACAGGTTGAACAGGCCGACCATCGCCAGCACGGCGAGGATACCGAGGATATAGGGCTGGGCCTGCGCGCGCCCGAGCGTCATCAACCCGACGGCAACGGCGACGAGGCCGGCGGCCACCAGCAGCACCAGCGCAATGCTGCCCGAGCGCGGCGACGGCTCGTGCGCCGCAACGGGCTCGCGTGTGAGGTCGTGGTCGGTCTCGGCAGTCATCTCAAGCTGGCACAGCCTGTCGGCAGAGAATCAACGCGCTACAGGGCGCGCAGGGTCCTCCCTGCCTGAATCGGACCCGCAGGCGCAAGGGCAGCATGGGCGAAAGGTACGCTGATTCCCAGATTACGGCCATTTCCAGTACTTTTCAGGGGTTTTATTGCCGGCTGGCACCGAATCCGCTCTTCAGACGCATGACGTAGCCGATGACTTCGGCGACCGCATGGTAGTGCTCGGTCGGGATTTCCTCGTCGATCTCGACGGTGGCGTAGAGCGCGCGGGCGAGCGGAACGTTCTCGACGATCGGGATGTCGTGCTCGCGCGCGATCTCCCGGATCTTGAAAGCGAGGTTGTCGACGCCCTTGGCGACGCAGATCGGCGCCGACATGCCACGCTCGTAGGACAGCGCGATCGAATAGTGGGTCGGGTTGGTGATGATCACCGAGGCTTTGGGAACCGCCGCCATCATGCGCTTCTTGGAGCGCTGCTGGCGCAGCTGCCTCAGCTTGCCCTTGATGTGCGGGTCGCCTTCGGACTGCTTGTACTCTTCCTTGATCTCCTGGAGCGACATCTTCTGCCGCTGGAACCAGCTGCGATACTGGAAGAAATAGTCGCCGATGGCGATGATCGCGAGCGCCGCGACCACCGCGGCGAGCAGATGAATGGTCAGGCTGGTGGAGGCGCCGAGCAGGGCGGCCGGATCGAGCCTGACCATCGCCTCCATGCGATGCCGCTCCGGCCACAGGATCACGGTCATGACCGCGCCGAGCACGATCAGCTTGCCGAGACCCTTGAGGAAGTTCGCCGCCGCTTGCTTGCCGAAGATGCGCTTGAGGCCTTCGGCAGGCGACAGCTTGCTGAACTTGGGCTTGAGGGATTCGGCCGACCAGACCAGGCGGTGCTGCAGCACGTTGCCGGCAATTGCCGCCAGCACCAGCATCAGTAGCGGCACGCCCACCGCCGCGAGCACCGCGACTTCGATCTGCTGCATCAGGGCGAGCAGAGCCCTGCCGTCGGTCTTGATCATCCAGGAATTGGCGAGCAGGTTGCGCATCGGCGCCAACAGCCCGCTGCCGACCGATCCCGAGAAGCTCGAGACGACGAGCGTGGCGCCCGCGATCATGAACCAGGTGTTGATCTCCTGGCTCTTGGCGACGTCACCGCGTTCGAGCGCCTCTTCGAGACGTTTTTGCGTCGGGTCTTCTGTTTGACTCTCTGGATCGTTGTCTTCCGCCATCGATCACCCGGTCACTTGAGTGGCATCATCTGGTGCATGACACCGATGAAGTAGTCGAGAAAGGTGCCCATCATCGCCGTGAGCACGACGGCAAGCACCAGGAAGCCGGCGAAGATCGACAGCGGCACGCCGACGAAATAGACCTGCATCTGCGGCATCAGCCGCGCCAGCACGCCGAGTCCGATGTTGAAGACGAGGCCGAACACCAGGAACGGTCCGGAAAGTTGCAAGCCCAGGCGGAACGCGGCGGCAAAGGCGCGCGTCGCCAGTGCGGCGACATCGCCGCTCGACACGGTCTCGCCCGGCGCGAAGATCGTGTAGCTGTCGTTCAGCGCCGCGATCACCAGATGATGGCTGTCGGTGGCGAACAGCAATGTCACCCCCAGTATCGTCAGGAAGTTGCCGACCAGCACGCCCTGCTGTCCCTGAGTCGGATCGACCGAAGTGACGAAGCCGAGCCCCATCTGCTGCGCGATCACGGCACCGGCAACCTGCAGCGCCGACAACGTCACCCGCGCGGTCGCTCCCAGCACGATGCCGATCACGATCTCATGCAGCATCAGGACCAGCAGCGGCGCGATCGAGCCCATGTCGACCTGATAGGCATTGCGATGCAGCGGCAGGATGATCAGCGTGAGCAGCAGCGCGATCGACAATTTGATCCGTGTCGGGATATTGGTCTCGCCCAGGCCCGGCAACAGCATCACCATCGCGCCGACCCGGGCAAAGGCGAGCATGAAGGAGGCGGCAAGCGCCGGCAGCAGCGAGACGTCGATGCGCATGATAGGCGCATAGTGCCTCAGCCGCCGATGATTCGCGACGATATCCGCAGCATGTGGGAATGCAGTGCGTCGGCCATGAACGGCAATGCCAACAGCATCGTGGCAAAGATGGCCAGGATCTTCGGCACATAGATCAGCGTCTGCTCCTGGATCTGCGTCAGCGCCTGGAACAGCGACACGACGACGCCGACAACGAGGCCAACCACCATCAGGGGCGACGACACGATCACGATGGTCCAGATCGCATCACGCGCGACGTCGAGGGTTTCCGGTCCGGTCATTGCACAGTCCTCTATTCAAGTCTCATCCCCACCGCTTGATGAGGACGACACGAACCTCTCCTCGTCATTGCGAGCGAAGCGAAGCAATCCAGACTGCCACCGCGGAAAGATTCTGGATTGCTTCGCTACGCTCGCAATGACGATGGATAAAATCAGATCGGCATCTTCATGATGTCTTCATAGGCCGCGATCACGCGGTCGCGGACCGAGACCAGCGTCGACACGGCGACGTCGGTGTCTGCGACCGCCGTCACCACGTCCATCACGTTGGCCTTGCCGGCGGCCATCGCCACCGTCTGCGCATCGGATTTGCGGCCGGATTCCAGGACGCTGCCGACAGTGTCTTTCAGAAGAGAGGCGAAGGACTGCCCGCTCGGCTCGCTGCCCTTGCCGGCGCCGCTGTTCTCCAGCACGCGAGCGAGGTTTGCATAGGCGTTGGCGGCAATTGTCGGTGTTGCCATGGCTCAAATGTCCTGTTCAGCTCTTGAGGATGTCGAGGGTGCGCTGGATCATCCGGCGCGTCGCGCTGATGATGTTGAGATTGGCCTCGTACGACCGCTGCGCGTCGCGGATGTCGGTCATCTCGACCACCGAGTTCACGTTGGGATATTTGACGTTGCCGGTCGCATCCGCCGCCGGATTGTTCGGCTCGTATTTGGTGCGGAAATTGGACTGGTCGGGCTTGATCCTGCCAAGGGTGACGACCTGCGCGTCGAGTGTACGGTCGAGCGCGGAGGAGAAGGTCGGCACCTTGCGCCGGTAAGGATCGCCGCCGGCGGTCTGCGAGGTCGAATCCGCGTTTGCGATGTTCTCCGAGATCACCCGCATGCGCCCGGCCTGCGCCCGCAGACCGGAGGTCGCGATCGCCATCGAACGGGCAAAGTCGCTGCTGTCATTCGCCATGATGCGCTTCCTCTAGCTCTAGCCTTTGCCGATCGCGGTCTTGAGCAGGTGCAGGCTCTTCGAATAGAGCGAGGTCGCCGCCGCATAGTCCATCTGGTTGCTGGCGGCCTTCATCATCTCCTCTTCGAGATTGACGGCGTTGCCCGCGGGGCGGGTCTCAAAACCCGCATTCTTGTTCTGGTCGAATCCGGAGGCCGCGCCTGACGGCGCCATGTGGGAACCGCTGGTGCGGGTAAGCGTCAAGGGCCCCATCGAACCCGTGACGGCCCCGGCCTTGTCCAGTTTCGGCTCCACCAGGTCGCGCGGCCGGAATTTGGGCGTGTCGGAATTGGAGACGTTCTCGGACAGGACGCGCTGGCGTTCCTGGTGCCATTGCATCTTGGTGCGAAGCGCCGATAGCACCGGAAGATCGTTGATGGACATCGTTGCGGCTCCTTCCGCCTCGCAGGACCCAGGTCCGAAGCTAGGCAGAATTTGCCGCCTGTATGGTTAACAGCCGGTTAAGGAGGTCGCAGGCAGTTGTCCCCCGGCGGGACACCACTGCGCGTGCCCCGTGATTCTACGCCTCCAAAAGCGGCATTAACCCAACCGCTTGGCGGCGCATTCACAGGTCAAGAAGTCGTTTTGGATCGAGCGATTCATGGGTTATTAAGAGTTGGGGACGGCAAAACTTGCCGTGGCACGTTAAGAAATCGCAGTTTGGGGCAACGTAAGCCGGTGGTTGGCGCATCTGACCACGGGCCCGAGAAAAGCGCCATTTGTCGGGGACAAGTATGCAAGGCAGCCCTATCACCTTCATCGTCGCGTTCATCGTCGTTCTGGCGTTGATCGGCGTCGCTGCATGGCTGGTTCGCCGATTCGCCACCAGCCGGCTCGGCGCCAACACCCAGCGCGGCCGGATGCCCCGGCTCGCCGTGATCGATGCCGCCGCGGTCGACGGCCGCCGCCGCCTGGTGCTGGTCCGGCGTGACAATGTCGAGCATCTTCTGATGATCGGCGGCCCCACCGACATCGTCGTCGAACCCAACATCGTGCGCGCAGCCCCCGGCCGCGACCAGCTCCCGCAGCGTCCCAATGCCGCCGAGCCGCCGCGTCTCGCGCCGATGCATGATACCAGCAGCTGGGCCGACGAAGCACCGCGGCCCGAGCTGCTCGATCATCCCGAGCCGCACATGCCCGAGCCGCCACCGCGGCCCGCGCGCCCCTCCTTTGCCGACGAAGTGCGCCGGCCGGCTCCCGCGCTGGCCGAACGCCGCAACGAGCCGCCACTGGCCGGCTTCAACCCCGAGCCGATCGCGCCGCGCCCCGAGCGCGAGCTGCGTCCCGAACCTGTTCCGCCGCGCGTTGCGCGCAACGAACCCCCTCTGATGCCGCGTCCGCCGCGCCAGAGCGAGCCGGTTAAGGCGCCTCCGGTGCGCGCCGAGCGCCCAGCCGCGCCACCTCCGCCTGTGCCGCAGGCTCCGCCCGTTCCGCCGCCGGCGCCCGCTCCGGCGGCCCCATCGAGCGCCGAGCAGAATCTCGCCGAGATGGCGCAGCGGCTCGAAGCTGCGCTGCGCCGCCCCGCCGGCGAGACGCTTGCCCCTCCGGTCGCCCCGGAGCCCCCTGCCGCTCCTCCGCGTGTGGCCCGCAGCGAGCCGCCGGCACCACCGGCGCCTGCCGCAAAGCCGGCTCCGGAAAAGACCAGCTTTGAAAATCTCGAAGACGAGATGGCCTCGTTACTCGGCCGTCCGAAGCCGTCTTCGTGAGGCTGCCGGCCCTCCCGCGTAGAGTTTTTCTTCTTTCTGTCCTGATCGGCGCGGCTTCGCTCGCGATGCCGGCACATGCGCAGGACATCAGCATCAATCTCGGCGGCGGAGGCGCTGGCGGTGGCGGCGTCACCGAGCGCGCGATCCAGCTGATCGCGCTGCTCACGGTGCTGTCGATCGCCCCGTCGATCCTGATCATGATGACGTCGTTCACGCGCATCGTGGTCGTGCTGTCGCTGCTGCGCACCGCAATGGGCACCGCGACCGCCCCGCCGAACTCGGTGATCATCGCGCTAGCGATGTTCCTCACCTTCTTCGTGATGGGACCCGTCCTGCAAAAATCCTACGACGAAGGCATCCGTCCGCTGGTCGCCAATCAGCTCGGCGTCGAGGACGCGCTCCAGCGCGCCTCCGTCCCCCTGCGCGGCTTCATGCAGAAGAACGTCCGCGAGAAGGACCTCAAGCTGTTCCTGGATCTCTCCGGCGAGCCGCCGCCGGCAACCCCCGACGATCTAGGCTTACGCATCCTCGTCCCCGCCTTCATGATCTCGGAG
The DNA here is from genome assembly GCF_023073295.1 of Bradyrhizobium sp. 23. NCBI lineage: Bacteria > Pseudomonadati > Pseudomonadota > Alphaproteobacteria > Hyphomicrobiales > Nitrobacteraceae > Bradyrhizobium > Bradyrhizobium sp. 23. Next base: position 25,937 of record NZ_JADPJF010000064.1, on the reverse strand, counting down.
CTGAAGCGCGCCTTCGAGATCGGCTTTCTGCTGTTCCTTCCCTTCCTGATCATCGACCTCGTCGTCGCGTCCGTGCTGATGTCGATGGGCATGATGATGCTGCCGCCGGTAACGATCTCGCTGCCGTTCAAGCTGATCTTCTTCGTGCTGGTCGACGGCTGGTCGCTGGTGGCAGGCAGTCTGGTGCAGAGTTACGGGGGGTAGCGGTCCTGGGCAGCGGTCAGCGACCCCATCCTCTCTAGCCCGATGCTTGTAGGCGTGCACTTGAGCTTACCAGCGCAAGACGGAAGCCTGCCATCGTCAGCGCGTTCGGCGGCTCGTGACATATCGGAAATATGCTCAGGTTGCGCATTCAATGGGTCATTGATATGATGGTCATCATCCCTAGATCCGAAGCGGCTTATGACCAGCAACATCGAAAACCATCTACTCGCTCGGGTCGTGCCGCTTGGTCTTCAGGTCGCCGTTCTTGCTGCGTTGTCTGCGAGTGGCACGTTGGCCACCAACATTCTGTTGCCTTCGCTACCGAGTATCGCCGTCGCGGTGGGCGTCACCAGCGCTCAGGTAACGTCAGCTATCACCATATTCCTCGCCATGTTCGCGGTCGGACAACTCGTTGTCGGTCCGTTATCGGATCGTTTCGGCCGGCGCATACCCGTGATGATCGGGTTTGCTGTATTTTTCGCAGGTAGCATATGGTGCGCGTTAGCCAATGATTTGGCGGCACTATTGATTGGTCGCGTTGTGCAGGCCGGTGGCGCATGTGCCACGTCTGTCCTTTCGCGAGCTATCGCAAGAGATCTTTTCCAGGGCGAAAAGCTAGCGCGCGTGCTCACCTTTGTTATGGTTGCGATGGCAGCGGCGCCTGGATTCTCGCCCCTGGTCGGTGGCGCGCTGGATCATTTTTTTGGCTGGCGTTCAGCATTTGTGTTCGTCGGAATCTTCGCCGTCGTCGCCGCTTCAGCATTTCTTGCGGCTTTCGGAGAAACGCACCACGCGCCACGCGCCGAATTCAATTCCTCGACGATCGCCAAGAATTACTGGTCGCTATCGACTGACCGCCGTTTCCTGGTTCCTGCCGCAACTGTTAGCCTCATCTTAGGTGCGCTGTTTGCAATGTTTTCGGCGTTGCCGCGTGTCTTGATAGAAGGCCTCGACTTCACACCCATGCAACTCGGCCTGTTCTTCGCAGGCACTGTCATGATCGTCTTTAGCGCTGGCATTATCGCTACAAAAATTGTTCCGCACCTTGGTCGCGACCGATCGATTTGCATCGGCCTCGCGCTGGCCTGTGTCGGTGGCGGCATGGTGTTGCTATTCGCGCTTTTCGACGGGCGCTTTTTGCCATTTCTTGTCGGCGCATGCGTATTCCTGCTAGGCATGGGCATGGTCAATCCGCTCTGCAGCGCGCAAGCTCTTTCGCCATTCGGCGATCGCGCCGGTGCTGCCTCGGCCCTGTTGGGTTTCTGGCAGATGTTGGCCGCGGCGCTGGGCGTATCGCTTGCGGCGGTGATCGCAAGGAACCCCATGATCGGGCTTGGTCTTGTGCTAGTGCTTGCCTCGAGCTTGGGCTCGGCAATTTATCAGGTGCGGGTAAAGCTCAATTAAGCCCGTTAACGTCGCTTGCTGGCCTTAGCGGCTTCCCCTGTTTCCACGCCCTACGATCGGTTCAGGGGGCATATGTTTCTTACAAGGGACCTGGAGCCCTCAGCCGACTAGCAAAGGCAAACGGGCCATGTCCGGTCTCAAAGACTGAATGGACAAGGCCTAGGTCCTCGCGGACTGATCGGGTTGATGAGTACGCGGGCGATAGTCTTCGGCCCTGCCCGTCACTCGAGAGCTGGCTCACGGGTACCTGTCGCGAGGCCAAGAAGGAGCGGCGATCCTACCGCGTCATCTTGATCTGGCGCACGACGGGGATCGTGGGCAGCGAGCCGGTGTGATCGGACTCGTCCTTGGCCTGTGGAGAGGCCGGCGCGCGGGCGGTGGCGTCGGGAAAGCGCTGCTTCATCTCGCGCAGGAAGCCGTCGAGCGTGTCGACGCTGGCAGCCAGCTTGGCGATATCGGCAAATTCGGCGCTGGAGGCGCCGGTCGGTTTGCTCGCGATATCGAAGGCGAGCCGATCGGCGCTCTCGCTCATCAGCGGCGCATATTTCTCGCGGAAGCGCGACATGCCGATCGAGTCGTCGGCGAGCGCATAACCGACGGCGGCGCGGATGATGTCGCTTCTCTCTACCGCGTTGAGCGGCTTGAAGTCACGGAAGCGCTCGCCGTAATAGAGCTCGATCTGCTCGGCGGATTCACGCCAGCGCCGCGCCGCCCAGAAGATATCCGAGCGCAGGCGCAGCACCTCGCGGCCTGTAACGTTGGAGACGATATCGAGCGCAAGATCGTGGCGGCCGACGTCGCTCTGTGCACGCGCCTCCAGCAGCAGGCGTTGCTGCCTGAGCTCGCCTGAGAGGTCGCTGATCCGGCTCGCGCGCAACGCCGTGATCGCCATGTCGGGTCTGCGATTGGCGAGATAGATCATGGAGAGGCGCGCGGCGACCTGCGCACGCGCCGCGCCTTCGAGGCGATGGTCGACCTGGTATTGCAGGAGCTCGGCGGCCTGGTCGAGCAGATCGATCGAGGCGAGACGGTCGGCGAGGCGTCGGATCAGTTCGTCGCCGCGGCGGCCGATCGGCGTCAGCTCACGGAACTCGTAGAACATCCCGAGCGATTCGATCGGCGGCAGCTCGTCGCCCTTGGGTCCCAGGAAGAGCTGCGTAAACAGGTCGGAGGCGAGGTCTTGCGCCTGGCGCGAGGCTTCCGCGTTCGGCTGCAGCTTTGTCGCGGTGCGCGCCGCGGTGAGCGCGTCCCGGTAGCGTCCGTTCTCTGCAAACATCTGCGACAGCATCTGCAGCGTCTTGACCTCAATCGAGTCGCCGCGCCAGGTCATCGCGAGCGTTTCGAGCTCGCGCAACGCGTCTTCCTTGCCGATCTCGTCGCGCTTCTGCCGCAGCGCGACCTCGAGCTGCTTGGCCTCGGCCGCAGCCGGCCGATCGGACGAGCCGACGGCGAACTTGTAGTCGTCGAGCGCGTCCTTGTCGTGGCCGAGCGCCTCGGCAAGCCGGCCGCGCAGCACGGCAAAGCCGGGCGCGGCCTCGGGCGAGACGCCGACCACCTCGAGCTCGCTGCGGCGCTTGGAGGCGCCGGCATAGTCCTTCACCTCGAGCGAAGCGCGCATCGCCTCCATCGTCACGATGCGCTGGATGTCGAGCGGTAGCGAGGCGATGGCGAATTCGACGTTCTTGAACTTCTCGCGCGCGTCCGCCCATTTGCCTTGGCGCGCATAGGCGAGCGCTTTCCAGAGCTGGGAATCGTGGCTGTTGCCGATCACGGGGTTGGCGAGGTCCTTCAGGCCCTGCGCCGGCCGACCGATCAGGATGCTCGCGATCGCATGCATCATCAGCGCACCGCTCTCCTCCTTGTTGAGAGGATCGGCGAGCATCAATTCGGTGATGGCCTTCGCCTCGTGATACATCGCGCGCGACATGTAGAATTGCGCGAGGTCGAGCCGCGGCAGGGAACGCATCGCCGGTTCGAGGTTGGCGATCGCCGTGATCAGCTCGTTCTGGCGCACTATGAAATTTTCCGACTGGCCCTTGCGCCAGCCTTCGGGGCTGAAAACCGGCCGCACTGCGGTCGGCGCACGCTCGGCCGAGATGTCGACCGGCGACAGCGTCAGCCCGCCCTTCTTGCCGAGGATGACCTTGTCGGCCCCGACCTCGACGCCGACCTCGTCGGAATTCGGCCGGATCGCGATGCCATGTGCGGATTCCAGCAGCGCGAGATCAACGAGGTCCTGCCGCTTGATGAAGCCGCGCACCGGCCGCTGCGCGGTGATGACATAGAGCGTGTCGCCGGCATCGGGATCAGTGAGCTTGTGCAGGAGCCCCGGATTGGCGAAGGGGATCGCGATGTTGGCAAGCGCCGGGTCGGTGATGTTGCGCGAGATCATCAGCGGCAGCGGCGTCGCCTGGATCTTGTCGGCGAGGGTCAAGAGCCAGTTGGTCTGTTTGCCGAGCTCCTCGCTCGACAGCGAATAGACCAGCGGCCGGGTGAGACGGATGCGCACCGCCTGTCCCTTCTCGAGCGGGACGCGGCCGACCTCGCCGATCATCGCACCGCCCTTGGTACGGATCGCCTCGACGTCGATGGGCTTTGCGGTATCGAACACCAGCCAGACGGTGTCGCCGCGGCGGAACGCCGCCGCAGGCGTTGCGACCTGAAGCGGGAAGGTCACGCGCAGGCCGTCGCTGTCGCGGCGGACATCGACGCTGGCACCAGTCGGCTGCGGCGCGGCGGGCGCCTCCGCCGGCGCGGCCTTGACGGCCTCCTTGACTGGCTCTTTGGCAGCTTCCTTCACGACCTCTTGAGGCGCTTCGACCATGACCGGCTTGGCAGGCACGACCGCGGCTTCCGCCGCAGGAGGCGCAGGCTTCGACATTTCCTTGGGCGCTTCCTTGGGCGCTTGCGCAGCGGGCGCGGCTTCGGATGCAGGAGCCGGCACCGATTTCGGCGCTTCAGCGGGCGGCATGGCGGCGGGCGCTTCCGGCTTCACCTCGGGCTTGGCATCGATCCTGGCTTCGCGCGCGATCGTCTCGGACGTCGGCGGCGCGATCTCGCGATGCGCGTCCTTGGGCTTCTCGGCCGCCGGCTTTTCAGGCGCAGGCGCCGGTCCATGAGCGGCGGGCTTGGCCTGCGCGATCGCAGCTTCCGCCGACGTGGCCATCTTGCCCTTGTCCGGCTGGAAGGAGATGTCGACGACGTAGTTCTTCTCGTCGCGGAACGAATGCACGTCGGAATCGCCGATCAGCGCGATCTCGACACTGGTCTGGTCGATGTCGGCCTTCTGCTTGATCGAGGCGACGTTCGGCGGCGCTGCGACGACCGCGTCCGCCAGATCGAAATTCAGGTTGGCGTTGAAGGCGAGCGTGAGCTTCTGTTCATTGAGCACGGAGGATACGCCGACGCCATCCGGCATCTCGAACACGAAGCGGACGAAGGTCGGCTGCACCGAGGCGCGCACGCGGATCTGCGGGCGCTTCTTGCTCTCCGCCGCGGCGCGCTGGGCGCGCAACGCGCGTTCGGCGACGCGCGCGCGCTCGGCGAGTTCCTTGACGACGTCCATCGGCAGGCCTGGCGGCGGCCCCTTCCAACCCTCCGGCAAGAGGTCGATAAAGGTGCGTTCGCCGGCATTCATGGTGTTGACGGTAACGCGCCGCGCCAGCGACAGGCGGATGGCGCCGCCATCGGGATCGCGGCGGGCGGAGTTGACGTAGTCGGGCGCGCCTTCCGGGACGCGATCGACGGGAACGTCGACCGCCCGGTCGAAACGGATGACGAGAATGGAGCCGGCCGTCGTCACCTCTGACGGAACGTCCTCTCCGAGCTTGATTACGAGCCGGGCAAAGCCGCCGCTGGCCGAGAAAGTCGCCTCGCCCCTGACGGCATCGGCCGCCCGGACAGGCGCCGTGAAGCCGATCAGCAGGCTGGCTGCCAGCAGCGGCGCCGCGCGGACATGACGCGACAGCCTCCGCGCCAGGGCGCGGGCTCGCGACACAAATCCAGCGGCAGCGTCTCGCGCCATTGGCGGCATTACTTCCGGTTCGACGGTCCACGCCGGCATTGCTGCCGGCCCCTGCCCCAGACTGTAGATTTTGGCAATTAAGGACTTCTTAAGTATGAGCCCTCAATTCGGCTTTTGCGTCGGCTTGCCGTCGATCTTGGGCAGCTCGCCGGCCGAGGCGGACTGATCGCCGCCGCCATTGGCCCTGCGGGCCATCTCGACCGTCAGCCGCTCGGCGGCCTCCGGGGACATCAATCCCATGATGTCCGACATTTTTCGCGGCGCGATCTGCGAGGCGATCTCAATCAGCACGCCCATCTCGAGCCGGTCAAAGACCCGCGCGGCGTCCTTGGGCTTCATGCCCTCATACATGGTGACGAGGCCCTTCATGCGCTGGGCTTCGGCGGCCTTCTGCTCGGCCTGCGTCGCGAAGATACGGGTTTCTACCGCCTTCATCTCCTCGACCTTGTTTTCGATGCGCTTCTCGGCGGATTTCAACAGGCTCTCGCGGATGTCGATCTCGCGCTGGCGGGCCTCGATCTCCTGGCGACGCGACTGCAGGCGTTCCAGGATCGCGCGCTCCGAGGCGGAGATCTGCGGCTGGGCTTCCTCCTTGACCGCGGCGCCTTCGGACTTGGTGTCGGGTGCGGCCGGCTTCGGCGCCTCCTTCGGCGCACCATGGGTCGAGCCCGTGATATCGGGATCCTCGCGGCTGGCCGGGAAGTTCAGATTCTCCTGCGCCCACGACTTCTTGGTCTGGCTCGGCTTATAGTCGAAGACATAGCCGCCGTTGATCACAAGACCCGTGACCTTCAGCGTGGCCAGGCCAGCGACGGCAACCAGCACGATCGGAATGACGCGGATGTTGCGAAAAGACTTCATACCCTGACTTTATGCCGCAAGACCGTTGGATCGTCGGCGCTCGGAGAAGGCTTCGGCCGCAGCCGCCACCGCCTTCGCCGATGAAGGCTTGGCTGCGGGCGCGGCGACCGTTTCCGGGTTCGTCACGGGGCGCGCAGCGATTGCGATCTTGGACAGGCGCCGCACCACGTTGTCGGCTTCGCCGAGCTGCTTGTAGAGCTGCTCGGACATCTGGGTCGCCGCCGCAAGCTGGCTGCCGAGGTTCTCGTTGACGTCGCGCACGGCGAGCTTCAGCCCGCCGATCGCGCGCTCGGCGATCTCGGTTGCGGTGATCAGCTCGCCGATGACCGCCTTCAGCGAATGCTCGTCCGCCTTCAGCCGCGTCAGTCGCTTGTTGAGCGTGACGCAGTAGACGATGGTCAGCATCAGCAGGATAGCCACCAGCGTCTCGATCGCCATTCCCAGGGAGTGGTTCATGGGGCCTCCATCATCTTGTTCTGCTCGTCGACCTTTTCGAACATCGCAAGTGTCGTACTTGGCTTGCGCAAGGGTTTCGTCACCCGTATCGCGACGCGGTCGCCGACCCGGCCCATGCGTCCTTCGGTGATGGTGACGTCGCCGCAGCGAACGGTGACGCTGGCATCCGCGCGCATGTCCAGCGGCAGCGTGTCCCCGACCTTCAGCCGCATCAGTTGCTTGAGCGGAATGTCGGCTTCGTAGAGCACGGCGTCGACGGAGATCTCGGCCTGGACGATCTCGGTGGCGAAGTGGCCTTCCCAGATCTGGTCGCGGCCGAACTTTTCGCCCATGAACATCTGGAGCAGGACGCCCCGGATCGGCTCGATGGTCGCGTAAGGCAGCAACAGCTCGATGTTGCCGCCGCGATCTTCCATGTCGATGCGCAGCCGCACCAGGATCGCTGCGTTGGCAGGACGGCTGATCGCGGCGAAACGCGGGTTGGTCTCGAGCCGGTCGATGGTGAAGGTCACCGGCGACAGCGGCCGGAACGCCTGTTCGGCATCGGCCATGACGACTTCGACCAGCCGCTTGACCAACTCTGTCTCGATCGTGGTGTAGGGCCGGCCCTCGATGCGCAGCTGGCTCGAGCCGCGGCGGCCGCCGAGCAGCACGTCGATCATCGAGTAGATCAGGCTGGAATCGACCACGGCCATGCCGAAATTGTCCCACTCTTCGGCCTTGAAGACGGTGAGGACGGCGGGCAGCGGGATCGAGTTCATATAGTCGCCGAAGCGCACCGAGGTGATGCGGTCGAGCGAGACTTCGACGTTGTCGGAGGTGAAATTGCGTAAGGAGGTCGTCAGCAATCGCACCAGGCGGTCGAAGACGATTTCGAGCATCGGCAGACGCTCGTAGGAGACCATTGCCGAATCGATGATGGCGCGAATGCCGGAATGATCGTCGAGCGTGACGTCGCCGACCGCGAAGCCGAGGAGGTTGTCGATCTCCTCCTGCGACAGCACGCGTTCGCCGGAATTCTTGCCGGCGCCGAGATCGCGGCTGCCATCCTCGACCATGGCCGCCCATTGCAGGGCCATGGTCTCGGATAGTTCGTTTTCGGCAGCAGCCTTCGCGGCCTCAGCGGGATCCTCGGAATCGAGCGAGGCCTCCCATTGGGCGGCAATTGCATCCTGGTCTGGTTGGTCGGTGCCTGCCATGATCCCTAGCCCGTCATGCTCACTGGATCACGACTTCCTTGAACAGCACCGCGCTGACCTGGACCGGAGCCACCGCCGCATTGACGCGCTTGGTCAGCTCTTCCTTGAGGCGGAAGATGCCGGCGGAACCGTTGAGGTCGGAGGAGCGCAGCTCGCGCGCATAGGTCTGGAAGATGTCGGTGATGCGCGGCATCGTCGGCTTGATCGCCTCGACCTGCTTCTCTTCCTTCAGCTCCAGCACGATCTTGAGCTTCAGATATTGCACGCGCTCGCCCGGCGCGCCGGCGAGGTTGACCATGATGTCGGGAACCTCGACGAAAGCCGGCGGCTTCGGCGGAGGCGCCGCCTCGGCGTGATGCTCGTCGTCGCCGTGACGGAAAAAGAAGAACCACGTCGCGGCGCCGCCGCCGAGAACGGCGAGCAGGCCCACCACCATGATCATCAGCTTGAACTTGTTCTTGGGCGGAGCGGCTTCCGCGCCCTCAGCGGCTCCGCCGCCTTCCGCTTCATTCTCTGCCATGATCGCCGCGCTCGCTCATCTCTCAAAAGGGTCGAAAGAGCGAAGCTCCTGGCAGACAGTGACGCGATACAAATGCCCCAGCGCAGTGCTCCTCTTACGCGCAAACGCTACGGTAATAATGGTTAACGGAACCTTTCGATTGGGCCTTCACTAGGAAAAATCTGCCGGGCAAACATGGCTAACAGACCCTTTCTGCCGCCTCCCCGCATCCTCGAAAAACAGACAAGGTATTGAAAGTACATAATTTTCCCGCCTGGCACGAGTTTCGCTGAGAAAGGACCGAGACCCAAGGTTTGGGAGAACCCGAGGTCTCGTTCACGGGATCGGCCAATGCGCTTGGGAGAGCGAGCTGGCAGATCTCACTCAGGGGAGATTTCCGATGCAGAACGCGCTTCTGATCGGCTTGTCACGACAGATGACGTTGGAACGGCAGATGGATGTCATCGCCAACAACGTCGCCAACGCCAACACCAACGGCTTCAAGGCCGATCATTCGCTGTTCGAGGAGTACCTCAACTCGAACGCGCGTGAGGACAATTTCGTCGGCTCCGACCGCCGGGTCTCCTATGTGCAGGACCGCGGCACCTTCCGCGACGTCGGCCAGGGGCCGATGGAGCCGACCAAGAATCCGCTCGACATGGCGATCAGCGGCAATGCCTATTTCGCGGTTCAGGCCAATGGCGCCGAGCGCTACACCCGGGACGGAAAATTCTCGCTCAACAGCACCGGCCAGCTCGTCACCTCCGACGGCAACCTCGTGCTGGGCACCAGCGGCCCGATCACCTTCCAGCCGACCGACCACGACATCAACGTCGCGCCGGACGGCACCGTCACGGTGCTCGAGGGCACGGCCAAAAACGATTCGATCCGCGGCAAGATCCGCATGGCCTCGTTCGACGATCCGGCCAAGCTGACCAAGCTGGGCGCCAACCTTTATGACATCGGCTCCGCGGTCCCGCAGGCTGACACCAAGTCGACCGTGCAGCAGGGCTATGTCGAGAAGTCGAACGTGAACTCGGTCGGTGAGATGAGCCGCATGGTCGAAGTCATGCGCAGCTACACCGCCATCGCCAACCTGCTCCAGCAGCAGAGTGACATGCACAAGTCGGCGATCGAGAAGCTCGCCGACGTTCCGGCCTGATTGAGGGAGAACTGACATGCAGGCGCTTCACACCGCAGCAACCGGAATGGCGGCACAGGAACTCAACGTTCAGGTGATCTCCAACAACATCGCCAACCTGCGCACCACCGGCTTCAAGAAGCAGACCGCGGCGTTCCAGGATCTGATTTACGAACACGTCCGCCGGGTCGGCGCCCAGTCGTCCGACCAGGGCACCATCCTGCCGGTCGGCGTCGACATCGGCGGCGGCGTCAAGACCGTCGGCACGCCGCGCAGCATGACCCAGGGCACGCTGTCGCAGACCGGCAACGACCTCGACATGGCCATCACGGGCGAAGGTTTCTTCAAGATCCTGATGCCCGACGGCAGCTACCAGTACACCCGCGACGGCACCTTCCAGATGGACAATCAGGGGCGCATCGTCACGGCGCAGGGCAACCCGGTGCAACCGACGATTACGATCCCGAACAACGCCTCGGGCCTCACCATCAACGTGCAGGGCCAGGTCTCGGTGACGCTGCCGGGTTCGTCGACCTCGGCCGTCCAGGGCCAGATCGGCCTGACCCGATTTATCAACAAAGCGGGCCTCCAGCCGGTCGGCAACAATCAGTTCACCGAGACGCCCTCCTCCGGCCCGCCGCAGGACGGTACCGCGAGCTCCGAGGGTTTCGGCAACATCACCCAGAGCAGCCTCGAGCAGGCCAATGTCGACGTCGTCTCGGAGATGAGCGACCTGATCGCCGCCCAGCGCGCCTACGAGATGAACGCCAAGGTGATCAGCGCCGCCGACCAGATGATGCAGTCGACCACGGCGTTGTTCCGCTGAGGTGATGACGATGATCCGCACCACCCTCGCCACGATCTCCGCTCTCCTCGTGCTGGCGCTGCCCGCACGGGCCGCCGACGACTTCATCGCGACGCCGACGCTGCGCGCGAGCATCACCGTGACCTCGGACGTGGTGCGGGTCGGCGATCTCATCGACAATGCCGGCTCGGCCGCGCTAATCCCGGTCTACCGCTCGCCCGATCTCGGCACCACCGGCGCGCTGCCGGTCGCCCACGTGCTGGCGGTGTTGCGCGCAAAGCAGGTGATCGGCGTGATGACCGGCGACATCAAGGAGGTCCAGGTCACCCGTCTCGCCCGCACGCTCGTGAACAAGGACCTCGAGACCGCGGTCGCCTCGGCGCTCGAGCGCCGCTTTGGACTTGGCGATGCCGCCAACATCACCGTCACGTTCGACCGCGGCATTGCCGACATGCGGCTGGATGCCTCCAACACCGGCGTGCTGCAGCCGGTGGCAACCCGCTACGACGCCCGCAGCGGCCGTTTCGACATCGCCTTCGAGATCAACAACGACAACAATCCGGCACCGACCAAGCTGCGTTTCACCGGCACCGCGATCGAAACGGTGGAAGTGGCCGTGCTGACGCGCGACATCGACCGCGTCGATCTCCTGAAGGCGTCCGATGTCGCCATGGAGCGGCGGCCGAAGGCCGAGGTCACCGGTGAGGCCGCCTCGCGCGATCGCACGCTCGGCATGCAGCTCCGCCGGCCGATGCGGGCGGGGACGCCGATCCGCGTCGCCGACATCGTCAAGCCCGACTTCGTGCAGCGCGACCAGAACGTCACCGTCATCTACCAGGTTCCCGGAATTTATCTCACCACGCGCGGCAAGGCGATCGAGAGCGGCGCCGAGGGCGATACCATCAGCGTGCTCAACCTGCAGACCAAGCGCACGCTGAGCGGCGTCGTCACCGGCCGCGGCCAGGTGACGGTCCAGGGCGCCAGCCAGGCCGCGCCGATGCCGGCCGCGGTAGAACAGACCTCCTCGCTCAAGCGCGACGAGGCGCCCGCCCCCGTCGATACCGCAGCCCTCGTCCGGAACCTGGTCCAAGCCCCGGCATCCCCGGCCCAGATCGCACAAGCCCAGATCCCGCAAGTTCGCGTCTCGCAAACTCCAGCCAAGTCAGAGTAAGTCATGTCCACGTTCAGTTCGGCTTTTCGTCCCCGTCGCATCGCGATCTCTGCCCTGCTGCTGGCGACGTGCGCGCTGGCGAGCGGCTGCTCCTCGATCGACCGTCTGTCGCAGATCGGCGAGCAGCCGAAATTGTCGGCGATCGACAATCCGACGACGCAGCCCGGTTACAAGCCGGTGCAGATGCCGATGCCGAAGCCCGAGGTCGCCTCCTACAATCCGAACTCGCTGTGGCGCAGCGGCAGCCGGGCCTTCTTCAAGGACCAGCGTGCCCATCAGGTCGGCGACATCCTGACGGTGGCCGTGAACATCACCGACAAGGCCAATATCGAAAACGACACCCAGCGCAGCCGCACCAACAAGGAAGATTCCGGGATCACCGACTTCATCGGCGCCAAGACATTGGGGGCCCAAGCGCAGAAGGTGTTGCCCGGCCGCATCCTCACCGCCGACTCGACCGCGTCCAGCGAGGGCAAAGGAAGCGTGGACCGCAAGGAAGCGTTGCAGACCAACGTCGCGGCGGTCGTCACCCAGGTCCTGCCGAACGGCAACCTCGTGGTCGAGGGCAAGCAGGAGATCCGCGTCAACTACGAAATCCGCGAGCTCATCGTCGCCGGCATCGTCCGTCCCGAAGACATCCAGAGCGACAACACCATCGATTCCACCAAGATCGCGCAGGCCCGCATCGCCTACGGCGGCCGCGGCCAGATCATGGACGTGCAGCAACCGCGCTACGGCCAGCAAGTCATGGACGTGCTGCTGCCCTTCTAGCTTCTCCCGAGCTCCCACATCGTGTTCGCGAACCTAGGCGCGGACGACGATGTACGACGCGGCCCTCGCTAGCTCCCCTGGCGAGGGCCGCATGTATTTTGGCGATGGCTGCATACAGCGCTCAGCGACGCGCGATTGTAGCGACGCCGCTATCCCCTCTCCGCCCCCCTCGACTGTCATCACCCGCGAAGGCGGGCGATCCAGTATTTCGAGACGTCAGCGATGAACCGAGAAGCCGCGGCGTACTGGATTCCCCGCCTTCGCGGGGAATGACAACGCGGTGCCCGCAGAGCCTACGTAAACTCCGCCTCCACCACGCCCAGCCCGTCCAGCTCCATCCGCACCTTGTCGCCGGCCTTCAGCCACAGCGTCTTGACCAGACTCCCCGTCAGGACGAGCTGTCCCGCGTGAAGACCCTTGCCCTCGGCGGCGAGATGGTTGGCGAGCCAGGCGAGTGCGTTGTGGGGATGGCCGAGCACGTCGGCGCCGGTGCCGTGGCTGACCTCTTCGCCGTTGACGATAGCGCGGCCTTTGACGGCCTTCAGGTCCGGCACCGACGAGCGCGGCACGATCTCGCCCAACACGCAGCCGGCGGCGAAGAAATCGTCGGCGATCAACGTCGGCGCGCCCATCGTTTCCCACTTCACATAGCGGTCGTCGACGATCTCGATCGCGGGATGATAGGCCTCGACGGCTTCGCCGACCCATTCGGCCGTGAACGGCGCCTCGCCGGCGGCGAGATTGCGCTTCAGCCGCACCGCGATCTCGCATTCGACGCCGACGCGGACATAGTCGGCAGCCGCGAGCTGCACGCCGCTGTCGTGCACGCCTTTCTGGAACACGCCGCCGCCGCATGGGTGTGGAATCCCGATGTAATCCTGCATCACCTGGCTGGTGCAGCCGATCTTGTAACCGACCAGCGGGCCGGCATGCGGCAGCAGCAGATCGTGCAGCGCCCGCTGGACCTGATAGCCCTCGGCTTCATCGGTCGGAGGAACTTCGAGCGCCGCTAGCGGCGCATGGTTGCGGCGCGCCAGCGCGATCGCCTTTGCGGCTGCGAGAATTCTGTCCATCGGCGCCGGCTCCTACACACCACAATCGAGGGCGGCACTTCAGCATCCCCGCCGGGGCGTGACAAGCGCAGGGCGCCGCGCGGCAGCACGTCATGCCAGCCCAGGCTGGATGAGATGCGGACGCTGATCGTCCACATCATGGCAAGCCTCACGGGCGGCGCCGGCGTTTAAGGAAATATTGAGCTGGTCCGGGCTTTATGGGGATGCACGCCTTGTAGCGTCGCAACAGGCCTGATTGCAGCAATGTATGAAGCTGCTGGATCAGCGCCTCAGCATTCGAGTCGATGTCCTTGATGCGACTCGCAAAACCTCTCGCACCTGAAGTGAAGGCTGTTTCTCATCCGAACTCACGTGAGTTCGGAGGAGTTGAGTCTAGCCCATTGATCGCGATTCACTTTTCGCGATTGCGCCCGCGCGCCGAAACGCGCGGTTGCAAGCGACAGGCAAAATGCTGATCACGGCGCGAAAAGGCGCACCTTGCGTTCAAAAAACAAAGAGCCGCATCGCTGCGGCTCGGACTCTATTCGTCGCGATAGACCTTCTCGCGTTTCTCGTGGCGCTCCTGCGCCTCCACCGAAAGCG
>NZ_JADPJF010000064.1:3560-11663 GCF_023073295.1 Bradyrhizobium sp. 23 | reverse complement strand
CCTCGAGCCGCTTTAACGAGATCGGCTCGCCGGTGTCCTCGCAATAGCCGTAGGTGTTGTCCTCGATACGCTGGAGCGCGGCGTCGATCTTGGCGATCAACTTGCGCTGGCGGTCGCGGGCACGGAGTTCGATGGCGCGGTCGGTTTCGGACGATGCCCGATCGGCGAGATCGGGGTGGTTCACATTCTCCTCCTGCAGGGCTTGCAGGGTGAGCTTGGACTCTTTGAGGATCTCATCCTTCCAGGCGAGGAGCTTCAGGCGGAAGTACTCCTTCTGCCTGTCGTTCATGAAAGGCTCTTTTTCGGTCGGTCGGTAGTTTTTCAACTTTTCCAAGGGCGGCCTATCTGTCTAAGCAACGACTCGTACACGGAACGGGGTCCGCTGAGCGGGGCGTTATATAGCGGCCTCCTGTGACAGACAATGTTTCCCTGATCGCCCGACCGGCGCCCCCAAGCCCTTGCACAGGAAGGTTTATCCTGGAGGGCCCGGGAGCGGCCGACGGCCTAGTAGCCGACCGTGAAACGCTGGCTCTCATGGGCCGGCCGCTCGATCTCGTCGGCGAGCGCGATGGCGTAATCCGCGAAGGTGATCCAGCTCTTTCCGTTCGCATCTGCGAGAAGCTGATCCGTCCCAAGCCGGAATTTGCCGGTGCGCTCTCCCTCGATGAACAGGGCCGACGGCGAGATGAAGGTCCAGTTCAGCTCCTTTTCCTGCCGCAGCAGGTCGAGAAAGGCTGAACCCGCCTCCGCCTCAGCCTTGTACTGAGCCGGAAAACCGGGAGTTGTCACCAGCTTGACGCCCGGAGCGACCTCCAGACTGCCGGCCCCGCCGACGACGAGGTAACGGCCGACCTTGGAGTCCTTGGCCGCGCCGATCAGCTTGAGCGCGTCGCTGGCCAGGAAGTGCACGGAACTCACGGCGACGTCGTGCCCGGCCCACAACTTGGCAAGGGCTGGCTGGTCGAGCACATCCCCCTTGGTCGGCGTGACGTTCGGCAGGACCGCGATCTTCTCCGGGTTGCGGGCGATGGCCGTAACCGCGTGGCCGCGGCGGGACAGTTCCTTGGTGATCTCCGACCCGGCCCGGCCCGAGGCGCCGGCAACTGCGATTTTCATGGAAGGCTCCTTTGCTCGTAGTAACCAACGGTGACTAAATATCGCAAAGAGCGCTGGTGTTAAGAGAGCACTTTGTGCTTACCTGATTACACCGGAGTAACCGGCGGCGGCCGGCAAATCAGCGGAATGGATCGTGAGGACCCTACGATGAAGCCAGACGTCTATGCAGCGAACTGCCCCACGCGACAGATCCTCGACCGCGTCGGTGACAAATGGGCGGTGCTGATCCTGCTGCTGCTGCGCGAGGATCCGATGCGCTTCAATCAATTGCGCCGCACGATCGAAGGCATTTCGCAGAAGATGCTGAGCCAGGTTCTCAAGTCGCTCGAGCGCGACGGATTGATCAAGCGTCACGCCATCGCAACCGTGCCGGTGACCGTGGAATATTCGATCACGCAGCTCGGCGTGACGCTCGCCGCCGCCGTCGATCCGCTGCGCGATTGGGCCGAACAGAATCTGAAAGACGTGCTCGCCGCCCAGCGCCGCTATGACGCGCAGTTGAAGGATGAAGCGGCGTAAGCCGCTACGCCTGCCCGGCCTTGGCGAGCTCGACCTCGACGCGCAGCTCGATCTCGGACAGCACCGAATCCAGGCCGGAATCGCCGGAGGACGATTTCAGGTTCGCCGCAGCGTCACGCAGCCGCATCACGGTCGAGGCGTCGAGCTTGCCGGAGAGGAGCCCCATCTTGAGATCGTCGAGCACGTCGAGCGCGGTCTTTCCGCGCACGACCGAGCGCTTGCGACGTTCGACCGGATCCTCCTCGATGCCTTGCAGCGCCAGCAGCCCGTCGATGTTTGCGGCCGCCTTCGGTGCGGCGGCGCCTCGCGTCTCCGGCGCCGACGAGGTGTCGGGCAGCACGAAGCTGCCGGAGCTCGTGCGCCTGGCCTGGCTGGCCGGCGTTCCAAGCGTGGTGCCGTTCGGTCCGTAGATGCGCATCGGAAGCAATCCGGGTGATCAATGCGCCACATTCGCCGTTTTATGGTTAACGGCGCGTAAACAGCCCGGCAAAATCTGCCGACAGGCGGCAGTTTCGCTCCTCAGGACAACACGTGCTGAGGTCGCTCGAAACAGATTTTATTCAACCTATTCAGCTACCTACCCCCGCTGCACCGAGTTGGCACAGCGCTCGCAAGGACAGCGTCGGACCAGCTCGTCATGGGAGTCTCGTGATGGTCCATCGATTTGAGGAGCCTCGGGGGAGCAGGGGATGCCAGGCGTTCGTTGGGTGAGACTTCTGGGGGTGGCCTGCGCCGCGCTGTCAGCGCTGGTGCTCTCGGTCAATTCTGCAAGCGCGACATCGCGCATCAAGGATCTCGCCAACATCGAAGGCGTGCGGCAGAACCAGCTCATCGGCTACGGGCTCGTCGTCGGTCTCAACGGCACCGGCGACACCCTGAACAACATCCCCTTCACCAAGCAGTCGCTGCAAGCGATGCTCGAGCGCATGGGCGTCAACATCCGCGGCGCCACCATCCGCACCGGCAACGTCGCCGCCGTGATGGTGACAGGCAATCTGCCGGCCTTCGCCACCCAGGGCACGCGCATGGACGTCACCGTCTCCGCGCTCGGCGACGCCAAGAATCTCCAGGGCGGCACCCTGCTCGTCACCCCGCTCCTCGGCGCCGACGGCAACGTCTATTCGGTCGCACAGGGCTCGCTCGCGATCTCAGGCTTCCAGGCCGAGGGCGAGGCGGCGAAAATCGTGCGTGGCGTGCCGACCGTCGGACGCATTGTCAACGGTGCCATCATCGAGCGCGAGATCGAATTTGCGCTCAATCGCCTGCCGAACGTCCGGCTTGCGCTGCGCAATGCCGACTTCACCACGGCCAAGCGGATCGCCGCCGCGATCAACGACTATCTCGGCGTCAAGACCGCCGAGCCGATCGACCCATCGACCGTGCAGCTTGCGATCCCGCCGGAGTTCAAGGGTAACGTCGTCGCCTTTCTCACCGAGATCGAGCAGCTCCAGGTCGATCCGGATCTCGCCGCCAAGATCATCATCGACGAACGCAGCGGCATCATCGTGATGGGTCGCGACGTCCGCGTCGCCACCGTTGCGGTCGCACAGGGCAACCTCACCGTCACCATCTCCGAGAGCCCGCAGGTCAGCCAGCCCAACCCGCTGTCGCGGGGGCGGACCGTGGTCGCACCACGCAGCAGCGTCAGCGTCACCGAGGACGGCAAGAAGTTCGCTGTCGTCAAGGACGGCGTCTCGCTTCAGCAGCTCGTCGACGGCCTCAACGGTCTCGGCATCGGCCCGCGCGATCTCATCAGCATCCTGCAGGCGATCAAGGCCGCCGGTGCGATCGAAGCCGACATCGAGGTGATGTGATGCAGACCGGCATGGTCAACACCGCACGGCTCGCCAGCTCCGCCTTCGCGGTAGAGAGCCGCAACGGCCGGCCGGACTTCGATCTCGCCGCGGCACTGCAAAAGGTCTCGCCGAAACAGCAGGCCAAGGCGCAGAAGATCGCCACCGACTTCGAGGCGATGTTCCTCAACAGCATGTTCTCGCAGATGACCTCGGGCCTGAAGGGCGAAGGCCCGTTCGGCGACACGCCTGGTACCGGCGTGTGGCGCTCGATGCTGACCGAGCAATATTCGAAGAACTTCGCCAACGCCGGCGGCGTCGGCATCGCAACCGACGTCTATCGCACCCTGATCATGCAGCAGGCAAAAACGATCCGCACGGCATAAGGTCAAACGAGATGAATCATTTCAACGCCTCGCGTAAGCCCGTGCAAGCGCAGCGCCCGAACACCGCACCCAGCAGCGCCGAGGCGCGCAAGATCGCCGAGCAGTTGATGGATGCGATGAGCGCCCTGCTCGGTCTGATCGAGCGCGAGACCGAGCTCGTGCGCGCCGGCCAAGTCCGCGAGGCGATGACCCTCGAGAGCAAGAAGCAGGAGCTGTCGCGAAACTATGTCGGCGCGGTCACCCAGTTGAAGGCGAACCAAGCCCAGCTCGCCAAATCCGCGCCCGAGCTGCTCTCGACGCTGCATCGGCACCACGATGCATTCCGCGCGATGCTCCAGGTCAACCTCACCGTGCTCGCAACCGCTCACGCCGTGTCGGAGAGCGTCGTGCGCGGCGTCAACGCCGAGATCCAGAAGCGCAACGTGCCGAACACCTATACGGCCGCGGGACGACGCGCCACGCCGGGCCCGCGCCACATCACGCCGCTCGCGGTCAGCCGCTCGCTCTGAGCGCGCGCAACAACAAGCCACAATTTTACGAAAAACCGCGCGGCAACATCGTCGCGCGGTTAGGCACGTTTCCTTACCGGATGTTCAATCCCGGTGTTCCATGGTTGCGTATTGAGAGGGGTTGGGATTTGACTCACGTGAGGCAACCAGGAGGCTGCCATGAGTACAGATTTCAGCATCAGGCCGGTGGGGATACCGGTTGCCGTGCAGATCGTAGCGACGTCGAATGCGGCGGCGAACGAGGCCGTACAAACCGATCTGCCCGTGAGCCAGACAGTGGCCGCTGGCGAGGCGAGCGCGCCTGCACGCAATGATTTGCGAAGCAACGAGAACGTCTCACGCCAGGTCGTGTTCGACCAGGCGGCGGCGTCGTTCGTCTTCCAGGTCGTCAACGACAGGACCGACGCGGTGGTCAACCAGTTCCCCGACGAAGCAATGCTGCGCCGGCGGGCCTATTTCCATGCGCAGGATTTGAAATCCGAGCCCTCGCGTCCGGCCAGCACGGACCGCAGCGCCTGACCATCAGGCGTCGAGCGTCGCAACGGCAACATCGAGATCGCTCGCACCGGTCGCGGGACCGGTGACGACGTTCCTGATCTGCGTCTTGTCGGTATACGTCAGCATAATTTGGTGTTGAAGGAACGAGCCGTGCTCGATCACGGACGGCCGGACAGACCAGCGGCGATATTGCGGTTGATCTCGATCAGCGGACGGAAGTGATCGAACTGCGGACTCATCTGCAGCGCGGCGGTCTGGCTCAGCACGAACACGCTGATGTTGGCGATCTTCTGCCGGACGTCGATCGGCTGCGGATTGTTCTCGCGCATGGCCTCGCTCAGGAAAATCGTCCAGAGCTTGCGATTGAACATCAGGGCCTGCGTGGTCTGCTCGCTGAACGGCTCGGCGCTGTTGATCGCATCCTGAAGCTTGTTCGCGGCCTTGAGCAGGGTCTGCGCTTCGATGTCGCGAGGAGATGCGGTGGTCGTTGCAACACGCGCGTAGGCCGAGGCAGCGGAATTCGACATCAATCACACCCTGGAGGTTACCTAGCCCGTTGAACGCGCTTAAGGATTTCTTTCCCGACCCTAGGCAGCACCGCTTAAGATTTGCTTACATGTGTGCTTGGAAGCACTCCGGATTATTACGGGTCTCGGAGTTCTTCGTCATTGTGAAGCTAGGCGCGCATGTACACGCTGTAAACACGTCACGCGTGGTGCGCGTCGATCTCAGCTAATCCTGCCTTAGCGATCTCCGTAAAATGAACGGCGGAGCGTTAGCCCCGCCGCGAAATCGATGAGTGATCTTGCGCCGCGAAATTAGCGGAGCAGCTGTAGCACGCTCTGTTGCGACTGGTTGGCCAGCGACAGCGCAGAGACCGCGATCGACTGGCGGGTCGACAGCGCCTGGCTGTTCGCGGCTTCCTCGTTGGTGTCGGCCAGGGTCAGGTTGGCCGAGCCGGTCTGCAGAACGTTGATCAGGTTCTTGGAGAAGTCCTGACGCACCTGCACGATCGACAGATTCGAACCGAGCGAAGAACCCTCGGAGCGCAGCGTGCTCGAGGCCGCATTCAGGCTGGCCAGCACCTTGTTGGTGGCACCGTTGTCGATGAAGTCCGTGCCCGGAACGAGATTGCTGAGACCGAGACCGGCCGCGTTGAACACGACGCCGTTGATGCCGAGCGTCGAACTGCCGTTCTCGTTGAAGACCAGCTTCAGCGTGTCGCCGTTGAGCAGGTTGACGCCGTTGAAGGACGAGTCCTGCGAGGTCGTGTCGATCTGCGCCAGGATGTTGTTGAACTGACTGACCAGGCCGGAGCGCGCGGTCTGCGCGACGGGATCCTGAATCGGGGGCTGCGCGGTGGTAAAGGCCAGCACGCCGGTGAGCGTACCGCCGACCGTTCCGCCAGCGGTACTCGAGCCGAGGGTCGAGGATGCGTACTCGTTGACGGTGGTGACCGTCAGCACGCCGTTGGCGTCGATCGTCGCCGTCAGGTGGTTGGCCTGAAGCTGCACATTGAGCTGGTCGAGCGTCTTGACCGTGCCGTTGGTGCCGTCGCCGAAGGTGACGTTGACCGGCGTGCCGCCGTTGAAGGAGGTGAAGGTCAGCGTCTTGCCACTAACACCGCCGACGCCGGAGGTGCGCGCCGCGCTGAAGGCGGTCGCCGTTCCGGTGTTGCCGCTGAGGCCGAATGCGGCGAGCGCATTGCCGGTGCCGGTGATCGAGAGGTCGGCGTTGATGCCGGTCGAGAGCGCCAGCTGGCCGCTGGTATTCACCGACGACGGGATCTGGCCTGCGGTGGTCGAGAGCGTCGCGGCACCCAGGAAGATGCTGGCGGTCTTCACGCCGGTAGCAAGGTCGATCGAATTGAGCAGGTCAGTCAGCGTCGCGCTCTGGAGATAGATGGTCGAGTTGCCGTTGCCGTCGGTGACGATGTTGCCGCTAACGCCGCCGGAGGTCACGCTCGTGGCCGATTGCGGCGTCTCGGCGTTCTTGAAGGTAATGGTGTGGCCGTCGATGTTCAGCGTCGAGCCATCCTTGACGAGACTGCCGAGCGAACCCGCAGTCGTCTGGCGGTTGGCGCTCACGCTGGCATTGCCTGCGCCGGTCGCCGAGGTCAGTCCGAGCGCCTTCAGGAAGTCGGCCTTGCCAGTCACGCTCAAATCGGAACCGGTCGAGCTCTTCAGCGTAACCGCGCCCGCGGCAATGGACGAGGGCGTCTGGGCCGTACCGACTGTCGCGCCGCTCGTCGCGATCGTGGCGGCGCCTGCGCTGATCGTCGCTGTCTTGACCCCGCTGGCAAGGTCCACCGCGCTGAGGAGGTCATTGACCGTAGCCGTGGGAGCGCCAGTCGTTCCCATGTAGATGATCGAATTGCCAGTGCCGTCCGTGGCGATATGGCCGCTCGGGTCGAGGCCCCAGCCGGTCGGCTGCGCCGAAGGTGCAGCACCGGTGCGGAACGTGACCGTCTTACCGTTCACGGTGATCGAGTCGCCGTCTGCCGGCGACGATCCGAACGTGGTCGCGGCGGTCGCCCCGATCAGCGTGTTGGTGCCGGCGAGGTTCGTGGCGTTGTCGGCTGCCTTGGCAACCGCGCCGGTCAGTGTGCCGGCGGTCGATCCGAGCGACGCACCGAGCGAGGCGCCTGACGTTACCGGCGTCACGCCGCCAGGTGCGCCGGTATAAAGCACGTTGCTGTTGGCGGTCGCGCTGGCATAGGAGGTCGTGCCGCGGAGATCGGCGGGCGTTGCACCGGGAATCGTGGTGGAGACGTTCGATTTGGTTGAGTAGCCGACCGTGGTCTGCAGCGCCTGGTTGGCGATTGACTTCGCAGAGTCGATCAGCTTCTGCAGCGAGGTGATGCCGGTGTTGGCGGCCTGGAGCACCTGGACACCGTTGTTGATGCCATCGAGCAGGTTGCTGATGTCGCTCGCCCGGTTATCCAGTCCCTGCGCCGTGAAGAAGTTGGTGGGATTGTCGAGCGCGGTGTTGACCTTCTTGCCGGTCGACAGCCGCTCCTGCGTCGTGGCCAGCAAGTCGGCCGTCGACTGCAGCGACAACAGGTTCTGGCGAACGGACGCCGAGAGAACGATGTTGGACATTGGCAGGTCTTCCTCTTGAACCGGATACGAATCGGCCACGCGGGTCTGGAAGCGGGCTTTTGTCCAGTCTTAGAGCCTGTCCTTTAAAGTATGGTTAACGCCGGTTTAAGGGATACGGTTAATGCGGGGTTAGCGCCCCTCCCCCGGTTTCACACGGCTTCACGCCAAAAAGAAAGCGGCG
>NZ_JADPJF010000064.1:0-3479 GCF_023073295.1 Bradyrhizobium sp. 23 | reverse complement strand
GGCCGAAGCCCCGCCGCTCTAAATCTTCTTGTATCTTCAGTTATTTAGCGGAGCAGCTGAAGCACGCTCTGCTGCGAGGTGTTGGCCAGCGACAGCGCCGAGACCGCGATCGACTGGCGGGTCGACAGCGCCTGGCTATTGGCGGCCTCCACGTTTGTGTCGGCCAGGGTCAGGTTGGACGAACCGGTCTGCAGCACGTTGATCAGGTTCTTGTTGAAGTCCTGACGAACCTGCACCACCGAGAGGTTCGAACCGAGCGCGGAGGCTTCCGAGCGCAGCGTGCTCGACGCGGCGTTCAGGTTGGTCAGCACCTTGTTGGCTGCGGCGTTGTCGATGAAGTCGACGCCGACGGTCAAGGAGGCGAGGCCGAGACCCTTGGAATTGTAGGTCACGCCGGTGATGTTGAGGCTGGACTTGGCGGTTTCGTCGAACACCAGCTTGAGCTGATCGCCGTTCAGCAGGTTGACACCGTTGAACGAGGAGTCCTGCGAGGTGGTGTCGATCTGGTTCAGGATGTTGTTGTACTGAGACACCAGGTTCGCACGGGCCGTCTGTGCCACTGCATCCTGGATCGGCGTGGACGCCGTCGAGAAGGTCAGCGCCGAGGTCAGCGTACCACCGATCGCACCGCCCGCAGTGGTCGAGCCGAGAGTCGACGACGCGTAGTCGTTGGAAGCGGTGATGGTGAGCTGACCGTTGGCGTCGATCGTCGCGGCCAGGTTGTTGGCCTGCAGCTGCGTATTGAGCTGGTCGAGCGTCTTCACCGTACCGTTGGTGCCGTCACCGAACGTGACCTTGACTGCCGTGCCGCCGTTGAAGGAGCCGAAAGTCAGGGTCTTGCCGGCGATGCCGCCGATGCCGGAGGTGCGGGCCGCCTGGAAAGCGTTGGCCGAACCGGTGTTGCCGGCGAGACCGAGCGCGTTGAGCACATTGCCCGAACCGGTGATCGAGAGGTCGGCGTTGATACCCGTCGCGATCCTCAGCTGACCGGAGGTGTTGATCGAGGACGCGGACTGGCCGGTTGCGGTCGACAACGTCGCGGTGCCGTTGGCGGCAATGCTTGCGGTCTGCACGCCGGTGGCAAGATCGATCGCGTTCAGCACGTCGGCGACCGTGCCGGCCTGCAGATAGACGATCGAATTGCCGTTGCCGTCGGTAATGACGTTGCCGCTCTTGCCGGAGCCGGTCGGAATCGCCGGTGCACCGGCGGATCCCGGAACCGGGGCGTTCTTGAAGGTGATGGTGTGACCATCGACGTTCAGCGCCGAGCCGTCCTGGATCAGCTGACCGAGCGAGGCCGCGCTGGTGGTACGGGTCACGCTCAAGGACGCATTGCCTCCGCCCGAGGCGGTGCTGAGACCGAGAGCCTTGAGCAGATCAGCCTTGCCGGTGACGCTGAGGTCGGCACCCGTCGAGCTGCGCAGCGTGACCTTGCTGGCCGTCGTGGTGCCGACGTCCGATGGCGTCGCACCAGCGCTCGTGCTGATGGTGGCCGCACCGGCGCTGATGGTCGCAACCTTGACGCCGCTGGCGAGATCGATCGCGGTGGCGAGGTCGCCCACGGTCGCAGCCGGGGTACCGCTGGTGCCGAGATAGACTGTCGAGTTGCCGCTGCCGTCGGTGACGATGTTGCCGCTGAAGCCCGAGCCGCTGGGAACAGCAGCGGCGGCAGGAGCAGCCCCCAAACGGAAGGTGATGGTCTTGCCGTTGACGGTGAGCGTGTCGCCGTCAGCCGGCTGAGCGTTGCCGACCAGGCCGGTCGCCGTCGCCGCACCGCTCGCGATCAGGGTGATGCCCGCGGAGAGAGCCGTCGTGCCGTCACCAGCCGTTGCAGTCGCACCGGTGTTAACGCCCTGGGTCGCGCCCAGAGTGATCGCCGAAGTCGCCGCGTGCGTGCCGCCCGCAGTGCCGTCATAGAGCACGTTGCTGGAAGCGATCGCGCTGGCAAAACTGGTGGTGCCACGCAGGTCGGCGGCAGTCGCACCCGCGATGGTGGTGGAGACGTTGGACTTGGTGGAATAACCGACCGTGGTCTGGAGCGCCTGATTGGCGATCGACTTCGCGGAATCGATCAGCTTCTGCAATGAGGTCAGGCCGGTGTTGGCGGCCTGCAGAACCTGCACGCCGTTGGCAATGCCGTCGAGCAGGTTGTTGATGTCGCTGGCGCGATTGTCGAGCGACTGGGCGGTGAAGAAGTTGGTGGGATTGTCCAGAGCCGAGTTGACACTCTTGCCGGTCGACAGACGGTTCTGTGTGGTGGCGAGGAGATCGGCGGTGGACTGGAGAGACAGCAGGTTCTGGCGAACCGACGCAGAAAGAACAATACCGGACATGACTCTTACCCTTCTGGTTTACGCGTCTTCGTTCGATCGCTTCGGATCGAGTGACGGGGACAGCGTGCCGCGACATGGCTAACAAAGGGTGAAACTAGCCTCGCCTGCGTAAGTGCCGGTTCACCATAAACCGACCGAAGGCGTTGGCACGGCCTGAAATCCGACTGAATCTATTGGCGATTTTCCGTGCTTACGCTCCATTAACCATAACCGCTGGTTACTTTTCGGAGCACGACACGACGCTGCGGACGCGGGACAAACGCAAAAAGAAAGCGGCGGAGCCGAAGCCCCGCCGCAATGTCTTGCTTAACGATATCTTGCTTGCGATGTCGTCCGCTTGTTAGCGGAGCAGCTGCAGCACGCTCTGCTGCGACTGGTTGGCCAGCGACAGCGCGGAGACTGCGATCGACTGGCGGGTCGACAGCGCCTGGCTGTTCGCCGCTTCGACGTTGGTATCGGCCAGGGTCAGGTTGGACGAACCCGTCTGCAGCACGTTGATCAGGTTCTTGTTGAAGTCCTGACGAACCTGCACGATGGTCAGGTTCGAACCGAGCGCCGACGCTTCCGAACGCAGCGTGCTCGACGCGGAGTTCAGGTTGGTCAGCACCTTGTTGGTCGCAGCGTTGTCGATGAAGTCGACGCCACTGGTCAGCGCAGCGAGGCCCAGACCCTTGGAGTTGTACGTCACGCCGGTGATGCTGAGGCTCGACTTGGCGGTTTCGTCGAACACCAGCTTGAGCTGATCACCGTTCAAGAGGTTGACACCGTTGAACGAGGAGTCCTGCGCAGTCGAGTCGATCTGCTGCAGGATGTTGTTGTACTGGGACACCAGGTTGGCACGGGACGTCTGCGCAACCGAGTCCTGGACGGGGCTGGAAGCGGTCGAGAACGTCAGCGACGAGGTCAGCGTGCCGCCGATCGCACCGCCCGCCGCCGCCGAACCAAGCGTCGAGGACGCGTAGTCGTTGGTGGTCGACACCGTCAGCAGGCCGTTGGCGTCGATCGTCGCAGTCAGGTTGTTGGCCTGCAGCTTGGTGTTGAGCTGGTCGAGCGTCTTGACGCTGCCGTTGGTGCCGTCGCCGAAGGTGACATTGACCGCCGTGCCGCCGTTGAAGGAGGAGAAGGTCAAGGTCTTGCCGCTGATGC
>NZ_JADPJF010000134.1:45982-68311 GCF_023073295.1 Bradyrhizobium sp. 23 | reverse complement strand
CCGCCGCATCTCGATGACGCCGAGATCGCGGCGAAGCTCCACGATATCGAACCCCATCCGCTTGAACACGTCGCTGATGGCGGCCGCGTCGCTGTCGGGATTGGCCAGCCGCGCGACGCTCTGGTAGTTGGACACACCAAGGACCAGCGCCACTCGCTTGTCGGCCTGCGCGGTCGTCGCCGCTGCCAGCATCAGAGCAATCGCCAGCGCAACACGGCCGGCCAGACGCTGCAGGCGTGACATCGGAGCCGGGAGGATCAATCCGACCATGGTGCAGGCTTCATTCCGTCAAGGAGCCCTAGGCTGGCTCCGGGATGATTTCGAGGGTCTCCTCCCGTAAGTCAACCCGTCTGTGGCCTATCTCACTTCCCGGTGCCGCCGTGGGCGTCAGGCCAAACCTCCGGCGGCATGACTGCGGCCGACGAAGCTCGACCTGATCAAGGAGCCGTATCAGCAGTTCTACAAGAACAATGCCGGTACCGCGCATCTGGTGCAGCGACTGCCGGGCCCGCCCATGCCGCCGGACGAGCCAGTGCGACGAAGCAGTAGGCATCGCGTCGGGAACGCCAGACCGATGCCTTGCGCCCCCATGATTATGGGTGTCGCGGCGCCCGCACCGCGGCTAAACTTGGCCCTGCGCCGCGGGGGACACGCGGTGCAGGACGACGATGATCATGACCGAACAGGGCGAGACGGGTGAAGCCATCACCATCCTCCTCGTCGAGGACGACGCGCCGACCTGCTGGCGGCTCCAGGACGCGCTGGTCAAGGCCGGCTACGAGGTGCGAAGCGCCGGTACGCTGGGAGAGGCTCGTTCGGCGCTGAGCGCGGCTGTGCCGCGCGTGCTGCTCACCGATCTGCGGCTGCCCGACGGCCACGGCGTCGAGCTGATCCGCGAGACAAGGCAACGCTTTCCCGACACCGAGATCATGGTGATCTCGGCGCTCGGCGACGAAGAAAGTGTGATCTCCGCGATCACGGTTGGCGCCACCGGCTATCTCCTGAAGGATGCGTTCCCCACTGATATCGCCACCACCGTGCGCGATCTTGTCGCCGGCCATTCGCCGATCTCGGCCTCGATCGCCCGCTTCATCGTGCGCAGGACGCAAGGTTCCGCGCAGAATGCGGCCGAGCCTCCGCCGGGCCCCGCGCTCAACACCGCAAGGCTCACCCCACGCGAGATCGACATCCTCTGGGGCATTGCCAAAGGTTTCAGCTACGCCGAGATCGCAAGCCATCTCGGCCTGTCCCGGCAGACCGTGCCCGGCCACATCAAGAACATCTATCGCAAGCTCGAAGTGCACACCCGCAGCGAAGCGGTGTTCGAAGCGGTGCAGCAGGGCCTGATCAAGCTGTGAGCGAGATCGTGGCCAAGGCACCGGTCAAACCCGGGCGGCGCCGGCTGCTGGTCTCGCGTCTCGTGCCCTATCTGCTGCTGCAGGCGCTGATAGTGGTCGCGACCGTCCTCGGGCTGCGGCTGCTCCAGCCCAGCGACCCCGACGACTTTGCGCTGAGCGAATTCTCGCTGCGCGAGGACGGCGTGGCACGTCCCGTGACGCTGCCGCATTTCACGTCGTCACGCTATTCCCTGGCCGACCCGCCGCTCTACACCGGCGCCTTCACGTTCCGCCGCGGCGATGTCGCGTCGGGATGGTCGGTATTCCTGCCGCGCTTCAGCAACGCGGTGGAAGTCTCAATCAACGGCGTCGTCATCCTGGATTCCCGACGCGATGCCAACGCCAACCGACCCGACCGCAACACTCCGCAAATCGGGGCGATCCCGTCCTCGCTGCTGCGCGAGGGCACGAACGAGATCGCGGTACGGCTGTTGGTTTGGGGACCGCTCAAGGGCTTTCTCGACACCGTCTATGTCGGGCTGGATGCGGCCTTGCGGCCGGCCTACGAGACACGCACGCTGATGTTCGTCACGTTGCCCGTGGTGTTCTCCGCCTGGCAGTCGATCCTCGCCGTCATCCTGGCGATCATGTGGCTGATGCGCCGCCGCGAGCCGGTTTACGGCGTGCTGGCCGTGGCGATGGTACTCGGCGTAGTGCAGGCCTTTGCGCCGCCACCGGTGCCCCCCTCAACACGTCCCGGCTCGCCGCGGTATTGCTCGCGTCCGCACCGATCGAGAGCGCCCTGGTCGTCGTCTTCGGCGTGCTGTTCTTCGGCTGGCGCTGGCCGCGCTACGGCATGCTGCTGTTCGCGCCGGGGCTCGTCGTGTTCGGCGTCGGACTGATCGCCGGCCCGCCGCTGCCGCGCATTCTGTTTCTCCTGCTTGGCATTCCTACCGTCGGTCTCTGCCTGCTCCTGATGGCCTGCGTCACCGCTGCCGCGGTGGTGCGGCGGCAGGACGCGGCAAGCTTCACGCTCGGCTGCGCGGTGACCATCGTGCTGATCTGCTGGGTCCACGACATGCTGTCGGTGTTCGAGATCGTGACCGACGAGCGCATCTTCCTCTCGCGCCTGTCCTACTCGGCGATGCTGGTCGCGATCGGCGCCGGCTTGACCTGGCGGTTCGCGCGCGCGCTGAACCAGGTCGACAGCTTTGCCGACCAGCTCGTGACGCGCGTACGTGAGGCCGAGGAGCGGCTGAAGGCGAGCTTTGCCCGCGAGGAGGAGCGCGCAAGGGCAGCCGCGCTCGCCAATGAGCGCACGCGGCTGATGCGCGACCTGCATGACGGCCTCGGCGGCCAGCTCATCAGCATCGTGGCACTGTCCGAGCGCGGGCACGAGGGCGCGACCATCACCGACGCTGCCCGTGCGGCGCTGAAGGACCTCCGCCTCGTCATCGACTCCATGGACGACATCGGCGGCGACCTGATGCTCGCACTCGGCTCCTGGCGCGAGCGAGCGACCGCGCAATTGCGACCGCACGACATCGCGCTCGACTGGCACGTGGCCACGCCGCAGGGGCTGCCGCTGCATCCCGAGCTCAGGCCATGGCATGTCATCCAGATCGTGCGCATCCTCGACGAGGCCGTGACCAATGCGGTCAAGCACGCACAGGCCCGCCGCATCGCGGTCACCATCGAGACGGTCGACGAAGGTCAGGGGCCGTTCGGTGTGATCAAGGTCGCGGATGATGGCAAGGGCTTTGCGAACGGTTCTGCGCCGGTCGGCAGCGGCAGAGCCACCGACGCGGGCCAGACCGCGCGGGGGCTTCGCAACATGAGGAGCCGTGCCGCGCGCTGCGGGGCGATGCTCGATCTGAGCTCGGATTCCTCAGGCACGCGCGTGCAGCTGCAATTGCCGCAGATTTTCCCCGACAGCGGTGCCGCCGTCGGCTGAAAAGCCCCCTCTCCGAACGTGTGGGACGCGCGGAGAGAGGGACGGGCCGGATGATTTGCCTGCGGAAGACGGGGGTTCGTCCGCAATGCTCCTTCGCCCGAACTCTTTCGTCTTTCTCAGCGCACGCCGACGCGATTGACCGGACCACCGCGATTCATCGGCGTGCCCGCGCGCACGCCGACACCGGGCGCACCGACCCCGGGTGTCGCGACCGCGACTGCGGCGGCCGGCGCAGCGACCACTGCCGCTCTCGGCCGCACCACGCAGCCCTTGGGTATGCCGACCGTCTTGCAATAGACCACCGCCTGCGCCGGGCTCGTGCCCAGCGAGACCGTCGCCGCACCTGCCAGCGCCAAAATTGTCAGCCCGGCGCTCAG
Source organism: Bradyrhizobium sp. 23 (assembly GCF_023073295.1). Lineage (NCBI taxonomy): Bacteria > Pseudomonadati > Pseudomonadota > Alphaproteobacteria > Hyphomicrobiales > Nitrobacteraceae > Bradyrhizobium > Bradyrhizobium sp. 23. The sequence continues at coordinate 64,643 of NZ_JADPJF010000134.1, read as the reverse complement.
CGCTCCCGCTCTTTTCGACATCTTGCTCTCCTGCTTCCCGTTCGGCGTCCCGATGCAATCACCGGGTCTCGCGGCCGACGTGCAGCCTGAATGACAAAAGACGGCGCGCTGATACATGCCATGAAAATGGGGGTACGGCGGCGGGAGGGGCTGGCCGATGCCATGAACATGGCATGGACCTGCGCCCGGCGCTCGCGAGATGGTCCGGCCCGCTTGATCCCAGGCGGGACCAACGACATTCCCAAGGAGGTGTTTTATGAAGATCTCGGTTCTTGCCGTGCTGCTGCTCGCCGCTACCGCCCAGACCGCCGCTGCGCAATCCGGTCCGACGCCGCAGGAGCAGATGACCTGCCGAAGCGACGCGAACAAATTCTGCGCCGAACATATCGGCAAGCCGCCACAGATGAATGCCTGCCTGCGCGAGAACAAGTCGAAGCTTTCGGACGGCTGCCGCAAGGTCGTGGAGTCACACGGCGGGTGAGTGCTCGCGTCCACAACACAAATCTCGGCGGCGTCAAAGCCGTCAGGCCATAGACGTCGATGCGCCGGTCATAGGTCGGGCGCGCGCACGACGGCGAGGATGGACGCTAATCGTCGTCGCCGAATAGCCTGATCTGCGGAAAGCCGCCGCGCGGCCTGCTCGGGACCTCGCGCGCATCGGCATCTTCGCGGATGTTGCGCGCGACGTCGTCCCAATCGGTGCGGTCGCGCATCCCACGCGGATCGCGGAAATCGTAGTGGCGGCGCTCGGCCCAGCGCTCACGGCGCTCCGTCCGGCGCCGTTCAGACGTGGCGCGCTTGACGTCAGAATCCCTGGCCTTGGCATAGGCGTTGTCGGATGAGGATGACGGCTCTGTCGATGCTTGCCGCTCGGCAGGCTTTGCGACTTGCGGAGGCGACGCCGGTGGCGGTTTCGGGGGCTCCACCGCTGCCGCCTGCGAAGGCTGTTGCGCTGGCTGTTCAGCGTTGGCTTGAGTGGTCTGCGTGTCGGGCTTCACCGCTTCGGACTTTGCCTCAGGCTTGGACTCGGCCTTGGCGTCGGATTTGGCTTCGGCCTGCGCTGGCGCGGCGACCATGGCGCCGAAGGCTTGCGAGCCGGTGAGATATTGCAGGCGCTCGGATGGCGCTTCCGTCGTGGCGGGCTTGGCGTCAGCGCGCTGCGCGATCTTGCTGGTATCAGGCCCCTGCTTGGGCGAGACCGGATTCATGATATTGCCGGCGACAATGCCGCCGCCGAGACCAATGGCGATGGCTGCGACGATGGTTCCTGCACCGACGAAATAGGCTGTCGAGGCGCGCATTGGTCCACTCCCTCTTTGGAGCGGGCAACGCTTGTCAATTGCAGGATGTTCCCGATATAGCCGCAGTTCCGGAAGGAACTTGCGCGTCAGATCTGCTGCGCCACCTTCTCGAGCCCAATGATGCGGGCGAGCTTGCGCACTTCCTCTTTCTGGTCGTCACGCAGCTGGAACAGCAGCGGCATCGCGGCCGACTTCAACTGCTGGACCTCGTCGCAATTGGGATCGATCGGCACGCCCTGCACGTTCGGATTGGACAGCTTGTTTGCCGAGATCTTGCGGACAACGTTGCGCAGCGCGGTCTCGACCGACGGCCAGTAATATTCCTGCGACGACGACAACTTCAGACGGTCCCTGATGCCCGCAATCTGTACGTCGGACAACAGCGAATAGGATTTCTGCGGCTGCGGCTTGGCGACGACCTTCGGCTTGGCCGGGACTTCGACGGCAGGAATCTCTGCAGCGGCCGGAGCCTCGTTCACGCTCGCCTTGGGCATCGGGAAATCGGATGGCGTGGCGGCGGCAAACGCCTGACGCAGCGGCTCGGTCAGCACGGGCATTTGCGAGAGCTTGTCCGCCGGAACCTGAACCGGGTCGATGGCGGCCGAGGCTAGCGCCAGCGTCGGAACCAGACGGTCGGCCTTGGCGGCCCGATTGGTTGCAAGCAGCTTGGGCGCCGGCGCCTGCGTGATCATTTCGGCGCTGACGCTGGGCACGCTATCGCGGCCGAGAATGGCGGTGGTGGCGGCGCCGAGGACGAGGAAGCAGGTCAGCACGACGATGGTGATGGCTTTCGACAAACGTCTCTCCGCAACCGGCTTCAAGTCCACGTGATCACTGCCCGCAAACTGGGCGAAAATTAAGGCTTAACCGTGCCATCGCGGCGGCAATCGCGCGGACTGCGGCGACATGATCTGGAAAGGTCAACAAAATCAAGCAGCTAGCGCCAGATCGTAAGCGTCCTGGATGTCGGCCACGATCTCCGAGGCCTCCCAGACTCCACGCGGCTCGACCGATTGCAGCGCCACCGTCCAATTGCCGCCCCGGCGGGTGCGGGGGACGCTGACGATGTCGAAGCGAACATTGCGGCACAGCGGGTGGCGGGCCAGCGCATGGGCCACGCGAACGCGAATTTCGTCCAGCGAAGCCGCCGTCTTGGCGTTGAGAAAGTCGAAGTCCATCGCCTGTCCCTCTCGGTCCTGATTGGCGCCTGAGGGAATTCTGGGCGATCGATGGTTAATCTGCCGTTAAGTGACCGCTTCTAAGGAGCGCTCGACTAACTGTGATGGAGGGGACGGGCCCTGTCGGTCTCCGGTTTTTACGGGGAGAGGCGGCCACCCGCCTCTCGATACTCCGCGACCGTCCGCGCGACGAGATCGTTGGCCTCCATCACTTCGGTTACACCCGATATCGAATGCCCGCCGCTCCAGATATCGCGCCAGCGCTCGGGTCGGCTCTCGCGCGCGTTGACTTCGATGTCCTTGCCGACGTCGATTGCACCGCGCGCCGGCAGATCGTCGGGGTCGAGACCGGCTGCCAGGATCGACGGCTTGAGCATGCTGGTCTGCAGGCCCGTGAACGCGGTGGTCAGCAAGATGTCGTCCGCGCTGCCGTCGACCAGCATTTGCTTGTGACGCTCATCCGCCATGCTCTCCCGCGTCCCGATGAACTTCGTACCCATGTAGCCGAGATCGCAGCCGAGCACTTCGGCCGCGCGCAATGCGTGGCCGTCGCTGATGCCCCCCGCGAGCACGATGATGCCATCGTAGAACGCACGCACCGCGCGGACGAAGGCGAACGGGTTGAGCCAGCCGGTTTGCCCGCCCGCGCCGGCGGTAAGCAGCACGAGCCCGTCGGCACCTGCTTCCGCCGCGCGTTCGGCGTGGCGGATCGAGGCAACATCCGCAAGCACCAATGCGCCGACGTCGTGCAGCGGCTTGAGCACCGTCGTGGGCGAGCCGACCGAGGTGATGACGATCTCCGGCCTGTGGTGCAGCAACACGGCGAGATCCTGCTCCAGCCGTGCATTGGAGCGGTGCACGATCAGGTTTGGGCAAAGCGGCGCGGCCTTTCGGCCGGTTTGATCTTCATGCCGCCGCAGCCGCGCTTCGATGTCGGTGAGCCATTCATCGAGTTGTTCGGTGCTACGGCAATTCGCGGTGGGGAAGCTGCCGATCACGCCGTTGCGGCAGGCCGCGACCATGAGCTCGACGCCCGACACCAGAAACATCGGCGCGGCAATCAGCGGCAGGGCGAGACGACCGTGGAAATGTTGCAGCCGATCTGACGTCACGCGTGCCTCCCTCGCGCGGGCTTAGTCGTTCCATCCCGCATTCCCTGTGCTAGCGTCGCGGTAAACATTGGCACGCCGGAAGCCGATAACAAAGCAGCGAGGAAACATATGTCCGATCCGCTCCATGCATCGTCCCCGACTTGCGCGCAGGCGCTGCGGGCGCTGTCGCGCTATCCGGGCCGAACCGCGTTCGCGTGGCCCGGCGGATCGCTGAGCTATCAGGGCACCATCGACCTGATCGGGCGCATCCAGGGCGTGTTCATGCGGCTTGGATTGCAGCCCGGCGCGCGGGTCGCCTTCCTCACCGCGAACCGCGCCGACACCTGGTGCGCCGGCGTTGCCGCGCAATTGTCGCGGCTCTGCGTCACCTGGCTGCATCCTTTGGGATCGCCGGGAGACCAGATGTTCCAGCTCGAGGATTCCGAGGCCGAGGTGCTGGTGGTCGATGCGGCCGCCTTCCACGATCGCGGCGGCGAGCTCGCCGCGCAGGCGACCTGGCTCAAGGCGGTGTTCACCACGGGACCGGCCAACTATGGCGTCGATCTCTTGCAGGCGATCGAGATCGAAGGCCATGCCAGCGCGCATTGCCTCGCCCGACCCGACGACCTCTCCACGCTGAATTACACCGGTGGCACCACCGGCAAATCCAAGGGCGCGTTGCGCTACCACCGCGAAAATGCCGGAGCCGCGGCCGCGATCCTCGCCGACTTCGAGATTCCCGATGGCGCGCGCTACCTCGCGGTGGCACCGATCAGCCATGTCGCCGGCACGAAAGTGCTACCGACCTTGATGCGGGGCGGCACCGTGCACATGCTGAAGGGTTTCGATCCCGAGGCGGTGCTGGGGACTATCGCACGCGAGCGCATCAACTTCACGCTGTTCGTGCCGACCATGGTCTATGTGCTGCTCGATCATCCCGCATTGAGCAGGACCGACCTCTCCTCGCTCGAGCTGGTGCTCTACGGCGCCTCCGCGATGTCGCCGAGCCGGCTGGTCGAGGGCATCGAACGGATCGGGCCGGTGTTCTCGCAGCTCTACGGCCAGACCGAATGCTACCCAATCTCGGTGCTGCGCAAGGCGGATCACGATCCCAAAACGCCCGAACTGTTCCTGTCCTGTGGCTTCCCGATCGCGGCGTGCGAGGTCAAGATCCTCGACGACAACGACCAGGAGGTGAAGACGGGCGAGGCCGGCGAAATCTGCGTGCGCGCTCCGCATGCGATGGCGGAGTACTGGAAGCGGCCCGACACCACCGCCGAGACGCTCAAGAACGGCTGGGTGCACACCGGCGACATCGCTCGTAAGGACGATCGCGGCTACATGTTCATCCTCGACCGCAAGAAGGACATGATCATCTCCGGCGGCTTCAACATCTTTCCGCGGGAAATCGAAGACGTGCTGTCACAGCACGCCGATGTGGCCATGGTTGCGGTCGTCGGCATCCCCGACGAGAAATGGGGCGAGGCCGTGACCGCTGTCGTCGTCCTGCGCGAAGGCGCAAAACCTGACGCCGATGAACTGATCAATCTGGTGAAGACGCGAAAAGGCTCGGCTCATGCACCGAAGCAGATCCAGTTCGTCAAGCAACTCCCGATGACCGGCGTCGGCAAGGTCGACAAGAAGATGCTGCGCGCGAGCTTTTGGAGCGGGCGGGGCCGGATGGTGGGATAGATAAGGTGCCTCACCGCTTCTCGATCACCAGGCTTTGCACGGCTCGGCCGAAATAGCCCTGCCGGTCGGCGAGCCGCGACATCGCAAGCCCGGCACCATCGGGGCCGATCCAGGAATCACCGTCGAGCAGGATCCATTCGCCGACCGGCTGGCGCGCAAAGCTCACGGTGAGGTCAGCGTTGATGTAGGTCCAGGCGCGGAAATCGAGCGACGAGGCGGTGCCGTTGGAAAAATCGGCCGCGACCACGGCGCGCGTCGCCTGGGAGAGCGGTTCGCCCGCGATCAGGGGATGGTCGACGCGAAACCAGATCGCGCCGGCGCCGGCTTGCCCGAAGCGGCCGCGCGCAGCGCGCATCGAGACTGAACGTACGAACGGGCTGGTAGCGGCATGACCGTCCTCGAGCAGCGAGTCCTCCGGCGACGGCAGCGTAACCGGCAGCGCCTTGACGTGCTCGGGCAGCGTCAGCGCCTGGCGCTTGATCTTGAGCACGGTGGCGCCGACCACCTGGACGCCGTCGGCGAGCAGCTTGACTCCGCAGAGCTGGATCTTGCGGCCCTCGCGCAAGATCTCGGTCGCGATCGTGAGTGGTGCCACCGGCACCGGGCGCATCAGGTCGATGGTGACGCGCGCGATGTCCATTGCAACTGGCGTCGGAATGCGCTCAGCCGCCCACGTCACCAGCGCGGCCGGCGCCGAACCGTGCTGCATACGCCGGTCCCACGGGCCCGCGGCATCCGGGCTGGTGACGACGCTGTCGCCGTCGATGCGGTAGATGGGAGGCATCGTTTCTCCGTGATGCACATTCGGTGCTGAGCAAAAGCTGTCGTCCCGGCGAAGTTCACAACGGCGGATCGACCGCCTCGTCGTATTCCTTCTTGAAGCGCGCGATCATTTCGGCGGCTGGCACGATGCCGTCGATGCTGCCGACGCCCTGGCCCGAACCCCAGATTTCCTTCCAGGCTTTTGGCTTGGCGCGCTCGCCGGAGGCGTCGGTGCCGAAGTTCATCTTGGAGGGATCTGACGTCGGCAGGTTCTCCGGATCCATACCGGCGGCGAGAATCGACGGCTTCAGATAGTTGCCGTGCACGCCGGTGAACAGGTTGGAATAGACGATGTCGTCAGCCGTCGCGCCCGCGATCATCTCCTTGTATTTGTCGACGGCATTGGCTTCCTTGGTGGCGATGAAGGCCGAGCCGATATAGGCAAAGTCGGCGCCAAGTATGCGCGCGGCGCGGATCGCCTTGCCGTTGCCGATCGCGCCCGACAGCGCGATCGGGCCGTCGAACCATTTTCGCGTCTCGGCGACGAACGCCAATGGCGAGATCGTGCCGGCATGGCCGCCGGCGCCCGCGGCGACCAGGATCAGGCCGTCGGCGCCCTTCTCGATCGCCTTGTGCGCAAACTTCTGGTTGATCACATCGTGGAAGACGATGCCGCCCCAGCCGTGCACGGCCTGATTGAGCTCCTCGCGTGCGCCGAGCGAGGAGATAATCATCGGCACCTTGTACTTGGCGCAAAGCTGCATGTCGTGATCGAGCCGGTTGTTCGACTTGTGCACGATCTGGTTGACCGCAAACGGCGCCGACGGCTTGTCGGGATGCGCGCGATCATAGGCCGCGAGCTCTTCGGTGATGCGCGCCAGCCACTCGTCAAGCAGCTCCGGCGGCCGCGCGTTCAGCGACGGAAACGAGCCGACCACGCCCGCCTTGCACTGCGCGATCACGAGATCGGGCACCGAGATGATGAAGAGCGGCGAACCGATCACGGGGATCGACAGGCGTCCCTTGAACAAGGCAGGCATGGACATTGCGAGACGATCCTCTGTTGGCGGTCACATCGAAGTTGGGAGCCATACCAACAAGGCAATCTTTCCACTGTCAAGTATTGCGTTTTAGCGCCGTGGAGGGACGCCGTTACCGCAATTCCAAGCCGCGGAATTCAGCGCGGACCGACGACATCACGCAAGCAAATCCGGATTGATCAGCCGCTCGAACGAGAACATCTCGTCCCATTTCTCCTGGGTCAGCAGCTTGCGCTCGACGACGACGATCTGATGCAGCGACTTGCCGCTCTTGTAGCCCTCGCGCGCGATCTCGGCGCATTCCTTGTAGCCGAGCAGCGGCTTCAGCACCGTGACGATACCGAGCGAATTCAGCACCATGTTGCGGGTGTGCTCCTCGTTGGCAGTGATGCCGACGACGCAATTCTCACGCAGGCTGTTGACCGCGCGCTCCATGGTGCGGATCGAGAAGAACAGCGCGAACGAGATCACCGGCTCCATCACATTGAGCTGGAGCTGACCCGCGGACGCCGCGAGCGTCACGGTGGTGTCGAGCCCGATCACGAGGAAGCTAGTCTGGTTGACGACCTCGGGGATGACAGGATTGACCTTGCCGGGCATGATCGAGGAGCCCGGCTGAAGCTGCGGCAGGTTGATCTCGTTGAAGCCGGCACGCGGGCCCGAGGCGAGCAGGCGGATGTCGTTGCAGATCTTGGTCAGCTTGCTCGCGGTGCGCTTGAGCACGCCGGAGAGCTGCACATAGGCGCCTGTATCCGACGTCGCCTCCACGAGATCGCCTGCTAGGATGAAGTCGACGCCGGTGAGCGCGCTCAGATGCCGGACCGCGAGCTTGGGATAGCCGTGCGCCGCGGTGACGGAGGTGCCGATCGCGGTGGCGCCGAGATTGATCTCGCGCAGCAGCGCGCGGGCCTCGGAGATTCGATCGACCTCCTCGCCCATGGTGGTGCCCCAGCCGCGGAATTCGGCGCCGAGCGACATCGGCACCGCGTCCTGCAAATGGGTGCGGCCCATCTTCAGCACGCGCTCGAACTCCCTGCCCTTGGCGAAGAACGCCTCCTGGAGCTGACGCAGCGCCGTCATGTAGCTCTCGAGCCGCAGGATCAGCGCCAGCCGAAAGGCGGTCGGATAGGTGTCGTTGGTGGACTGGCCGTAATTGACGTGATCGTTGGGGCTGACGTGCTGGTAGTCGCCCTTGGCAAAGCCGAGCGATTCCAGCGCGAGATTGGCGATCACCTCGTTGGCGTTCATGTTGGTGGAGGTGCCGGCCCCGCCCTGGATGAAGTCGGTGACGAACTGGTCCATCATATCGCCGGCGATGACGCGATCGCAGCCCACGATGATGGCTTCCGCGACTTTGGTGTCCACCGCGCCGAGATCGCGGTTGGCCATGGCGGCGGCCTTCTTGACGTAACCAAGCGCCTTCACGAAGTAAGGCTCCTGGTTCATCGGAATGCCGGTGATGTGGAAGTTCTCCTTCCCGCGGATGGTCTGGACGCCGTAATAGATGTCGTCGGCGATCTCACGCTGTCCGAGGAAGTCCTGCTCCGTGCGGCTCATGGGCGCTCCTTGCTTGCTCGCGCGACGTCCTCAGTTCTGGCACAGCGCGCTGGTGACGAAGGTATCAGTGCGGCAGTCATCCGGTTTGCGTTGCCTGCCCGGGATCAGAACCTTGGCCGAGCACTTTTCCGCGGAGTCGGCATTCAGGCTCTTGCCTTCCGTGTAGCCCTTGCTCTGGCAGAGTTTGTCGGCGGCGAGCTTGCAGTCGGGCGCGCCGTTCGACGAGGCCGGACAGGCCACGCGTCCCGACACCATGGTCGACGGCTTCGCCAGGCGCGACAAATCGTTCATGGTCTCGCTCGGGCTTTTGATCGGCGGCAGGATCGAGGGCAGCTTTTCGAACAGCTTGCCCATTTCGTTGATCAGCCCGGGGTTTTCCTCGTGCGCCGGCGGCGACGAAGGAGCTGTCGAGGGCGCCGGTGCGGCCTGCGGTCCTTGCTCCTGCAAGCCGAGCGCCGGCGGTGCGGATTGCGGCCATCCGGTACCGCCGGCAGCGAGCAGGACCGAAAGCGCCGCAAATGTCAGCGTGCCCAGTCGCAGGACCGGATTGCCGGATCGAAGCATCATGGCGGCAACCGTAGCCGAACGAGGCGCGGTGGCAAAGCGCCTTGGGCGTTAGATCAATTTGATTGCGACGACAAAGCCGAGCACGAGCACCGCGGCGCCGATTGCCACCACCAATCCGAGATGCTTCTCGATCTTGATCCGGATCCAGTCGCCGTAGCGGTTTAGCAGGATCGCCACGATAAAGAAGCGCCCGCCACGCGCCACGATCGAGCACAGGATGAAGAGCCCGAGATTGTAGCCGGCAAAGCCGGACGTGATGGTCACGAGCTTGTAGGGGATCGGCGTGAGGCCCTTGAGCAGGATGATCACGGCGCCCCATTCGGCATAGGAGGCGCGGAAGGCGTCGACCTTGCCGCCGAGGCCATAGACTTCGATCAGCCAATGGCCGACCGAGTCGAAGAGCAGCGCACCGATAGCGTAGCCCAGAAGGCCACCCAGCACCGACGTCGCAGTGCAGATCGCCGCATAGACCCAGGCGCGTTGCGGGCGCGCCAGTGACATCGGGATCAGCATCACGTCCGGCGGGACGGGAAAGAAGGAGCTTTCAGCGAAAGCCACGGCGCCCATGATCCAGAGCGCGTAAGGCTTGTGAGCGGCGTCGATGCACCAGTCGTAAATACGTTTCAGCATGGCGCCGCGATGAAGCACCATGGGACGGATTTGTCCATGCCGAGATGGGACCGATTTGTGCCAATACTAGTGGCGCTTGCGCGCGGTGCGGCCTTCGAGCGCGACGATTGGCCGCCTGGCGGCGACACGCGGTGACGCAACTTTGGGCAGTTTCATAGCCGACTTCGGCAGTTTCTCGGCGATGCCGAGCATGTCTTCACGCCGCGTCATCTCGCGCCAGACGTCCTCGGGGCGCACGCCGGCCGAGGCCCAGAGCACGGTCAGATTGTAGAGTAGATCTGCGCTTTCCCGGATCACGGCTTCGCTATCGCCGTTGACCGCGTCGATGATGACCTCGATGGCCTCTTCAGCCAGCTTCTTCGCCATTTTTGACGGGCCGCGCTGAAACAGCCGCGCTGTGCGCGATGTTGCCGGATCAAGGTCCCTGGCCGCGAGCACAGCCAGATATAGCCGCTCAAGCGAATCACTCATGTACGCGACGCTACTCTAAACCCATGGCCAGCGCGTTAACGCGCGATAGTAGAGCCCAAAAAGGGGCCGCCGCGGCAAGCACGACGGCCCGTTTGTGGTCAACCTTTTGTTGTGGCCAAAACTAGTAGCAGTTGGTGCGGTGGCCCTGGCCGCAGAGCTCCGACGGAGCCGTGCCGCCGTAACGCTGATACTGGTAGTTCGGGCCGGGTCCGTAATACGGGCCGTCGCCGTAATAGGCAGGGCCGCTGTAATAGGCGGGGCCGCCATAATAGGGGCCATCGTCATAGGCGTAGGCGTTGCGGGTCGCGGCGATCGCAAGACCGGTGCCGACGATGCCGGCAAACGCTGCAGCAGCCGCCGCGCCACCGCCGCCACCATGCCAATGACGGCCGCCCGCGTAGGAAGCGGTCGGGGTTATTGCGGTCAGCGCCAGCACCGCGGCGGTAGCGAGAACGGCCTTACGGCCGGCAAATCCTGAAAATCTGTCAAACATGTCCTGGACCCTCCTTGGGACCTCGAATGGTGCCTGATGACAGGCTCGTGTCTCTCAAACACCCGCATCCCATGTTGGGTTCCCCAACCCCAACACAAGCTGAACGGGGTTGCGTGATCGTGACGCAACCGCCGCTCATCCGCCGTTCATGTTGGCGCGAACAAGCTTGTCGCCAGCCGGCGCTCCGAGCGTCACCAAGCCATAACAACACCGGACCGGCGCGACTGATGTTCGAATTCACGACAATTGCTCTTCGCGGTCTGCTGGCCGCTGCAATCTCGCTTGCGGTGCTGACTGCGCGCGATGCTACCGCGGCCGAGACCGTCGTGCCCTCCATTGCGATCCACTTCACCTTCGACCGCCCGATCGATGCGAGCATGGCGCCGTTCTTTCTTGCCGCCAAGGACGGCAGCTTCGGCGCCGAACGTCTCAACGTCTCCTTCAGCAGCGCGGCCGGATCGCCGGAGGCGCTTGCGCGCGTCGCCAAGGGCAACAGCGAGCTCGCGCTCGTCGACATCAACGAGCTGATCCGCTTCCGCGACAAGGATGCGACCCCGGTCAAGGCGGTATTCGTGCTGTTCAACCGCGCGCCCTACGCGATCGTCGCCCGCAGGAGCCGCGGCATCCACCTCCTGCCCGACCTGGACGGCAAAACCGTCGGCGTTGCCGATAGCGATCTGTCGATGCGGCTGTGGCCGGCGCTGGCGCAGCAGAACGGCATCGACACGGCTCACGTGAAATTCCACAAGATCAGCGCCGCGGTGCGCGAGCCGATCCTCTCCGCGGGACAGGTCGATGCCGTCGCCGGCTTCAGCTATCTCTCGGCAGTGAACCTGCGCGACCGCGGCGTGCCAGGCGGCGATCTCGTCGCGCTTCGCTATGCCGATTATGGTTGCGAGGCCTATGGCTTTGCCGTCGTGGTCAACCCGGCTTTCGCCGCGGCCAAGCCGGACACCGTGAAGGGATTCGTCCGCGCATTGATCGCCGGCATCAACGCGACCGTCAAGGACCCGGCGCGTGCGGCGGACGAAGCCGCGAGCCGCATCGACGGCGGCGATCGCGATCTTGAGCTGGAGCGGCTGCGCACCGTCCTCGTCGACAACATCCTGACGGACGAGGTCCGTCGCAACGGCCTCGGCGACATCGACCCGGCGCGCATGGATCGCGCGATCGACCAGATCGGGCAGGATTTCAAATTCCGCAACCGGCCGGCGGCGGGCGACATCTTCGACAGCGGGTTCTTGCCGCCAGTTGCAGGGCGGTTGATCAACTGAGCAAAACCGACAGCTTCCGCTATATCTCACGGGCGATCCCTGATTAGAGTATGCGCTCACTCCGTTCCAGCCGCCCGAGCTCCTCGCCCATGCCCATTCTCCGCCTCTACACCCGCGTTCTCGAGCTGCTCGGTAAGGAGGCACGGCTGGGCTGGCTGCTTGCGGTCGTCAATCTCCTGCTTGCGGGCTCGCAATTCGCCGAACCGGTGCTGTTCGGCCGGATCGTCGATGTGCTCTCCGGCAAGACGGTCGCAGGCTCCAACTCGGCCTGGCCGTTCCTGGTTGCATGGGTCGCGTTCGGACTGTTCACCATCGTCTGCAGCGCGGTCGTAGCGTTGCAGGCCGACCGGCTCTCCCACCGCCAGCGGCAGGCGGTCCTGACGGACTATTTCGAGCACATCCTGCAGCTGCCTCTGACCTTCCATTCGGGCACCCATTCGGGCCGGTTGATGAAGGTGATGCTGAACGGCACAGATGCGCTGTGGCGGTTATGGGTCGGCTTCTTTCGAGAGCATTTTGCCGCGATCCTCTCGGTCGTGGTGCTGCTGCCGCTATCGCTCTACCTGAACTGGCGGCTTGCAATCCTGCTGTTCGTGCTCTGCATCGTCTTCACCGCGCTGACCACCTTCGTGGTGCGCAGAACCTTCGGCATGCAGATGGAGGTGGAGGAGCACTACAGCGAGCTCTCCGCGCGCGCGTCCGACGCCCTTGGCAACGTCGCGCTGGTGCAGAGTTTCGTCCGCGTCGAATCCGAGGTGAAGGGCCTGCGCTCCGTCGCCGACGAGTTGCTAGCGGCGCAAATGCCGGTGCTGTCGTGGTGGGCACTCGTCACCGTCATCACGCGCGCCTCCACCACGATCACCGTGCTCGCGATCTTCACTTTCGGCATCGCGCTGCACGACCAGGGGCTGACCTCTGTCGGCGAGATCGTCATGTTCGTGAGCTTCGCGACGCTTCTGATCCAGAAGCTGGAGCAGGTCGTGAGCTTCATCAACAACGTGTTCATGGAAGCCCCGCGCCTGCGCGAGTTCTTCAACGTGCTCGATGCGGTTCCTGCGGTGCACGACCGGCACGACGCGATCGATGCGGGTCGGCTCTCCGGCCTCGTCGAATTCAACGACGTCACCTTCTCCTATGACGGCAAGCGGCCGGCGGTCGAGGACCTCTCCTTCACCGCGCTTCCCAGCCAGACCATCGCACTGGTCGGCGCGACGGGCGCCGGCAAGTCGACGGCGATTGCGCTGCTGCATCGCGCCTTCGATCCGCAGTCCGGCTTCATCAGGATCGACGGCATGGACGTGCGCGGGGTGACGCTGACATCGCTGCGGCGGAACATCGGCGTGGTCTTTCAGGAGGCGCTGCTGTTCAACCGCTCGATCGCGGAGAATTTGCGCGTCGGCAAGCCGGACGCCACCGAGGCCGAGATGCGCAAGGCGGCGGAGCGCGCGCAGGCGCTCGAATTCATCGAGCGCAGCGGCGGCTTCGAGACCAATGCCGGCGAGCGGGGCCGGATGCTGTCGGGTGGTGAGCGCCAGCGGCTGTCGATCGCACGTGCACTGCTGAAGGATCCGCCGATCCTGATCCTGGACGAGGCGACGAGCGCACTCGACGCCGTCACCGAGGCCAAGGTGAATACCGCTCTCGACGAAGTGATGAAGGGCCGCACCACCTTCGTGATCGCCCACCGTCTCTCCACCATCCGCAATGCCACGCGTATCCTGGTGTTCGAGAACGGGCGCGTGATCGAAAGCGGAACTTTCGATGAACTCGTGGCCAAAGGCGGCCATTTCGCCGACCTCGCCAGGGCTCAATTCATGGTTCAGGAGAACGCACGGGCCAGCGTGACAGCGGCTGAGGCTGCCGCGACGGCCGCCAAGTCGCCTTAACAAGCCGCCTTGGCAAGTCCCCATCGTATCGTCGAAATTCGGCCCATTTCATTGCGGAATACCCGGCTGATGCCCCTATTCCCGACGCACCAGCCGGTATAGGTTTGCGGCGCCGCAAGCGGCGGCGCTGGATTTCAGAACCGAACATCAGATCACGAGAGCCGACCGGAACCGGCGGGTCTCCAAGGACCGGAATCGGATAGTGCACGCTCTTCGCCCGCTGCTTCGTCAATCCCTGTTCAACCTGTTCGCCGCGGCACTCGCGTGTGCCGCGTTGCTCGCGCCGCGCGCGGCGAGCGCCGAAGCGCTGCTCCTGATCGAGGCCGATAGCGGCAAGGTGCTGCAGGCGGAGAACGCGACCATTCCCTGGTATCCGGCTTCCGTCACCAAGATCATGACCGCCTATGTGACGCTGAAGGCGGTCAAGGACGGCAAGCTCACACTCGACACACTGCTCACGGTTTCGCCGACGGCAGCCTCGCAGTCGCCCTCGAAGATGGGCTTTCGCCCGGGAACGCAGCTTACCGTCGACAACGCGCTCAAGATGATGATGGTGAAATCGGCGAACGACATGGCCGTCGTGCTCGCCGAAGGCGTTGGCGGTTCGATCGATGGTTTCTCGGCGCTGATGAACGACACGGCGCAGAAGCTCGGCATGACGCAGACGAGCTACGTCAATCCGAACGGCCTGCCCGCCGACGGACAGATCACCTCCGCGCGGGATCTTGGCATTCTCGCGCGCTCGTTCCTGCGCGACCTGCCCGAGTACGAGTACTTCGTGCACATTCCGGCAATCCGCTTCGGCAAGCGCGTCACCGGCAATTTCAACAAGCTGATCGGCCGCTATCCCGGCGCCGACGGTTTCAAGACCGGCTTCATCTGCGCCTCCGGCTACAATCTCGTCGCGTCGGCCACCCGCAACGGCCGCCGGCTGATCGCCGTCGTGCTGGGCGCCAACTCCGGGACCGCGCGCGCGGTGAAGGCGGCGCAGCTGCTGGAGCGCGGCTTCTCGCAAGATAATCTCACCTGGCTCCGCCCCTCGCTCGGCACCGTTGACAAGCTGGTCCCGGTCGACGCCTCGCCGCCGAACCTGCGTGACGACATGTGCGGCGGCCATCGCAAGCGGCCGGCCAGCGACGATGACGACGCGCTGATCGCGGCCAATGGCGGCACGTCCGGGTCCGCCTCGGCCACCGGCGGCGAAGCCCAAGTCACCTTCTTCACGGCCGGGCTTCAGCCGCCTCTGATGAAGGCCTCCGAGCTGATGGCCTCGGCCCCGGCGGCGGCCGAGCCCGTGCTGGTGTATACCGGTCCGACCCGCACCGGGACCGCCCTGATCGCGGCGGTCGCGGCCGATGCCGACCAGCAGGCCACGCCAAAGCCGCGTGGCAAGAAGTCGCGCGTCGCCAAAAAGCCCGACGCGGCAGACAAGCCGAAGGATGCCAAGACGGCGGCGGCGAAGCCCGATGCCAAGACGGCGGCGGCCGCAAAGCCGGCCGACGGCAAGTCCGCAGCTAAGCCGGCCGGTACCAAGCATGCCGCAGCCAAGCCCGATGCGGTGGCAAAGCCTGCGGTGAGCGGCGAGGCGGCCAAGCCCGCCAAGCCCAAGGCCGCGACCAAGCCCGCCAAGCCCGCCAACAACAGTTAACAGCCGACGCGAGGCGAGACCGCGCCGCACTTCGCAGTTGCGGCAGCGCCATTTGCAAGGATTCCGGTAGCCACTCCCTGACGTTTGTCCTAAGCCTCGACCGCTTGCCACCCGTTCCGGCAGGCTCGATACTGACGGCAACGAGGCAAGCCCGAGACACAACGGGCTCTGGTCAATGAGGGGAGTTTCCATGGAGCGCATCTGGCTTAAGCAATATCCGCCCGGCGTCCCCGCCGATATCGAGCCGACGCAATATTCATCGCTGGTCGACCTCCTGGAGGAGAGCTTCGCCAAGTTCGCCGACCGCAAGGCGTTCATCTGCATGGACAAGTCGATCAGCTATCGCGACCTCGACCAGATGTCGCTGGCGATGGCGTCCTATCTGCAAGGGCGCGGCCTGCAACGCGGCGCCCGCGTCGCGATCATGATGCCGAACGTGCTGCAATATCCGGTCGCGACCGCAGCCGTGCTGCGCGCCGGTTTCGCGGTGGTCAATGTCAATCCGCTCTACACGCCGCGCGAGCTCGAGCACCAGCTCAAGGATTCCGGCGCCGAAGCCATCATCGTGCTCGAGAACTTCGCCCACACCGTCGAGCAGGTGATCGCCAAGACGCAAGTCAAGCACGTCATCGTCGGCAGCATGGGCGACCTGCTCGGCTTCAAGGGAGTGATCGTCAATCTGGTCGTCCGCCGCGTCAAGAAGATGGTGCCGGCATGGTCGCTGCCGGGCGCGGTGTCCTTCAACGACGCGATCTCCGCCGGCCGCTCTCTGGCCTTCAACAAGCCGAAGCTGTCACCCGGCGACGTCGCCTTCCTGCAATATACCGGCGGCACCACCGGCGTGTCCAAGGGCGCCACCCTGCTTCATCGCAACATCGTCGCCAACGTCCTGCAGAACGACGCCTGGCTGCAGCCGGCGATGGCCGCGCCGCCGCATGTCGATCAACTCATGGTCGTTTGCGCGCTGCCGCTCTATCACATCTTCGCGCTGACAGCCTGCTACCTTCTCGCGGTGCGCGCCGGCGGCTGCAATCTCCTGATCCCCAATCCGCGCGACATCCCGGGCTTCATCAAGGAATTGGCGAAGTACCAGGTCAACAACTTCCCTGCCGTGAACACGCTCTACAACGGCCTGATGCATCATCCCGACTTCAAAAAGCTCGACTTCTCCAAGCTGAAGATCTCGAACGGTGGCGGCATGGCGGTGCAGCGCCCCGTCGCCGAGCAGTGGAAGGCCATCACGGGCTGCTCCATCGCCGAAGGCTACGGCCTGTCGGAGACATCTCCGACGCTGACCTGCAACACCACGACCAATCCGGAGTTCAACGGCACTATCGGCATCCCCGTGCCCTCGACCTGGATCTCGATCCGCGACGACGACGGCAACGAGATGCCGCTCGGCCAGCCCGGCGAGATCTGCGCCAAGGGCCCGCAGGTGATGTCGGGCTACTGGAACAGGCCGGAGGAGACGGCCAAGGTGATGACCGCGGACGGCTATTTCCGCACCGGCGACATCGGCATCATGGACGAGAAGGGCTACACCAAGATCGTGGACCGCAAGAAGGACATGATCCTGGTCTCCGGCTTCAACGTCTATCCGAACGAGATCGAGGAAGTGATCGCGAGCAACCCCGGGGTGCTCGAATGCGCCGTCATCGGCATTCCCGATTCCAAGTCGGGGGAGGCGGTGAAGGCGTTCGTGGTCAAGAAGGACCCGAACCTCACGGCGGAGGCCCTGGTCAAGTTCTGCCAGGAGCAGCTGACGGGCTACAAGGTGCCCAAGCACATCGAATTCCGCACCGACCTGCCGAAGACCAATGTCGGCAAGATCCTGCGGCGGCAGCTGCGCGACGAGAAGAAGGCGGAGGCGGCGTAAGCGCCTCTTTCGTTCATGACCGACGACGGCAACATCAGTCCGGCCGGCATCCTCGCCTTCTGGCGCGAGGCCGGCCGCGATGCCTGGTACGAGCGCAACGACGCATTCGACGCGGAGATCAGGCGCCGCTTTCTCGCGCTGTGGCAGAAGGCGGTCGCCGGCGAACTCTCGTCATGGGAGGCGACCGATGAGGGCGCACTCGCGCTCGTCATCGTGCTCGACCAGTTTCCGCGCAACATGTTTCGCGGCACGTCGCAGGCCTTTGCCAGCGATGCGCTGGCGCGCGACGTCGCCCGCCGCGCCATTGCGCGGGGCGCAGATCAAAGGATCGATCCGGTCCTGCTCGAATTCCTCTATTTGCCCTTCATGCATTCCGAGCACCTGCCCGACCAATTGCACTGCGTCGCGCTGTTTCAAAACACCGACAATGCCGAAAATCTGAAATACGCGCGTGAGCACGCCGACATCATCCGGCGGTTTGGCCGCTTCCCCCACCGCAACCATCTGCTCGGCCGCGACACCACCCCGGACGAGCAGGCCTTCCTCGACGGCGGCGGGTTCGCCGGCTGATGACATAACGGTGAAGGGTCCCGCCCTCACCGCCTGCCCTACCGGCAACATTGTGCAGCGCCGCCGCACGGTCTAAAAAGCGGGACCGATTTTCAGGGAGACTGACGATGGCGATCCAGACTGGCGACAAACTGCCCGAGGCGAAATTCCGCGTGATGACGGCCGAAGGCCCGCAGGTGAAGACCACCGACGACATCTTCAAGGGCAAGAAAGTGGCGCTGTTCGCGGTGCCCGGCGCCTATACGGGCACCTGCCACAAGATGCATCTGCCGAGCATTTTCCTCAACGCCTACGCCCTGAAGGACAAGGGCGTCGACACCATCGCCATCGTCTCCGTCAACGACGCCTTCGTCATGAACGCCTGGAAGCGCGATACCGACCAACGCGACGAGGCCATCTTCCTCGCCGACGGCAATGCCGACTTCACCAAGGCGATCGGCATGGAGCTCGACGCCTCCGGCAACGGTCTCGGCATCCGCTCCAAGCGCTATTCGATGCTGGTCGAGGACGGCGTGGTCAAGAAGCTGAACCTCGAGGCGATGCCCGGCAAGGTCGAGGTGTCCGGCGGCGATACGCTGCTCGGGCAGCTGTAAGCTTTAGACGCCGCTTTCAGCCACAAACGACT
>NZ_JADPJF010000134.1:39512-45837 GCF_023073295.1 Bradyrhizobium sp. 23 | reverse complement strand
GATCGCCCGGTCAAGCCGGGCGATGACGGCGGAGCATGAGGAAGGAGCGCCGACCGCGCGCCTACTCCGCCAGCCTCTGCTGCAACCGCGCCTTCACGATCCCGTCGCGCGCGAGCTGGTCGGCGCGTTCGTTCTCGGGATGGCCTGCGTGACCTTTGACCCAGTGCCACCGCACGTCATGGGCCTTCAGCGCGGCATCCAGGCGCTGCCATAGCTCGACATTCTTCACCGGCTTCTTGTCGGCGGTGCGCCAGCCGTTGCGCTTCCAGCCGTGGATCCAGCCGGTAATGCCCTGACGGACATATTGGCTGTCGGTATAGAGATCGACCGTGCACGGCTTCTTCAGCGCTTCCAACGCGGAGATCGCCGCCATCAATTCCATCTGGTTATTGGTGGTGTGGCGCTCACCACCGTTCAGTTCTTTTTCCTTGTCGCCGAACTTCAGGATCGCGCCCCAGCCGCCGGGCCCCGGATTTCCCGAGCAGGCGCCGTCGGTGTAGATCGTGACAATCGGAAGCTCGCTCACGCCACCAGCCCCGACGGCATCAGCCCGTAGTCGCGCACGCTGGAAACGCTCTGGTGGAAGCGCAGCTTGCGGACATATTCCAGCGGATCCTTCGGCCGAACCAGCGCGCCGGGCGGAACGTTGAGCCAGTCGACCAGCCGCGTCAGCAGGAAGCGCATCGCAGCGCCGCGCGCGAGCAGCGGCAGCGCTGCCTCTTCCGGCTCGGACAGCTTTCGCACGCGGCCATAGGCATTGAGGAAGGCCCGCGCCTTGGTGACGTTGAAGGAATGATCCGGCTCGAAGCACCAGGCGTTGAGGCAGATCGCGGCATCATAGGCGAGCCAGTCATTGCAGGCGAAAGTGAAGTCGATGATCCCTGACAACTTGTCGCCGAGAAAGAAGACGTTGTCGTTGAAGAGGTCGGCGTGGATCACGCCTTCGGGCAGAAGCGTCGGCCAGACCCCGCTCTCGAGGTAGTCGAGCTCTTGGCTCAGGAACGCGCGCAGGCCGGGCTGCACCTCGTCGGCCCGGTGTGATGCGGCATCGAACAGCGGCCGCCAGCCCGGGACCGACAGCGCGTTCGCACGCCTGATCGCGAAATTCGCGCCGGCCAGATGCATCCTGGCGAGCCCCTCGCCAACGCCGGCGCAATGGACCGCGTTCGGCTTGCGCGGCCAGACGCCTTCGAGAAAGGTGATGATCGCGGCCGACCGGCCCGACAGCTCGCGCAACGCCTCGCCGTCCGTTCCCTTCACCGGCAGCGGGCAGTTGACGCCGTGCTCGGCAAGATGCGTCATCAGCGCGAGGAAGAACGGCAGATCGTTCTTCGCCACGCGCTTCTCATAGAGCGTGAGGATGAACGACCCCTTGGTCGTATGCAGCAGGAAGTTGGAATTTTCGACGCCCTCGGCGATGCCCTTGTAGGAGAGCAACTCGCCGAGATCGTATTGGTTGAGGAAGTCCGCAAGCTCGTCGGCGGCAACGTCGGTGTAGACCGCCATGAACGTCTACTCGGCGGCGGCTTCGGGGCGCACCTGGCGCGGCAGCGGGAAGAACTCGTTCTCTTCCGCGGCCGAGACCGTCTCCACATGCAGCGTGAAGCGCTCGGCGAACGCGTCCATGATCTCCTCGACGATCACTTCCGGTGCCGAGGCACCCGCGGTGATGCCGAGGCTGGTGATGTTCTCGAACCGCTTCCAGTCGATTTCGGTGGCGCGCTGCGCCAGCACGGCGATCGGGCAACCCTCGCGTTCGGCGACTTCGCGCAGGCGCTGCGAGTTCGACGAGTTCGGCGCACCGACCACGATCAGGGCGTCGACCACCGGCGCCACCTTCTTCACCGCGAGCTGGCGGTTGGTGGTGGCGTAGCAGATGTCTTCCTTGTGCGGCCCGTTGATGTTCGGGAAGCGTTCCTTCAGGAGCGCCACGATCTCCGCGGTGTCGTCGATCGACAACGTGGTCTGGGTCACGAAGGCGAGGTTGTTCGGGTCCTTCGGGGCGATGGTCTTGGCGTCCTCGGCAGTCTCGATCAGGGTCACGGCGCCGGTCGGGAGCTGGCCGAGCGTGCCCACCACCTCCGGATGATGGGAATGCCCGATCAGGAAGATCTCGCGGCCGCGCTTGAAATGGATCGCGGCCTCGCGGTGCACCTTGGTGACCAGGGGGCAGGTCGCATCCAGCGAGAACAAATTGCGGGAGGTGGCGTCGGCCGGGACCGATTTCGGCACGCCATGGGCCGAGAACACCACCGGCGCGGTGGTGTTTTCCGGGATCTCGGCGAGTTCCTCGACGAAGATCGCGCCCTTCTTCTTCAACCCATCGACGACGTATTTATTGTGCACAATCTCGTGGCGAACATAGACGGGGGCGCCGTATTTATCGAGCGCCCGTTCCACGGTGTCGATCGCCCGGACCACCCCGGCGCAGAAGCCACGGGGAGAACAAAGCACGATCTTGAGGTCTGGTTTGGCTGACATTGAGCGATCTCGGGACCGAATCACCTCGCCAAATGGGCGGGAAGCGGTCGATGGATGAACAGGGCTTGGGTACGGTCTTACAGAGACTTCAGAGGGAATTGGGCCCCCTTTCGGGCGCTGTCAAGGCACTATCTATAGCAGAACCATTGCGTGGCTAGCCCCTCCGGGCTTATATAGCGCGAATTCCCAGTCATCGCTGATGACCACCGGTTTCGCCTCCAAAGGGGTGGGCGAAGCACAAAGGAGATTTGCCATGAGCAACGCACCTCTGATGCCCAAGGCGACCGCCGTCTGGCTGCTCGACAATACCGCGCTGACCTTCGATCAGGTCGCCGATTTCACCAAAATGCACCCCCTCGAGGTGCGCGCGATCGCCGATGGCGACGCCGCCCAGGGCATCAAGGGCATGGATCCCCTTTCCAATGGCCAGCTGACCCGCGAGGAAATCGAGAAGGGCGAGAACAACCCGGACTACCGGCTCCGCCTCCAGGAGAGCAAGGTGGTGCTGCCGCCGCAGCCCAAGCGCAAGGGCCCGCGCTACACCCCGGTCTCGCGCCGCCACGAACGCCCGAGCGCCATCCTCTGGCTGCTGCGCAACCATCCCGAGCTCAAGGACGCCCAGATCATGCGCCTGGTCGGCACGACCAAGAGTACGATCGCGAGTGTCCGCGATCGCACCCACTGGAACACCTCCCAGCTGACGCCGATCGATCCCGTCACCCTCGGCCTCTGCTCGCAGATCGAGCTCGATTTCGAGGTCGCGCGCGCGGCGAAGGAAAAGCCGATCGACGCAGCCTATGGCGGCGCCACTTTGCTGCCGGCCTCAGAAACCACCAAGAAGGACGAGTACGAACCCGCGGAGAGGTCCAGCGACGATCTCAACGTCGATGCTGTGTTCGCCAAGCTGAAGACGCTCGGCGGCAAGAAGCAGGACCAGGAGGAGGAGTAATCCTTCCACTTCAGTCGTCATCGAATGCAAACGCGGCGGGGAAACTCGCCGCGTTTCTAGTCTGACGCAAGAAGCTTCAGCAACCTCGTCATTGCGAGCGCAGCGGCGCAGCGCAGCCTTTATGGCCGGTCCGGATGGTTCAGCATGTATTCGCCGAGGTCGCGCTGGCGGCGGTCGGCGCGGGTGGTCGCGGAACTGCGCTGGACGTCGCGGTCCTTGCGGCACGCCACGTATTCGGGCGATCCGGCCGCATAGCCGCGGCTCTGGCAGACCGCGTCGTCATCATCGCCGCCCATCGCCACCGGCGTCTGGTAGCGCGCGGAGCAGGCGGAGAGAATGAGGCCCGCAAATGCAATCGCTAGAAACGGCTTCGAATTCATGGCAGGCCCTTCATCCTCATGGTGAGGAGCCCGCGCAGCGGGCGTCTCGAACCATGCAGGCCAAGCTGCCGCAGCGGGGCCTTTCATCCTTCGAGACGCGCGCCAGGTCCTCAGGATGAGGATTGAGCGGAAAAATGCGGCCTATTCAAGCCCCATTGCAAACCTCACACCCGCCCCTTCAGCGCATCGCCGATCTCGTCCAGCACCTTGGGGTCCTCGATCGTCGCCGGCATGGTCCAAGCTTCACCATCTGCGATCTTCTTGATCGTGCCGCGCAAGATCTTTCCGGATCGCGTCTTGGGCAGGCGGCCGACGGTGATGGCGAGCTTGAACGCGGCAACGGGACCGAGCTTGTCGCGCACCAGCGCGACGATCTCCTTCTCGATCTCGGCCGGGGCCCGTTTCACACCCGCCTTGAGCACCAGGAAGCCGCAGGGCACCTCGCCCTTGATCGCGTCCTTGACGCCGAGCACGGCGCATTCAGCGACATCGGGATGCGAAGCCAGGATCTCCTCCATGCCGCCGGTGGAGAGCCGATGGCCGGCGACGTTGATGATGTCGTCGGTGCGGCCCATGACGAAGACATAGCCGTCGTCGTCCTTGTAGCCGGCATCCGACGTTTTGTAGTAGCCGGGGAATTCGGTGAGATAGGCTTCCTTGAACCGTTCGTCCTGATTCCACAGCGTCGGCAGACAGCCCGGCGGCATCGGAAGCTTGATGACGATCGAACCCATGGTGTTCGGACCGACCGGCTTTGCCGCTTCGTCGACCACGTCGACCTGATAGCCCGGCATCGGCACCGTCGGCGACCCGTGCTTCACCGGCAGCTGACCTAAGCCAACCGGATTGCCGGCGATGCACCAGCCGGTTTCGGTCTGCCACCAATGGTCGATCACAGGCACTTTCAACTGCTGCTCCGCCCATTCCACCGTCGGCGGATCGGCGCGCTCGCCGGCCAGGAACAGCGTGCGGAACGTCGAGAGGTCGTATTGCCGGATGAATTTTCCTTCCGGATCTTCTTTCCGGATCGCGCGGAACGCGGTCGGCGCAGTAAAGAAGGCGACGGCCTTGTGCTCGCTGATCACGCGCCAGAACGCGCCGGCATCGGGCGTGCCGACCGGCTTGCCCTCATACATGATCGAGGTCGCGCCATGCAGCAGCGGGCCGTAGACGATGTAGCTGTGGCCGACCACCCAGCCGATGTCGGAGCCGCACCACCAGACCTCGCCCGGCTTGACGCCATAAAGGTTGAACATGGACCATTTCACCGCGACGAGATGGCCGCCATTGTCGCGCACGACACCCTTGGGAATGCCGGTCGTGCCTGACGTATAGAGGATGTAGAGCGGATCGGTAGCGGCGACGGGCACACAAGGCGCCTTCTTGCCGTCGTTCATCGCCTTGCGGCGCAGGCCCGCCCAATCATAGTCGCGGCCGGGCGTGAGGGCGCAGACGAGCTGCGGACGTTGCAGCACGATGCAGGCCTTCGGCTTTGCCCCCGCAAGCCTGATCGCCTCGTCGAGCAGCGGCTTGTACTGCACGATCCGGCCGGGCTCGATGCCGCAACTCGCCGACAGAATCAACTTTGGCTGCGCATCGTCGATGCGGGTGGCGAGCTCTTTCGCGGCAAAGCCACCGAACACCACGGAGTGCACCGCGCCAATGCGCGCGCAGGCGAGCATCGCGACGACGGCCTCGGGGACCATCGGCATATACAGGATGACGCGATCGCCCTTGGCGACACCAAAATCCTGCATGATGGCGGCAAGCGCCTGCACTTCGGCCAGCAGTTCGGCGTAGGTGAATTTGGTGACGCTATTTGCCAGCGGCGAATCATGGATCAGCGCGACCTGGTCGGCGCGGCCGCGTTCGACCTGACGGTCAAGCGCGTTGTAGCAGGTGTTGACGACGCCACCGCTGAACCAGCGGCCGTAGACGCCTTGCGAGGGATCGAAGATCTTTTTCGGTGGCTCGATCCAGTCGATCTCCTTGGCCACCTCGGCCCAAAAGCCCTTGGGGTCAGCCAGCGAGCGCGCATAAACCTCGTGATAGAGACTTTTTCCGTCGATGTTTCCTCGGACGTTCATTCCCGCGCTCCCGTTCCCTTATTCGCCTGGCCTTGACCTTGTTGCAGGACAGACGTCCCGCCATGACAGGGATCAAGTACCGGCCTTGTTTGAGGGGTATTTTCCCGGGAACGGGCCGCGGTTCAAGCTGAAAAGAACAATGCTCAGCTATCCATCGCATTCAGCCGCTGCAGCCGCTCCTGCATGACCTTCCTGAGATCATAGGGGGCGGCCGAAGCTCGTATTGCGGGTGGTGAGGAAATCGCGCTGGGTGCGACGGAGGCCGCCGGCGAAGCGGGACCCGGCCGATTTCAGCACGCGCTCGTAGGTCTCGGCGATCTGGCGATCGAGCACCCCCAGCTGCGGATCGGCACAAATCACCTTCTCGACCTCGCGCTTCGCGGTGGCACAATCGAACGACGGGCCATTGCCGGAATTCGCCGCGAGCG
>NZ_JADPJF010000134.1:35542-39424 GCF_023073295.1 Bradyrhizobium sp. 23 | reverse complement strand
CTCGCCGCCGAATTTCGCGATCTCCGCGATCATGGTTCGGCGGCCGCCGGCCGCATTGTCGTTGCCGGGATCGAGCCGCAGCGCGGTCTCGTAGTCGGCCAGCGCCTTCTTGCGCTCGCCCATCTTCTTGTAGAGCACGGCGCGGTTGTTGTAGGTCAGCGCGAAATTCGGATCGAGTTTCAGCGCGGCCTCGTAATCGCTCAGCGCCGCGCCAAGCTCGCCCTTCAGGTGGTAGGAATCGCCGCGGTTTGTGAAGAAATTCGGCCGCGGTGCCAGCCGGAGCGCCTGATCGTAATCGGCAATCGCCTTGTCGTACTCCCCCATCGCGGCCAGCGCCAGCCCGCGATTGTCGTAATATTCGGGCACTTTCGGATCGAGCCGGATCGCCTCGCCGTCGTCGGCAACCGACTTGTCGAGCTGGCCGAGCTTCTTGTAGGCGGCGCCACGATTGGTGTAGCTGCGCGGCCGGTTCGGATCGAGGCGCAACGCCTCGCTGAGATCGCGGATCGCCTTCTCGTTGTCGCCGCCGAGATAATAGGTCACGCCGCGGTCGGACCAGGCCTGTGCATTGTCAGGCTTCAGCCTGATCGCCTGGTCGTAATCGGCAAGCGCGCGGTCGAGCCGGTGCTGGTTGGTGTAGACGACGCCGCGCAGCTCGTAAGATTCCGAATCCTGCGGATCGAGCTCGATGGCCTTGCTGAGGTCCGCCGCGGCGCGGTTGAGATCGCCGCCGGCCTCGCGCAGGAGATCACCGCGCAGGCGCCAGGCTTTTGCGTTCTTGCCATCGAGTGCGATGGCGCGATCGATATCTCGCAGCGCCTGCGTGAGGGCGCCCGAGGTTCGCGCATTGGCGTCGGCGCGCACCAGCAATGCCGCGGCGCGATCGAGGGATGGATTCGAGGCCTGGTCGATGATGGCGCTGCAGGCCGGGATCAGCTCAGCCGGAGCGGCCTTGCTCCCGATTACGCAATCGACGCCGGCCGAAGCAGGGGCGACGAGAACGACGCTCATTGCCGCGCTGAGCAGGAGCGAGCGAAACGAGATTTTTGCAAACGAGAGCATTTGCGCGGAAGGATGCGTGCCGCACATGGCATAGGGCTCCGGGACATCAGGCTTTCACCATTGTCGCGGCAGCCAAAGAATCGGTTCAAATCGAGGCGTGCCAGCGGCGCACCGATCCCTTCCCTCCTTCGTCCCGCTCTTACGAGCGAGACGAGGAGCCTCAATACCCGTCCACCCCGTTGAGCCGCTGCAGCCGCTCCTGCATCGCCTTCTTCAAATCGTACCCCGGCCGGCCGAACCCGGCGTTGCGGCCGGCGATGAAATCGTCCTGCTCGCGTTGAAGCGCCTTCGCTTCGCCTGCATTGCGGGCTTCGCGCAACACGCGCGCGTTGGCGGCAAAGATCTCGCGGTCGAGATCTGCGAGCTCGCGGTTGGCGCAGATCGCCTTCTCGACGGGACGGCGCACACCCTTGCAAATGAAACTGGGCTTGCCCGCGACTGCCATCTGCGCGCCGATCCGCTCGATCTCGCGCGCCATCGCCTTGTGATTGGGCTTGGCCTTCTCGTGGTTCGGATCGATTTTCAACGCCGCACCGAAATCCTGCACCGCCTTGGGCTTGTCGCCCTTCCTTAGCCAGAGTTCGCCCCGCGCGTTGAAGATATCGGCGAGACCGGAATCGAGCTCCAGCGCGCGGCTGTCGTCGGCGATCGCGCGGTCGACTTGGTCGTGCCGCGCATAAAGCCCGCCGCGCGCGATCAGCGCCTTGATCAGGTCCCCTTTCGCCGTCTTCTCGTTGTCGATCACGGCGGCGCAGGCCGTGGCGGCCTTGTCGATGTCGTCGGCTGCGGCAGCCGCGAGGCACGGCGCGATGTCGACCTGCGGCACCGCGGCCGGCTCGCCGCCGGTCGCAGCATGAGCCGCAACGAACGAGAGCGCAAAGAGCAACCCGGCGCCGGACCATTGAATGAGAAAACGCATGCTCGCCACAGTTGGAAAGTCTTGAGTTAAGGTCCGCCTTGAGGTCTTGCCTTGGGGCTGCACCATCCATCATACGACCGGATTGGTGCTAGCTTGTGGCGCCGCTCAAATCGGGTTCGGGGATCAACGTGTCGACATTCGAATGGATCATCGTGCTTCTGCTCGGCGCCGTTGCATTATCGGCGCTGGCGCGGCGGATCAAGGTCCCCTACCCGACCTTTCTCGCAATCGGGGGCGCACTGATCGCCTTTGTGCCGTCGAGCCCGTCCTGGACGCTGGAGCCCGACCTGGCGTTGGCTCTTTTTGTCGCACCGGTCCTGCTCGATGCCGCCTTCGACACCTCGCTGCGCGATCTCCGCAACAATTGGGTTCCGGTCTCCACCCTCGTCGTCGCCGCGGTCGGCTTGACCACGGCCGCTGTGGCCTACGTCGCGCACCGGCTGATGCCTGATATGCCCTGGGCCGCCGCGGTTGCGCTCGGCGCCATCGTGGCCCCGCCGGACGCGGCCGCCGCGGTCGCGATCCTGAGCCAGGTGAAGCTGCCTCACCGCATGGTGAAGGTCCTGGAAGGCGAGAGCCTGCTCAACGACGCGACCGCGCTCTTGATCTATCGCATCGCCGTCGGAGCGACCGCCACCGAGCATCTGGCATGGAGCCAGGTCGCGCCAACCATGGCTCTGGCCCTGGTCGGCAGCGTCGTTGCCGGCTATCTCGCCGCGCGAGTCATGCCACTGGTGATCGTGCGGATCACGGAGGCTCCCAGTTCGATCATCATGCAATTCGCCACTACCTTCATGGTCTGGATCGGCGCTGAACATCTCGGCCTCTCCGGCATCCTCACCATCGTCGTGTACGCCATCACGATGGCACGCGCTGCACCCGCTCGCATGCCGGCGCGGTTGCGGGTGCCGTCCTACGCGGTGTGGGATACGATGGTGTTCGTGCTCAACGTGCTCGCGTTCATGCTGATCGGCATGCAGATGCGACCGATCTGGACGCGGCTGGACGCGGACGTGCGCTGGGACTATTGCCTGGCCGCCGCCTGGATCCTGCTCACCGTGGTCCTGGTCCGGTTGGCCTGGGTCACGCTCTACCGCACGACGCTGCGCACGCTGGTGGCGCACGGGATCTATCACCCCAAGGATCCGAAGCAGGTCGCCTCCGCCAAGGGCGGCCTCATCATCTCCTGGTGTGGCATGCGCGGCCTCGTCACGCTCGCCACCGCCTTTGCCTTGCCGGAAAACTTTCCGCATCGTGACTTCATCGTCTTCTCGGCGTTTGCGGTCGTGCTCGGCACGCTGGTCGTGCAGGGCCTGACCTTGCGGCCGCTGATCCTGGCGTTCGGCCTCAAGGACGACAATCCCGTCGGCATCGAGGTCGCGCGCGCCCGCGCCGTCGCCTATCGCGCGGCGCTCGACGCGATCGAGGACGATCCGTCGGAGGAAGCCGAAATCCTGCGGCTCGAATATCGTGCCATCCTGATGCAGGCCGACGACGATCCCCATGGTGGCATCACCAACGGCGAATTGCCCGCCGATCCGCTGCGCCGCCGCGCCATCGAAGCCGCGCGAAAATCGATCTTCGACCTCCGGGCCACCGAGGTGATCGGTGACGACGCGTTTCACAGGATCGAGGAGGAGCTCGATCGCGCGGAACTGAGCGCGGGGGGTTAGATTTCGTCATCCCGACAAGCGCCCTGCACAGGTGGCTAGGGGTTTGAACCAAACGCCGCCTCTCCAGACTCATCCCTCATGACGACCCTGATCGACGACCGTCGTGTGCGCGCGCGAGATGCGTCGCCCGCACGATATTTCTATCTCCACATGGCACTGGCCTGCGCGGCCACCGCCTTTCTCGGCTTCGCACCGACCTATTTTGTGCCGCTCGCGAACCGGACATTG
>NZ_JADPJF010000134.1:31327-35459 GCF_023073295.1 Bradyrhizobium sp. 23 | reverse complement strand
AAGCCCCGTCATTCATTTCCACGGCCTGTTGTTCTTCACCTGGTCTCTCTATTTCGTGATCCAGACGTGGCTCGCCGCCTCAGGCCGCATGGTCAATCACCGTGCGCTCGGCATAGCCGGCGTTTCGCTCGCGACCGCGATGACGATCTTCGGCTTCCTCGCCTCCGTCCATGTGATGCAGCATTCCGCGGCGCTCGGCCAGAAAGAGGCCGGCATCGCCTTCTCGATCGTGCCGATGAGCGGGATCGCGTTCTTCGCTGGTGTATTCGTGCTCGCGATCATGAACACGCGAAAGCCGGAGATTCACAAACGCCTGATGCTGCTCGCGGCGGTCTCCATCCTCGATGCCGCGATCGCGCGCTGGTTTCTCACTTTCCTCGCGCCTTCGGGACCGCCAGGGCCGCCGCCGGTGCCCGTCACCATCGCGCCCGCGATGGTCGCTTCGCTGCTGCTCGTCGTCGCCATGGTACGCGACTGGCGCACCGCGGGCCGAGTGCATCCAGTCTACATCACCGGCACGCTCGCGCTGCTGGCGGTGAAGGTGCTGAACTGGCCGATCAGCGAAACGGCGGCATGGCATTCATTCGCCGGCGGGATTCTGGCGCTGGCGCAATGATGTCGTCCTGGCGAAAGCCAGGACCCATTACCCCGAATGCCGAATGTTGAAGTAGCCGGAGCCGCCAGCCTTCGTCAAACTTCTCCCTGGGGTTATGGGTCCTAGATCAGCGCTCGTTACGCTCGCTTGTCCAGGACGACGGCGAACACGGAACGACGCCTAGGCCCCCGCCTTGCACGTGATCCCGCCGTCCACCACGAGCTCGATGCCCGTCACATATTTCGCTTCGTCCGAGGCCAGGAACAGCGCGGCGTTGGCGACGTCGAAAGCGTCGCCCATGTGGCCCATCGGCACTTGCGCATCGCGCGCCCGCCACATCGCTTCAACATCGCCCTTGGCATAGCTGTTCGCAAGACCTGCGGAATGTTCCACCATCGGCGTCTTCATCAGGCCGGGCAGGATCGCGTTGACGCGGACATGGTGGCGCGCGAACTCGATCGCGGTGGTGCGGGTCATCTGGTTCATCGCCGCCTTCGAGGTGCCGTACGTGACGTAGGAGATGCCGATGTGGCGGATCGAAGCGATCGAGGAGATGTTGATGATCGAGCCACCGCCCTGTTTCACCATCACGGGGATGACGTGCTTCATGGCGAAATAGGCGCTCTTGAGGTTGACGCTGAAGACCCGGTCCCAGCTTTCCTCGGTCACTTCGACCACGCTGCCCATCTCGGCGATGCCGACATTGTTGTCGAGCACGTCGATGCGGCCGTAGGCCTTGAGGCATGCCGCGACCATCGCCTCGACCTCGCGCGCATGCGAGACGTCGGCCGTGAACGCGCTCGCCTGGCCGCCTTCGTCCGCGATGATCTTCGCGGTCTCCTCGGCGGCCGCGCCGTTGCGATCGACGCAAAACACCTGCGCACCCTGGCGGGCAAAGGTGACCGCGGTGGCCTTGCCGTTGCCCCAACCAGGCCCGATCGAGCCGGCACCCACCACCATCGCAACCTTGCCCTTGAGCCGACCCATCGCGTGTCTCCCTTATTATTGTTCTTTGCAGACGATCATCTTTGTGACGTTAGCACCAATGGGATGACCGACAATCTCGGACAACGTCCGGCACTTGCCGTCATGGCATAGCCGCCATTCGCCAGCCGCGTCCGAATTGCCCAGCACGACCTCCGGCATCGGCGCGCGCGCGGGCCTCCATTGAAACCAGCCGTCGACGAGGCGCGCCTCGGGCGGCGGCTCCATGCCGGGGCCGGTGCCCTTCACGCGTGCCTGCACCAGTTCGAGCCCGGCGGGGGTGACGCGCCAGTCTTCCTGCCAGTCGACCTTCGCGATCGAATGCGTCCACACCAGTGTGAACGCGGACAGCGCCAGCGCCTTCAGGCCTGAGGCTGTGACGAGGCAGAGGCTCACACCGCCTCGACCGGCGCCGGCGGCCGCCGCCGCCACTGCCACAGCACGATCGCAGCGGCGAGCAGGAAGCCCGCGGTGTCGCTGAACGGGAAGTCGCCGAGCAGGCACAGCGCGGCACCGAGCGCGACCAAACGTTCGAGGAACGTCAGGCGCGTGAACAGGAATCCGATCGCGACCATGCCGAACAGCGCGATCGCCACCAGCGCCTTGACAGTCGCCAATGCCACCGCGCCGTAGAAGCCGAGCTTGGCCGCCATGGGATCGCCGCCCTGCAGCATCAGCGCCGGCGAATAGACGAAGATGAAGGGGATGACGTAGCCGGCGAGCGCGATGCGCATCGCCTCCCAGCCGATCTTGTCCGGATTCTCCTTCGCGATCGGTGCTGCGGCAAGCGCGGCCAGCGCCACCGGCGGCGAGAGGTCCGCCATGATGCCGTAATAGAACGCGAACATGTGGCTTGCGATCAGGGGCACACCCAGTTTGGCCAACGCGGGCGCCGCGAGCGCTGCCGTGATGATGTAGGTCGGGATGGTCGGGATGCCGGTGCCGAGCAGGATCGACAGCAGCATGGTCATGATCAGCGCCAGGAACAGGCTCTTCTCGCCGAGACCGATCACCCAGCCGCCGAAGATGGTGCCGACGCCGGTCTGCGACATCATGCCGATGATGACCCCGACGATGGCGCAGGCCATGCCGACGGTGATCGCGGATTTGGCGCTTTCAGCCAAGGCATCGCGGCAGGCGCGCAGGGCGGAAAATCCGCCACGCACGAACGCAGTGATCACGATCAGCGCGACGACGACGCCTGCGACCGGCACGATCTGAAGGCCGTCGCGCGAGAGCGCCGCGACGACGAGCGCGAGCCCGATCCAGAAGACATAGCGGATCGCCATCGAAGACGCGCCTGTCGTGATGGCGGTGCCAAGGATCAGCGCCACTGTGAGCGCGAGGCCCATGCTGCCGGCATAGAGCGGCGTAAAACCTTCGAACAGCATGTAGACCAGCGCCGCGAGCGGCAGCACGAGATACCAGCGCGTCACCAGGGCCTTCCAGGCGCTCGGAATCTCCGAGCGCTTCATGCCGGTGAGCCCGTGCTTGCCGGCCTCCAGATGCACCATCCAGAAGGCGGAGGCGAAATAGAGCATCGCGGGAATCGCGGCCGCCTTCACGATCTCAGAATATTGGACGCCGAGCGTCTCTGCCATGATGAAGGCGACCGCGCCCATCACCGGCGGCATGATCTGCCCACCCATCGACGCTGTCGCTTCGACGCCGGCCGCGAACGCGCGGCGATAGCCGAACCTGATCATCAGCGGAATCGTGAACTGGCCGACGGTGACGACGTTGGCGACGCCGGAGCCGGAGATCGTGCCCATCATGCCCGAGGCGAACACCGCGACCTTGGCCGGGCCGCCGCGGGTCCTGCCGAATAACCCAAGAGAAACGTCGGTGAAGAGCTGGATCATGCCGGCGCGCTCCAGGAACGAGCCGAACAGGATGAACAGGAAGATGTAGGTCGCCGAGACGTAGATCGGCACGCCGTAAAAACCTTCGGTGCCGAACGACAGATGCGTGACGATCTGGTCGAAATCATAGCCGCGATGGTTGAGCGGTGACGGCAGATACTGGCCGAAGAACCAGTAGACGAGACAGGCGCCGCACATCAGCGGGAGCGCTGCGCCCATCAGCCGCCGCGTGCCCTCGAAGATCAGGACGGCGAGCAGCGTGCCGACCACCAGATCGAGGCGCGTCGGATCGCCGTCACGTGCGATCAGATCCGCATAGAAGATCCATTGATAGAGCCCGCACAGAAAGCCCATGCCGCCGATCAGCCAGCCGATCGCGCGGCCGAAATCGCTTTTGGCGGTGAAGTTGCCGATCAGGCCGAAGGTGAGGAGAATGAGGAAGCCGACATGGACGCCGCGCACCACCTGGCTCGGCAGATAATTGAAGGCCGCGACATAAAGCTGGAAGATCGCGAAGGCGATGCCGATCCAGTAGGCGAGCGTGCCCCACCAGCCCGGGCCAAAGCCTTCCGGAAAACCGTGCTCGAAATTGTCGAACTCGACCTTGATGGGCTCTTGAGCGCCCTCTGCCTTCTCCAGCATTTCAACCCATCCCCAATCGTCGAGCGCTTATAGCATTGGCACGGTCCAT
>NZ_JADPJF010000134.1:23934-31189 GCF_023073295.1 Bradyrhizobium sp. 23 | reverse complement strand
ATGGCCGGGACAAGCCCGGCCATGACGTCCGATAACGAGGCCGACGTTACTTGATCAGCCCCTTTTCCTTGTAATAGCGGATCGCGCCGGGGTGCAGCGGAACCGGGCTGCCGCTGGCGGCCGTCTCGAGCTTGATCTCCTTGCCGGCCGCATGCGCGTTGGCGAGTTCGGGCAGCGACTCGTAGACCAGTTTTGTCATCTGGTAGGCGAGATCGTCCGACACCGCCGAGCTGGTGACGAGGTAGTTGACCACCGCCGCAGTCGGCACGTCCTTGTCCTGCCCGGTGTAGGTGTTGGCGGGAATGGTCGCCGCGATGAAGGGCAGGCCGATCTTGTCGACGGTCTCCTTCGGCACCGACACCACCACGATCGGGCTCGAGGTCGACAGATCCTTCAGCGAGGCCACGCCGAGCCCGGCCGATTGCAGCGTCGCGCCGAGCTGGCGGTTCTTCATGAGGTCGACGGATTCGGCAAACGGCAGATACTCGACCTTGCCAAGATCCTTGTAGCTCATGCCGGCCGCCGCCAGGATGGCGCGCGAATTCAGCTCCGTGCCCGATTTCGGCGCGCCGACCGACAGGCTCTTGCCCTTGAGATCCGCAAGCGTCTTGATGCCGCTCTCGGCAGTCGCGACGATCTGGATGTAGTTCGGATAGATCGCGCCGATCGTGCGCAGCTTGTCGAGCTTGGACTTGAAGCCTGCTTCCTCGTCGCCATCCCAGGCCGCTTTCAGCGAGTCACCCAGCGTGAACGCGATCTCGCCGCGACCCTGCTGGAGCAGGATCAGATTCTCGACCGACGCCTTGGTGGCCTGCACCTGCGTCTTCACGTTAGGAATCTTGTCGCCGTAGATCTTCCCGATCGCGACCCCGAGCGGATAGTAGACGCCGGAGGTGCCACCGGTCAGCACATTGATAAAGGATTGCGCCTGCGCGCAAGGTGCCGAGGCCGCCAGAGCAAGAGCCGCGGCCACGCCGAAAATCGTTCGTTTCATGATCTTTCTACTCCCCAAACCGGCCGGAAGTTGGCCGGATGAGGGGGGCGGGTCAACCCATCCAAAAGTCAAAACAGGACTGCAGTAAATGGCTGTGCTGGTTCGATTTTTGGGGAACTCGCCAGGTGCGGCGAGGTGGCGCAGCCAGGTCTGGTCAGCCCCTCACTGGAAGGTCATGTCCAGGCATTTGGAGATGTCGGAGCCGAGGCCGGAGGAGATGATGATGCAGCCGCGCACCTTCTGCGCGCCGACGTCGGCGGCCCACACCGAGTAGCCGCCGGGGCCGAAGAACGAATTGGTGTTCGGCGGCTCGGTCTCGGTCGCGTCGAAATCGTAATGGCCGTCGGTGTCGAAGATGCGCGGCTTCTTGGTACAGCCGCCGTCGGTCTGGACGTTGATGACTTCCTTGTTGTCCCGGGTCAGCGCCAGCGAGACCTGACAACGGAAATATTCCGAGGTCTTGGTGTTGAAGAGGTAGGTGTATGACTTGCAGGTCGCGGTGTTCAGCTTGCCCGGGGCCAGGCCGCGGCTGCACGAGATCCTCTGGTTGTGGCTGAGCTGGTAATCATCGGCACGGGCGGCCGGCGCGAGCACCGTCAGCAACAGGCCGGCGGCCCAGCAAGCTTTAATGACGAGGTTCATTCGAATCATCCCCTACCCAATGTTTTTGTCGAATTGCGTTCTAGACGGAAAGCGGAACATAGTCGCGCGGGGACGAAGGGAAAATCACAAACTGCTCGGCAAGACGTGATGCGCTGCGGCGCTTTCGCAAATTGACCTGGAAGCGCCGTTCGTGATTTGTTCAAGCCGGGAGCCTCGATGGGGAGGATAGGGTGATGGCATTTTCGACAAGGATATTTTTGGTGACGGCCGTGCTCGGCGCGTTCGCTGCACCCGCATTGGCGCAGACCGCTGCAACACCTTGGGAGCTCAAGCCCGACACCGGCTACGCCTATGACAAGGACGGCAAGACCTTCTCCTACAAGATGGGCACCAGCAATGCCGGCGAACTTCTGAAGGGCGCCAAGAAGGTGCCGAAGGGCACGCTGTTCTTCCTCGGCCACAACGGCCAGCTCTACATGCGCAGCGGCCCGTATCTGGAAGGCGACGGCAAGTTCAAGTTCGGGTCGGATCAGTAGGGCGAGGTCGCGGCGACGCCACACACTGCTGTCGTCCCGGCGAAGGCCGCGACCCATACCGCGTGATCCCTCGATTGCGTACGGCCGCAGTACCGAACGACCGTCCTCCCAAACTATGCCCTGTGGTAATGGGTCCCGGCCTTCGCCGGACGACGCCGCCTAAAACGCCCCCGCCAGCTCGCGCGCGCCGGCGTTGTTGCTGTTGCTGTCCATCCTCGTATCCGTCACCGCCAGCAGCTTCGCCACCGTGTTGTGGCGGATCGCGACCGGGTTACGCTCGTAGCCGCCGCGCTGGAAGAAGTTCGAAGTCGGCACCTGCTCGCGCATTACCTGCGGCATTGTCACCATGTCGAGGCCGGTGCCGTCGCCGGTGAGGTTCATCATCTCGAGCTCGGCCGCGCTGAGCGGGCGGTTGTAGCCCTTGGCACGCGCGAACAGCACCGAGGTGAGCAGCTTGTGAGTCTGCAGCATCGGCCCGATATCGATGTCGAGCACCATGGCATGCATGGCCCAGCCCTGCGCGGTGTTGCCGATCTTCTCGTGCTCCGACCAGGTGTCGGGCACCGACTTGGCGTGCGCCACCATTTTCTTGAGCACAGTGAGCTTGTGCTCGAGCGACTGACGCGCCGGGCCTGAGGTCCGCGCCACCTTGTCAGAGAGAGCGCGGATGAATTCATGGCCTTGCTCGGCCAGCAGCTCGACGCTGTTGGTCGTCAGCAGCTGGTTGTAGCCCATCGCGGTCGAAATGGCGCGCTTGCCGCCATGTTCGATTCCCGCCTGCACGTCGTAACTGCCGGTGCCGCCGGTCTCGAACGCGTAGACCCGCACCGCCTGCTCGCGCGTCAGCCCCGAGGCCAGCGCGTAGCGTGCATAGACGCGCTTGAATTCGACTTCGTTGGCCGGCCGCTGTGGCGTGAACTGATAAAGCTCCTGCGCCGCGCGCAGCAGATCGGCGACCACCGGGATCGGCTTTTTCGTCGGGCGGTCCGGGGTTTCCTCCGGCTCCGGATTCACCGGCCGTTTCGGCCCGTTATAGAGCGGCGGATGCTCCAGCACGTAATCGTCGAGCGTGACCTGCTGCCCGCTGCGCCGCTTGGCATTACGGCCTTTCCGCTTCTCGGAGATCTGACTCCAATAGGCGCCGGCTTCCTCGTCAAAGGCCGCGCGCGCCGCCTGATACTCCTGCAGCTTGCGGCGATATTCCAGCACGGCGGGCGACACGCCGCCTTGCGCAAAGAACTGCGACAACAGCTGGGCATTGGCATTGCGGACGGCCGGCGGCAGCGCGTCGGATTCGCCGCCGCGCACGGCAGGCGCGAGCAGGACGAGCGCGAGTGGAACCAGTCTCACGGCATTTCGAATCGATTGATGCATGCTGCCCTCTTAGCAGGCATCCGGTAACTGTCACGTTAACGCGCCGTTTACCTCGTTTTCGCCCCTCGCATCATTTCCAG
Source organism: Bradyrhizobium sp. 23 (assembly GCF_023073295.1). Classification (NCBI taxonomy): domain Bacteria; kingdom Pseudomonadati; phylum Pseudomonadota; class Alphaproteobacteria; order Hyphomicrobiales; family Nitrobacteraceae; genus Bradyrhizobium; species Bradyrhizobium sp. 23. The sequence continues at coordinate 27,602 of NZ_JADPJF010000134.1, read as the reverse complement.
GCGAATACCGGCTGTTCCAGCTCGGTGACGCGGGTGTGCCGTCCTGCCAGCACTTCGCGGAACTGGTAGATCAGGGCCGCCGTCGGTGCGTGAATCAAGCTCGACTGATGATGGAAACGGATCACACGGCGCGTGCTCTCGGGGATCGCGACGAAATCGAAGGCGTCGGCGCGCTCGACCGTCGCAAGCGCGATGCGATGGACGGAGGCGACCTCGTCCGGGTTTGGTTTGATCGCGGCACTATCGGCGGCCCAGACCACGACCGGCGTGATCAGATAACCGGAGCGGGTCGGATAGTCATCGAGCGTGCCGAGCACCTCCGCGCCGGTGAGGCGCAGGCCAAGCTCCTCGTCGAGCTCGCGCAGTGCCGCCTGGACCGGCGTCTCGCCGGCATCGCAGCGTCCGCCGGGAAGAGCCCATTGGCCGCGATGGGCGCGCAGATGCGATGCGCGCAGCGTGAGCAGGAACGCCGTGTCATCGCGCTCGCTGGCTGCGGTCAGCGCAATCACCACAGCGGCACGCTTCAACGCCGCCGGCGCCTCATCCTCCGGCAGCCGCGTGAAGGCCGCACAGGCAGCCGCGATATTCCGCCGTGTGGCATCGTCGAACGGTCTCATCATGCTTGACTACACCACGTCCGGCCCCGATGAAACGAGATCGCACGACCCGCTCAGGAAATGGACGACATGACCAACAAGACCGCCGCGAGGCTGAAAGCAGACGGCTGGACCATCCTGGAGACCACGGGCTTCATGCACCTGATCGGCCCATTGTGGGAGCGCAAGGTCGACGGCCAGTACGAATTCGCACTTGCGACCGAGGACAAGCACCACAATCGCCGCGGCATGGTCCAGGGCGGCGTGATGATGACGTTCGCGGACCGTACCTGCGGCATGACTGCCCGCTATGTCTCGGGCAAGGAGTTCATGGCGACGGTGCAGCTCGACACACATTTCGTCGAAGCCGGCCAGATCGGCGACATCCTGATCTCCCGCCCGCGCGTGGTGCGCTCGACCCGCAGCCTGATCTTCATGAGCACCGAGGTGACGGTGGACGGCCGCTGCGTGGTGATGGCCAATGGTGTGTTCAAGATCTTGAAGGGGCCGGGGTAGGAGCGATACCCACCGCTGTCATTCCCCGCGCAGGCGGGGAATCCAGTACGCCGCGGCTTCTCGATTGAACTACAGCCCTCTCGGAATACTGGATCGCCCGGTCAAGCCGGGCGATGACAGCTGAGAGCGTAGCAAGCATCTCCGCCAACCGCGTCATTGCGAGCGCAGCGAAGCAATCCAGACTGCCGCCGCAGACGCATCTCTGGATTGCTTCGCTGCGCTCGCAATGACGGAGTGAGACGGTTATGCTGTCGCCAGAAGAAGCAGCAAGGACGCGCCCATGCAATACCGCCAACTCGGCCGCAGCGGCCTGAAAGTGTCGCCGATCTGCTTGGGCACCATGATGTTCGGCGGGCCGACCGATGAAGCCACCTCAAAGCGGATCATCGCGAAGGCGCACGAGGCCGGGGTCAATTTCATCGACACCGCCGACGCCTATTCCAAGGGCGCATCCGAACAGGTCGTGGGACGCGCCATCGGCAACAACCGTCACGCCTGGGTGCTGGCCACGAAACTCGCCAATCCCATGGGCGACGATCCCAACCGTGTCGGCCTGTCGCGACGCTGGGTCTTGCAAGCGGCGGATGAGAGCCTGAAGCGGCTCGGCACCGACCACATCGACATCTATTATCTGCACAAGGAAGACCATTCGACGCCGCTGGAGGAGACGGTGCGCGCGATGGGCGATTTGATCCGCGCCGGCAAGGTGCGCTATTTCGGCGTCTCGAACTACCGCGCCTGGCGCGTCGCCGAAATCTGCAACATCTGCGACCGGCTCGGCATCGACCGGCCCGCGGTGAGCCAACCCTATTACAACGCCATGAATCGCATGCCCGAAGTCGAGCACTTCCCGGCCTGCTCCTATTACGGCCTCGGCATCGTGCCCTATAGCCCCCTGGCGCGCGGCGTGCTGACCGGCAAATACACGCCCGACGCGGCTCCCGACAAGGAGACGCGCGCGGGCCGCAATGACACCCGCATGATGCAGACCGAATGGCGGCCGGAATCGCTCCAGCTGGCGCAGGAGATCAAGGCCCACGCCGAGAAAAATGGCATCACCGCAGGCCAGTTCGCGGTCGCCTGGGTGCTGAACTCCGCCTTTGTCTCCTCGATCGTTGCCGGCCCGCGCACCGAGGAGCAATGGGACGGCTATACCGGCGCGCTCGACTATCGCTTCACCGCCGAGGACGAGGCGCTGATCGACAGACTGGTCGTGCCGGGTCATCCCTCGACGCCAGGCTACAACGACCCGGCCTATCCGATTGAAGGACGTCGCGCGCGGACGGCCTGAGCCGGAGACAAGAATGGCCCTCGAAGATCGCTACGGCCTGCCGCTCTCTACCTCTTCGCCCAAGGCGGCGTCCGCTTATCGCGAAGGCGTCGACCTCATGCTCGCGGGCTGGACCGGCACGGCGGAAACCTTGGAGTGCGCGATTGCGGCCGATCCGGATTTTGCGCTGGCCCATATCGCCCGCGCCCGCCTGCATGGCTTCTATCAGCAAGGCGATCTGGCACGGCAGAAGGCGGCACTCGCCCGTGAGCTCGTGGCGACACGCGGCACGGAACGCGAGCGTTCGCATGTCGAGACGCTGGCGCTTTCAATTGAGGGCCGGCTGCCCGAGGCAATCGCGGCGACGATGAAGCACGTCGAGGCGTGGCCGCGCGATGCATTGGTGCTGTCGCTGCCGCTCGGCGCCTTCGGCCTGTTCGCGTTCTCCGGCATGGCCGATCACGACCGCGCCCGGCAGGAGCTGTGCGAGCGCGTCGCGCATGACTATGGCGAGGATTGGTGGTTCCTCACCATGTACGGCTGGGCGATGACCGAGAACGGCAATGTCAGTCGCGGCCGCGGTGTCACCGAGCGCGGCTTCGAGCTGCGCCGGCAGAATGCCCATGCCGTGCACGCCGTGCTGCATGCGATGTTCGAGGACGGTTCGATCGAAGCGGCCGACCGGCTCGTCGACGACTGGATCCCCTGTTACGACCGCGCCGGGATCTTGCACGGCCACATCCGCTGGCATCAGGCGCTCGGCGCGCTGGAGCATGGCGATGCCGCGCGGGCGCTCGCGATCTATGCCGATGTGCTGCAGCCAAAGGCCACACAGGCGCCGCCGCTCAATCTCGTCACCGACGGTGCGTCACTGCTCTGGCGCCTGTCGGCTTACGGCCACGTCGTGCCGAGAGCGCTCTGGGTCGAAGCCGATGCCACCGCGCAAAGACTGTTTCCGAAATCGAGCCTGCCCTTCGCCGATATCCACATGGCACTGTTCGCAGCCGCAACGCAAAATCGCGAGGCGCTTGTCGCGCGGTTGACCGCGATCGAGCAGCGGCTCGCCGATGGCAAGCTGCCGGCCGGCCCCGTCGTGCCGGCGGTCTGCCGCGCGCTGGCAGCCTTTGCGGACGAGGATTACGCGGCATGCGTGCAAATGCTCGCGCCGGTCCTCGACGAGGTCGTGCGTCTCGGCGGCAGCCACGCCCAGCGCGAGTTGATCGAGGACACTTTTGTCGTTGCCCTCATGCGCAGCGGCGACCTGCCGCGCGCCCGCGCCCTGCTCG
>NZ_JADPJF010000134.1:16123-23856 GCF_023073295.1 Bradyrhizobium sp. 23 | reverse complement strand
CCCGCCTGCACCGCCGCCCATCCTTGCGCGATACGCGCTGGCGGGCGGCTATGGGGTAGCCCGCCACGAAAAAAACACCGGCCTGACGGCAAGTGCTGGCCGGGAATGGGTTGGGCGATATGGGCGAATTGCCGTTGGGGTGGCGCGGTGGTATTTCAGACGAGTCCGGCAGAACAAACGGGATCGCAACCAATTTACGGTTCGCTGGTTATCCGACGGGACTTTTCGGTCGTTCCCTGGCATGTGAGCCTTCCGATGCGCCTCTGCCGCCCCATCCTCGCTGCTGCCCTCGTCGCCACCTTGGTCCTCTTGGCAAGCCCTTGTTTTGCCGAGTCTTCCGCGCCGATTCCCGTCAACAATCCGCCCGGGCAACAGACCGCCTTTATCGACTTGCTGGCGCTGATGTCCGGCCACTGCAAGACGTTGAAGGTTGCCGGCCGCACCTTCCCCTGCAAGACGGTCGCCTACGCTCATGGTGACAAGGGCCGGGTCAATTTCACGGTCGCGGTCGACGATCCCGCTGATGACAATCACGTCGTGTCGTTCTCCGGCGAGAACGGCAAGCGCGCCGACGACAATTCCTACGAGCTGCCGATCGACCGCATGCTGCTCAACTCCAAGGACCGCCCCAAGGTCGACGGGCTGCCGGTGCCGGCCGAGCAGACCTCCACCGGCCTCTGCCGCCAGACCGGCAATTTCGCCGCCAAGAAGGTGAACGACGTCACCTGCTCCGCGACCGACAGCGAGGGCCGGAAGTACGAACTCCTGTTCGTCTCCGACGGCACGCCGGTGAGCGTGCGCCGCATCAGGCAGTCGGCGCCGTCGATCCAGGATCCGTTCAAATAGCTCCATCCGTTACGTGAACGCCTTTCCAGCGTCGCGAAGAAGGCGAGATTGACGGAATTCCTGGGCACCGGCAGCGGTCGGCCGCGCTGCGCGGCATGAACATGCTGGTGATGTAGGGCATGCGGCAGGGAATGCAGATCGCATCCTCGAAGACGCCAGGGTCGAATTCAGATGGCCGCGCACCAGCTGTGTGTCGAAGCCGAGATTGCTCACCGACGAATTCGCGCGCATCGTCACCACCGATGACGTGATTGCGTCATTCGCGGCAGAGTGATGGCAGAGTTGCGATCACGCCGGTGATGCGACAATAGATCTCAAGAGACGCACGCAGCCGCGCGAACCGGACCAATGTAACTGCGTCGTTTCGACGCCCGCACTGGCCGGAACGTGCCGGATGACCATGTGTTGTCACACGACATTCAACCGGAGTGATGACATGAAGTATCTCTTTGTCGCGATGGCCGTCGGTGCTGCGGCGCTTGTCGGCGGATCCGCGGCGAACGCGGCCAATCATTCAAGTGCGAAACAGAACGCGCCAGCCGCCCAGTCAACCGATATCAGCGCGCAGCACAGGCACCACCATCACGGCTATCGCCATCACTGGCGTCCTCACCACCATCACGGATTTCATCGTCCGCACTACCGGAGCTACGGCTATTATCCGCGGCACCACGGCTATTACGGCGGTGGACCGTACGGATATTACGGCGGCGGCGGTCCCAGCGTGACGTTCGGCTTCGGCGGCAGCCGCTGGTAAGACGAAAGGCAGCAAGACGAAGGGCTCGCGAAACGCGGGCCTTTCTTTGCTCGTCAGCCTATTCCCGCAAGATTATCCCCGCCGTCTGTTGACCGCTCGCCAGCGCCGCTTCGACTGTACCCATGTCGGCTCCGCGATAGAGCGCCTCGCCGGAGAACAGCACCGGACCGTCGGCGCGCGCAAGGATCGTTTGCGCCTCGCGCGTTCGCGGCGTCGCCCAGGAATAAGCGCCGCGGGCGTAGGGATCGTGCGCCCAGTTTGTCGCGACCGCGATGACGAGTTCGCGTGCGAGGTCCTGGCCCGACAGGCCAAAGACGATCGCAAGCGAATCGAGCCCGGTATCGATCAGCGCTTGCGGGTCGAGACGCGACAGCGCTGCCGTGCGCGGGCCGCCGAACCATCCGGTCAGCACGGGATGCCGGTTCGGATATTGCGTCCACCACACCGGGATGGCCTGGTCGGACAAAAGGAAGGCCATGTCCGCGAGCTCTTCCTTGCGCTCACGCCACCATGGCCGCCTGAAGCGCAGCAGGATTTTTATCACGTTACCGAAGCCGATATCGTCGGCCGCCGCCGCCTTCGCGCGCGCGCGGCTCGGCAGCCCGATCTCGCGCAACAACGGCAACGGAACGGTGATGATCACGCGATCGCAGCCCTGCACGTCGCCGCCGACACAGCGAACGACGATCGCGCCGCCCTCCTCCTCGATCGCCGACACCACGCAGCCGAAGCGAAACGTCACGCCAAGCTTGCGGCACTCGGCTGCCAGGAAGTCGATCATCCCACCATAGCCGCCCTTGATGCGCGCCTGCGGAGAGTGCCCGCCAGCCATCCATTCCTCGCGCAGCGCCAGCGTGGAGGCGGACTCGGGATCGGCCGCATCATAGCCCTCAACCATTCGCTCGATCGAATGGCGCAGCCGCGCATGCTCATCCCCGGCAAAATGCCGGCGCAGGAAATCGGCGACAGTGAGGTCGTCGTTCAATTCCCGGACCACGGCGTGCAGCTCAGCCTGATGCGGATCGTGGCGATCCTCGCGCACGATGTCAGCGCCGTCAAAGCCCCATCGCTCGCCCTCGATCTCCTGTAGGGACAGCCCGGCTTCACGCAGCAACGCGCGCGTGACCGGCGCCTCGCCGTGGACGAATTCGGCGCCGCCGTCGGCGGGGTAGCCGAACTCCGAAGCAGGCAGCGGGTGGATGCGGCCGCCGCAGCGCTCGCGCGCCTCCAGGATTGTCACGGTCCTGCCCGCGCGCGCCAGCTCGCGCGCCGCCATCAGACCGGCCGCGCCGGCACCGACAATGACGATATGCTCGGATGTTGCCGACATCTCGGTGCTGTTACTTGCCCACGGCCTGCGGATCGTTCTGGATCAGATAACGCAGCAGCAGGACGCCGCCACCGAGATCCCGCGTGCTCTCCAGCGTCATCGCGCTCAGCGGTGCGCGCCGGTCGCCGTCCGAGTCCGTGGAATCGAACACGAAGGGCGCGCCCTTGGCACCGTCGATCGCGGGACTGAGGATCAGGTTGAACTCGTCGATCAGGCCGGCACGCAGGAACGCGCCGTTGGCGACACCGCCGCCCTCCACCAGCAGGCGCTTCACGCCGAGCTCGCGGTTGAGGATGTCCAGCGTCAGCGCGAGGTCGATCTCGGACTTGCCGGCAAAGATATAGGACACGCCCTCGCCGCGGAGCCCCGCGAGATGCGAATCGGCGACGCTCTCGGTCAACACGACGACGATCGGATCGCCGCCGATATCGGAGCGGCCCCAGCCGATCTTGCCCTGCGCATCGAGCACGACGCCATAGGTTTTCGCGTCGCGTCGCACAAACCAGTTTTCGCGCGGAAATTTCGCGTCCGCCGTCGTGGGATAGGCATCGCCCTTGGCGAACTCCGAGCCGGTGATGCGGCCGATCACCCAGGCGTCGCCGCCGAGCTCGTCGTGGATCTTCTCGAACCAGTCCGTTCCTGCCCCCTTCGGGCGCCAGCGGCTCGGATGGGTGCGGCCGTCCAGACTCGAATGCATCAGGCAGATGACGTAAGGCTTCATGCGTATCTCCGGGCCGCGCTCAGGCAGCCGGCTCATTGCCCTTCTCATTCCCCGTGGCGCGATCGTTCACGATCAAAGCGAGGGGATTGAGCTTTGGCGGCGCGATGAGTTTCAGCGTGTTGGTGTCGCGATGGTTGAACGGCGCGCCGTGCACGAACAACTCGGTCTGGATCAGATAGGTCCAACTGCCGTCGTCGTTGAAGGTGATGTCGCAGCGGTAAGCATCGGTGCGGAACGCTTGTTCCAGAAAATCAGTCGAGCAGATCCCGTAAGCGGTGTCGCCGCGCTTGGCGGTCACGGAGATCTCCTTGTCGCCCGGCCCGGCCTTGCCCGACGCCAGCAGCACCTGCCCGCGCGGAATCGCCAGCGTCTGCATGATCAACCCGGTCGCGGGCTCCCACAACCAGTAGCCGACCTGGTCGTGGAAGGTGATGTCTTCCTCGGGCGTGTTGATGTGGATGTGATACCGCAGCCCATAGAGCAGCTGCGGCCCGTTGGCCTGCGGATCGATCGGGTCCATCCGGATGCGCTCGATGAAGGTCCGCCGCTCCGGCCCCTCGGCCTTCGGATTGATGTCGATACCCTTGTCGGCCTGCCAGACACCGGCGAGACGGCGGAGCGGGCCGAGATTGGCAAGTCCGTCGGGCGAGACGTCCTCGGGCTCGGTGAAGATATCGGCGGGAAGGGGGAGCATGGGTGTCCTCGCGTCGTTGCGAGGCAGCAATAGCATGAGAGCGCGGGCGTGGCTCGTTCTCCAGCCTCACAATCGCGAATGGACATAGGCGCCACGCGCAGACGATGCATGACGCGAAGCGCCAGGACGCTTAGTGGCGGTGGTCCCGGACGATGGGTTGATTGCGATGGTCGCCCACGATGGGCTGGTCGCGATGGTCGCAGACGATGCGTCGTCGCGCTCGAGGGTGTAACCACGTCGCCAATGCGATCGCTGGATGGAGTTGTGCATGGAGTTCTGCCTTTCGCTTGGTGGATCACTGCGAGCTACCTGACAACAAGGTAGATTTTGCAATCGACGTCGAATCTGCCGCAGTTTTAATCAGACACCCGAGCGTCGGGCTTATGCAGCCAAGGCGTTGACGTTCCGTAATTCGTGAAAATCATGGCAGCTGCCCAGGAGAGCGTCATAAGCATTTGTGTTCGGTGTTCCCGTTTGCGCCACGGAATCACGATGATAAGATCACCTCAGGATTGTGAAATACACCATAGGCGACGAAGCCACTCCTAAACCAGCGTTCACGTGACGTCCGTTATTTTCAAGTGAGTGGTTTGGAATGCAGCAGGCTTCGGTCGAGAAGTTCTCGGACCTCATCGGCAGTGTCTATGATTGTGTGATCGCGCCGGAAGGCTGGACCGAAGTTCTAGATCAGATCTGCGCCCAGTTCGGCTTTGCCACCGGCGCGCTCTCGGTCGCCAGCCTCACCAACATGAAGGCCGTCGTCAATGCGGTCTCCGGGTCCGACCTGGCCCAGATGGCCCAGAACGGGGTCGGCTACGGCCCCGACATCATCGAGCTCTGGGGCGGCGCCGAACGCATTCGGCAATACCCGCTCGGCGAGCCGGTCGTTCAATCCCAAGCCGTCCGGCCGGACGTTATTTCCAGCAACCGCTACTATCGCGAATGGGCCATGCCCAGGGGCCTGTTCGACGCCGTTGCCGTCGGCCTCGTTCGCGACAGGACGATGGTTGGAAATGCGATATTCAGCCAGCATGAGTCGGCAGGCCGGATCGACGATGCGCAGGTCGACGGATTGCGCCTTCTGGCGCCTCACATCCGCCGCGCCGTGACGATCAGCAATCTGTTCGACATGAAGGCGGTGGAAGCCAACACATTCGCGGCGACGGTGGAGGCCCTGACGGTGGGCGTCGTCCTGGCCGACGAGGATTCGAAGATCGTTCACACCAACGCCGCAGCCGCGGCGATGCTCGCGGCCGGCGATCCGATCGTGGCAAGGCATGGCAGGATCGCGGTTCAATCCGCGGCGAGCACGGCCACATTGCAATCAGCCGTCGCGCAGGCGGCAAAGGACGAGGCGACGCTCGGGCAAAAAGGCATCGGCATCCCGATCCCTCGCCAAAGCGGTGAGCCTCTCGTCATCCACGTTCTGCCGCTGCGACGCAGCCACACACGATCCGGTCTGATCCAGAGCGCCGCTGCCGCCGTGTTCGTGACGTCAGCCTCCGGGCCGCCGCGATTGCTTCACGATGCGCTCAACCAGCTCTATGACCTGACGCCGGCCGAGATTCGCATCTTCGAGCTCATCTGCGAGGGACACACACGAGACGCAATCTCGGCCTTGCTCCGCGTTTCCGTCAGCACCGTGAAGAGCCATCTCATTCACGTCTTCGAAAAGACGGGCTGCCGGCGCCAGGTCGATCTGGTCAGGCTCGCGAAATCGCTGACGTTCCCGGTGTAACAGAAGACCGCGCTCAAGCCGCTTCCGACGTTGATCGCGCACGCTGCTCGAGCACGCCGATCGTCGAGACCAAATTGTCGCGTCGCGCGCGAAGATTCAGCGCAAGAAGCGGATAGGTCGGCTGAAGCACGTCAAACACCCCTGCTCTCGCCTCTTCCTCGAGAATGTCGGTGTTGATGAGTCTAACGCGCCACCACAAATCGGCGACCAACGCATCGAGCCGGAGTTCGCCGGCAGCACCAGAACGGGACATTTCTTGCATCACTTGCCTCAACCTGAAACGGCCTCTCTTCCAAGGCCAGACTTTGGTCCTGGCTGAGCAAGCAGAGTGCCAGCAACGGCGGGCGCGATCTGGTTCCGGAACGGATTGCTGCGCGAGCCGGCTGGTCAAGGCTTGGCGCTCAAGGCTTGGCGCTGGGCAAGATGTTGCCCGTGGAGAGCGAAAATGGTGCCCAGGGGCGGACTGGACATCAATCCACCAAAGTACAGCAAAATCAGAGACTTACCGATCATACTAATTTGCCGTTTGTACCACCCGAATGTGCTTTTGTCGATAGAGCCAGTCCTTCTCACCTGCCAGGCCGCACCGCCGAGCGGCACGCCAACAGCTATCCGACGTTGGCCGGCAGTGCCGAATTTCTGAGCCGACATCAGCGCCTTACAGCAGGCCAACACCGGGAAGAGAGAGCCCTCCAGGGAGAGCCCAGCTTACAAGCGGTACCGGCGCATGGAACAGGCGTGGCGGTCTTTGGCCGAAGAGCACTAATGGCTGGATGGGGAAGTACCACCGGTTCGGAGGGATCGCGCCGACATATCGAAAAGCCGTCTGGTTAGGACGGCTTTTCCTGTCCTTAAAAACTTGCGCGGTTGCCGATGTGGTCGCCGGGTATCCCTGTTCTTCTAGCGGATTCTCTCCGGTGAAGTGAGTCTAGCCGCGCTTCTGCGGGAGCGCCAGAATCGTCCGCAATTGCTCGTTTAATTGCTCGATAGAGAACGGCTTGCCGATTGCGGGCGCATGCCTGAACTCCTCCTCAAGCGGCGGTCCGCCATAACCGGTGCTGAACAGGAAAGGGATTTTCCGGTCGCGCAAGATGCGCGCTACCGGGAAGACACGTTCACCTGCCAGGTTCACGTCAAGCAGCGCCAGATCGAACGACGCCCTGGCGGCAAGTTCGCACGCCTTTGGCACGTGGGCGGCCGAGGCGACCACCTTCAATCCCAATTCTTCGAGCATGTCTTCAATCATGAGGGCGACCAAGCCCTCGTCTTCGACCAGGAGAACCCTGGCGCCAGACAGCTCAACCATTGGACGCTGCAAGCATTAGGGGGAACACCATACGGCAGCGGGTGCCCTCCGGCTCGAACACCAGATCGAACTCGCCCGCGAGGTCATGCTCTATGCACCTCTCCATCAGTCGCGTGCCGAAGCCACGCCGCTTGGGTGGCGAAACCGGGGGGCCGCCGCGTTCGCGCCACTCGCATTCCACCGCGCTTTGCGACAGTTTGTTGGGGCCAAGCCGCCAGGTGAAGGACACAGTCCCATCGGGCACCGAGAGTGCGCCGTACTTCGCGGCGTTGGTCAGAAGCTCGTTCAGCACCATGGTGATGCTCAGCGCGCTGCGCGCGTCCAGATCGACGTGAGGCCCG
>NZ_JADPJF010000134.1:15141-16012 GCF_023073295.1 Bradyrhizobium sp. 23 | reverse complement strand
CGACGTCGTGGACCAGCTGTTCGAAAGGTGCGTCCTGCCAGTTTCGCCTGGTGAGCAGGTCGTGCGCGCGGGCCAGTGCAAGCAGCCGTCCAGTGAACGTCGGCAGAAATTCCTTCAGGTCGCCCGCGTGGCGAGCCGTCTGGTTCGCAAGCGACTGCACGGTGGCCAGAGTGTTCTTCACACGATGGTTGAGCTCGTCGATGAGCACCTTTTGGGCGTTCTCGGCGCGCTTGCGCTCGCTGATATCGACCAGCATGTTAATGGCGCCAACCAGATTGCCCGCGGCGTCTCGCAGGGGCGTCGGATAAGGAATAAATGGTACGCGTCTGCCGTCGGGGCGTTCGGCCACGGCTTCGGCACCGCGGACCTCACGGTTCTCGCGCAGCGCGATGGCCATCGGGCATTCGTTGTGTGGCAACCGCGTGCCATCTGGCCAATAGAGCTTCCAGGTCACACACCACTCGTCGCCCGGCTGCGGCGTCCTACCCGCCATCTCGACCGCGGCCCGATTGAAGAAATTGATGCGGCCCTCGGCGTCCGTCGTGTAGATGGCAGCCGGCAACGCCTCAAGGAGATCGCGCATCCGCTGCTCGCCCTCGCGCAGGCGGTCCTCCAGCTGCTTGGTGGTGGTGACATCCTGGGCAACGCGCACGCCATAAAGGAAGCGGCCTCCCGAATCCCGCACCGACGAGCTGAATATATCGAGATAGCGCACGGATCCATCGGGCCGCAATGCCCGCTTGCGGGTGGTGTAGTTCTCGATGTCGCCGCGGACCTGCCGGACGTACAGTTCGGCATCCTCCGCCTGGTCGTCGGGATCGGTGTAGTCGAAGAAGGTCATTCCGAGCAATTCGTCGCGCGAGCGTCCCGC
>NZ_JADPJF010000134.1:0-15131 GCF_023073295.1 Bradyrhizobium sp. 23 | reverse complement strand
GCAGAGGGAATCATTCACCCGCAAGAAGCGCCCGCTCTGATCGGTCTCAGCGATGCCGACGATGGCGGCCTCATAAGTTGCCGCCAGCCTGGCTTCACTAGCGTTCCGTGCCTCTTCGGCAATACGGAGTTCAGTGACATCTGTGGTGAAGCAGCGCGTGTTGACGAACTTGCCCTCGACAATGCGGCTGTTCGACGTAATCAGCACATGCTTGATGGAGCCGTCACGCGCCCGCAGCCGCGCGGGATAACGATCGAGCGGCTCGCCGCATGAAAGGCGCTGAAGGATATGGCCGATCACCGGCGCGTCGGCATGAAACTCAGCGACGTGGCGCCCTATGTACTCCTCGGGCCCGTAACCAAGCAGTTCCAATTCGGCTTTATTGGCGCGAAGGATAATCCCCTCTCCGCTGACGATATGAAGACCAACAGCGCTGTTGTCGAAAAAGTCCTCCAGATCCTGCGTCTTCCGGCGGACTTCCTCCTCCACCTGCTTGCGTCCGGTGATGTCCTGGAAGCAATTGATGGCACCTTGGATGCCGCCAGAATGATCGCGCAACGCCCGGATGTTGACCAGGGCCGAAAAGCGGGAGCCATCCGGCCGTGCCATTATGACTTCGGCATTGCGCGTAGGCGTTCCCAGACGAACCGCCGCGGCCATCGGACAGTCGGCATGGGCAAGAGGAGTTCCATCGACCAGGTAGAGCTGATGCGAACCGCAGAAGCGCTCCTTCTTGGCAGGGTCAGGTGTTCGCCCCCAAGATTCCACGGCCTCGGTGTTGTAGGCGACGAGCAATCCGTCCGCGTCACAAAGATAGACAGATAGACAGCGCCGGGAATGGCATCGAGCGCGGCGTGGCCGGCCGCGACCAGCGCCTCGAACTGCGTGGGCCTTTGGCGCGCGGAAAACGGGAATTCTTCGACGTTTGACATGAGGCGCTCGGCTCTCGGGGGCGAGAGGAGCGACGGCCCGAGGCGGGCCTCGCCTATTGAAATGGGCGGACGCCCCTGAGGCCCGCCGAACCCACCAAAACGCATGGCGCGCCCTTTGGTTCCGCGGGAGGGCGGCAAAGTCACCCCCTAATCTCAGAAAAAGCGGCCCGCAAACTGAGGTGGCCTCAATTTACGGAGGGCAGTATGGCTACTCGACGGGCGCGGTCCCACACCTGTATTGCGACGCCGTCCACATATTGCTTGGCTTGGACAACGGCAGCGTCATCGTCTTCGCACTCGACGATCACGGGGGGGCCCTGAATGTGCCCTTTTTTATCAAAGCGATAGAGGCGATACTCCGCCATGCCAGCACTCATGAGCGCTACTGTGATGCACAATAATTTACTCACTGTTCCATCCAACGCAACGATTTTTGCACGGCTGAATCAGGTCCGCGGGTCGGGAAATACCGGGCATCGCATCCGAACAACTCGGCAGCCGGGGTGACGAACCGCGACCTGCGCGAACCTCAATGTCCTCTTAATGGGATGGTCCGGCCGTGCTCCTGCCCCGCCAGCGATAAGCTGGTCAGGGGCGCCAAGACAAGGAGCACGCCATGTCTCAGACAGCCAACAGCGCGATCGCCGTGATCGGCATCGATATCGGCAAGAACTCGTTCCACGTCGTGGGCCACGATGCGCGCGGCGCCATCGTGCTGCGGCAAAAGTGGTCGCGTGGCCAAGTGGAAGTGCGGCTCGCCAATATACCGCCTTGCCTGATCGGCATGGAAGCCTGCGTCGGCGCACATCACCTGAGCCGCAAACTCGCATCGCTTGGTCACGATGCCAGGTTGATGCCGGCCAAATATGTCCGCCCCTATAGCAAGGGACAGAAGAACGACTTCAATGACGCCGAAGCGATTGCCGAAGCCGTGCAGCGCCCGACCATGAAGTTCGTGGCGACCAAGACCGCGGAGCAACTGGATCTGCAGGCGCTGCATCGGGTGCGCGAGCGGCTGGTGTCGCAACGCACCGGCATCATCAACCAGATTCGCGCCTTCATGCTGGAACGCGGGATCGCCGTGCGCCAGGGTATCGGCTTCCTGCGCACGGAACTGCCCACCATCCTTGCGACGCGCACCGATGCCCTGTCGCCACGCATGTTGCGTGTCATTGAGGAGTTGGCGGGCGACTGGCGCCGGCTGGATCAGCGCATCGATAGCCTATCCAGCGAGATCGAAGCACTGGCCCGTCAAGATCAGGCGTGCTCGCGCCTGATGACGGTGCCTGGCATCGGGCCGATCATTTCGAGTGCCATGGTGGCCGCGATCGGCACTGGAGACGTATTCTCCAAAGGCCGCGACTTCGGCGCCTGGCTCGGACTGGTGCCCAAGCAGATCTCGACAGGAGACCGCACGATCCTCGGCAAAATCTCCAGGCGCGGCAATCGCTACCTGCGCGTTCTGTTCGTGCAGGCGGCATGGGTTGTGCTGGTCAGGATCAAGAACTGGGAACGTTACGGCCTCAAATCCTGGATCGAAGCCGCCAAGAGGCGGTTGCACCACAACGTGCTGGCGATCGCGCTTGCCAACAAGCTTGCCCGCATCGCCTGGGCGGTGCTGGCCAAAGGACGCGCCTTCGAGCTGACGAGGACCGACGATGCAGGCGTCGTCCGACCCGCGTAATCCTCGCGCCGTGCTCGGCGCTGTCAAGGCGCGGCCTGGCAACGTCGGAGCCAGCCGCAAGCCAAGCGCGACGGCCGGCCTTGACCGCCCCTGCGCGCGACGCGATCGACGGTCCGCGGGCCGGGACGAAGGAACGGCCCTTGGCTCGAACAAAGGAACTGCGCGATATCAGGAGCAAGCGATGACGTAACCCTATCAACAGTTTCCAGCCGAGGTCTGCGAGAGGATGAGACGAGATGGAGGTTCGGTCTTCCCGGCGCATGCGAACACTGGTGACCCAAATGGTCCGATCGAGGCCTGTCCGCTAATGAGAACGCACGCGCGCTGATATCCATGATGGCCCGGAGCAAATGCTCCAATCAAAGGCCGGATACATTGATGCAAGACCGCTCACCGCCAGCTTGGCGAAACCACTTGCAACGCACGGCCGGACCATACATTGGGTCAAAAGCGCTGATTTAAACCTCGGCCGGTTGCTTCCGGTCTAGCACCAACTTCGGACATGTAGCCGCGCCGCGCGAACTGTCGCGAAGGGCCATAACCAGATTACGACATTCAATGACGCTGGGCAGTGTCACGCACGAAGCGCTTGAGTTTTGGCTGGGCTTCGCAGTTGCACATTGATTCGATGACGCGGCACTCCGCCACGCGTCCTCCTTTGCAGCACGCTAATATGTGCTGAAGCTCCCCTCGAAGTGCGACGAGCCGCTGAATTTTGCTGTCCACGGCCTCAATGTGCTCGCCGACAAGCGCATCGATCTCCCGGCATGAGTCCTCGGGCTGGTCCTGCAATTCGAGCAAGGTGCGGATGGCATCGACCTCGAAACCCAACTCGCGCGCGTGGCGGACGAAGACGAGGCGCCGGATGTCGCTGTCACGATAACAGCGACGGTTGCCCTCGGATCGCGGCAAAGGTGGCAGAAGGCCGATCTGCTCATAGTAGCGGATCGTTGGAACTTTGAGGCCGGTGCGTCTGGCGACCTCGCCGATGGCACATTCGTCACCCATTTTAGAGACCTTTCTCTTGCTCCTCTAGTCACTAGAGGATGCAAGATATGAGTTCAAGTATGGAGGATGAGGAATGCCGGGCTGCTGCAATGACGAATTGTGTTCCCCTGGCAGGCCAGCGGCCAGCAACTCCGGCTGGCGCCGCGTCTTGTGGATCGCCCTTGCCGTCAACGCGGTCATGTTCCTGGCCGAGATCGGAAGCGGCATCGCGGCTGGTTCGGCATCCTTGCAGGCTGATGCGCTGGACTTCCTCGGAGATACGGCGAATTACGCAATCAGCCTTTGGGTCGCCGGCATGGTTCTGGTGTGGCGAGCCCGCGCGGCGCTTTTGAAGAGCATCACTTTGCTGGCGCTCGCCTTGTGGGTTATCGGGATCACGGCCTTTCAGGCGTGGTCCGGCACTCTTCCGAAGGCAGAGGTGATGGGCGTGGTCGGCGTGCTGGCGCTCGTCAGCAATGCTGCGGTGGCCCTCATGCTTTTCCGCTACCGGGCCGGCGACGCCAATATGCGCTCGGTCTGGATATGCTCGCGAAACGACGTGATCGGCAATCTGGCCGTACTGTCGGCGGCGGCGGGAGTGTTCGGAACCGGCACGGGTTGGCCGGATATCATCGTTGCAGCGATCATGGCCGCATTGGGAATTTCCGGTGGCGTCCAGATTATCCGTCACGCCATGTCCGAACTTCACCCTTCGGCGCCAACCACGTGGCCGCTTTCATCAGGCCAAGTCAGCGGCGCAACTAGCAGGTCCCGAAAATGATCGAACGCGTGAGGGTGGCGCGACTGGCGTTTACGGGTCTCGGGTTTGCAGCCGGGATCGCGGTTGCAAGCCTTGCACCCGGCCTGCCGCAAAGCGTGCGCAAGTTCGCGGGATTGGCTTTTGCGCCTGCCACCGTGCAATCGGCCGATACTGCTGGGCAGCCGCCTGGCGAAGGCAGCAAGGTGTCGGACGACAAGCAAGCGATCGTCAACCTGACCGACGAGCAACTGACGGAAGCGCGCATCGATCTGGCACAAGCCGAAAGCGGCATCCTCGCCCACCGCATCATCGTTCCGGGAACGATTATTCCAGTCGCCGACCGGATCGCGAGGGTCGCCGTGAAACTCTCCGGCACCGTGGCGGAGCTGCGCAAGAACATTGGCGATTCAGTGATCAAAGGCGAAGTGCTCGCCATCCTCGAAAGCCGTGAAGTCGCGGACGCCAAAAGCGAATACCTCGCCGCCCGCCTCACCAATGAGTTGCAGCAGACATTATTTCAGCGCGACAGAACGCTGTGGGAGGGTCGCGCAGCCACCGAACAACAGTTTCTCAGGTCCCGAAACCTGACCGCGCAGACTGAAATGAAATTCAATGTTTCCCGTCAGAAGTTGTTCGCTCTTGGTCTCAGCGAAAGCGAAATCGCGGCTCTGCCAAACGAGCCGGAAGCCCTGCTGCGCCGGCAGGAGGTTAGAGCGCCGATGGCAGGGCGGGTGGTCGAGCGCAAGGTCGATCTGGGCATGGCGGTTGGACGGGATAATTTAGAGACCGAACTGTTCGTGATTGTCGATCTCGATCGTGTCTGGGTCGAACTCGCGGTCAGTCCAACCGACCTTCCCGCAATTAAGGAGGGGCAGCCCGTGTCGATTGCGGCTCGTGGAATCATGGAAAAGGCGGACGGCAAGATCATGTTCATCACTCCGCTTGTCGACAAGGAGTCGCGGTCGGCGCGCGTGGTTGCGGAAGTTGCCAACGAAAGCGGTGCATGGCGGCCGGGTTCGTTTGTGACCGCGGCGGTCCCGACCGGCGAACAACCGGTTTCGGTCGCCGTGCCGGCCAGCGCCGTCCAGACCATCGGCGCAGCAAAAGCCGTGTTCGTGCGCACCGCGGAGGGTTTCGAAAAGCGCGCGGTGGTGACCGGCCGGAGCGACGATCGCCTGGCCGAGGTACTCACGGGTTTGAAAGCTGGCGAGACGATCGCTGTCACAAACACGTTTCTGCTCAAGGCGGAATTCCTGAAGTCGTCCGCCGAGGAATGAGGGGATGATCGAATACATCCTCGCCGCATCAGTGCGTCGCCGGTGGCTGGTGCTGCTCGTGACGCTTGCTGCTGCGCTCTCCGGCGCGTGGTCTCTTACCAAGCTGCCAATCGATGCCGTGCCCGACGTGACCAACGTCCAGGTCCAGGTCAATGCCGTCGCGCCGGCGCTCTCGCCGGTCGAGATCGAAAAACAGGTCACCTTTCCAATCGAAACGGCACTGGCCGGCACGCCCGGTCTGGAATTGACCCGTTCGTTTTCGCGCAACGGTTTTGCCCAGGTCACTGCCGTCTTTACCGACAGGACAGACATCTACTTCGCGCGCCAGCAGGTGGCGGAGCGTCTTACCGAAGCAAAGGCGAGCCTGCCGCCCGGCGTCGATGTTCGGATGGGCCCGATCTCGACCGGGCTCGGCGAAGTCTATTGGTGGTCGGTGGAGTATCTGCCCGCCGGAGAGACCAGTTCGGTCCGCGACGGCAAGCCGGGATGGCAGAGCGACGGTTCGTATCTCACCCCCGAAGGTGAACGCCTCGTGGACGAATTTCAGCGCACCGTCTATTTGCGTACCGTGCAGGACTGGATCATCCGCCCTCAGATGAAGACCGTGCCAGGCGTCGCGGGCGCCGACGCGATTGGCGGATACGTGAAGCAGTACCTTGTGCAGCCGGATCCGGCACGCCTGATCGCCTACGGGCTTTCGTTCGGGCAAATCGTGCATGCCATCGAAGCCAACAACGTCAGCCGTGGCGCGAACATTATCGAGCGTAACGGCGAAGGGTATGTGGTACGCACCAGTGGGCGCGTGGAAAACCTCGGTGATATCGAAGAAATCGTCGTCGCGACCCGACACGCCGTGCCTGTGCGGATCAGGGATGTGGCGGAGGTGGTGCTCGGCCGTGAACTGAGAACCGGCAGTGCAAGCGTAAACGGGCGCGAAGTGGTGCTCGGGACGGCCCTGATGCTGGTCGGCGGCAACAGCCGTACCGTCGCGGCCGCGGCTGCGAGCAAACTCGACCAGATCAACCGCACCCTGCCGCCCGGCATTCGCGCACGCACAATGCTCAATCGCACCCAACTTGTCGACGCCACGATCCACACTGTGGCGACGAATCTGGCCGAAGGGGCGCTGCTGGTCGTAGTGGTGCTGTTCCTGATGTTGGGCAATTTCCGCGCGGCAATGGTGACCGCCATCGTCATTCCCGTCACCATGCTGATCACCGCGACTGGCATGCTGCAAGGCAGGATCAGTGCGAACCTGATGAGCCTCGGAGCGTTGGATTTCGGGCTGATCGTGGATGGCGCGATAATTATCGCCGAGAATTGCCTGCGGCACATGGTGGAGCGGCAGCGTGAACTCGGCCGGACCCTCTCGCTGAGCGAGCGTCTGGATACCGTGACGATATCCGCAACTGAAATGATCAGGCCGACCGTGTATGGGCAGGCAATCATTGTTCTCGTCTATGTCCCGCTTCTGACCTTCACCGGGGTGGAAGGCAAGACGTTCGCACCGATGGCCATGACGGTCATCATCGCCCTGATCACAGCGTTCGTGCTTTCGTTGACTTTCGTGCCGGCGATGATCGCAATCTTCGTCAGCGCACGTGTGCAAGAAACCGAGAGTTTCATCGTCCACAGCTTGAAGACGCTGTATCAACCTGCGCTGTCAACGGCGACGCGATCACCCATCGCGGTTATCACCGCCGCGACCTTCCTGTGCGTCGGGGCGGCCATTCTGTTCGCACGGCTTGGCCAGGAGTTCACACCAGCGCTCGACGAAAAGAACATCGTGATGGAAGTCAGACGGATTCCCAGCACGTCACTTGCACAATCGCAAACAATGCAGCTCAGCATCGAGAAAGCTGTGAGCCACCTGCCGCAGGTTGCGTTTGTGTTTTCCCGCGTCGGCACGCCGGACCTGGCAGCCGACCCGATGCCGCCGAATGCGGCCGACACTTACGTGATCATGAAGCCGCGGGACGAATGGCCCGATCCAGGGATACCCAAAGACGAATTGATCCGCCAGCTCGAAGTTGAGGCATCCAAATCGCCCGGCAACAAAGTTGAGTTTTCCCAACCCATCCAGATGCGCTTCAACGAGCTGATTGCCGGTGTGCGCGCGGACCTGGCAGTGAAGGTCTTCGGCGACGATTTCTCCTCTATGCTACGCGCGGCCAACCAGATTGCCGCCATTCTCAAGGAGATCGAGGGGGCGGCCGACATCAAGGTGGAGGAGGTGCAGGGCCTGCCGGTTGTTGAGGTCAGAATCGACAAGGCGGAGATCGCCCGTCGCGGCTTGAACCTTGCGGACGTGCAGGATGTTATCGGTGTCGCGATCGGCGGCAGCCCGGCCGGACTCGTGTTCGAGGGCGATCGTCGCTTCCAGATCGTTGTCCGGCTAGCCGATTCGCAACGCAGCGAAGTCCTGGCGCTCGAAAATCTGCCGGTCACCCTGCCACAAGGCGGGTCCGGCACCGGGGCCGTCACCGTTCCGCTGCGCCAGCTTGCGAGTTTCCATGTGGGCGAAGGCCCCAATCAGGTCAGCCGGGAGAACGGCAAGCGGCGCGTGGTGGTGACGGCCAACGTGCGCGGTCGCGACATCGGCTCGCTTGTTGACGAGGCGCAAGCGAAAATCGCGGAGCAAGTCACGCTACCTGCCGGGTATTGGTTGGCCTGGGGTGGCCAGTTCGAGAACTTGAGCACGGCGCGGCAACGGCTCATGATCATTGTGCCGCTCTGCTTTGGGCTGATATTCCTGCTCCTATTGAGCGGGCTGGGTTCCGCCCGCGACGCACTGATCGTGTTCAGCGCCGTTCCGCTTGCGCTCACTGGAGGAGTGGTGGCGCTATGGCTGCGCGACATGCCCTTTTCCATTTCGGCTGCGGTCGGCTTCATCGCGCTGTCGGGCATTGCCGTTCTCAATGGACTCGTAATGTTGAGCTTTATCAGGCAGCTCATCAATGACGGGGGATCGAAGCAGAAGGCCATCATCGTTGGCGCGCTCACGCGTTTGCGCCCTGTCGTCATGACCGCGCTAGTCGCCTCTTTGGGTTTCGTGCCAATGGCCATCGCAACTGGGACCGGAGCCGAGGTGCAGAAGCCGTTGGCCACCGTGGTGATCGGAGGTCTGATCAGCGCAACTTTGCTGACGCTCTTTGTTCTGCCAGCGCTGTATGCACGATTTTCTAACGAGCCCAGCAATGCTCGAAAGAAAGACGAACTTTCGCCCCCCAAGGGCTGCGCCGATAACAAGGGCGGCGTCTGAGTCTGCTGTGGGTCAACATGCGAAGAACTCAACCTGAGCAAATCGGGTCCGCCATGCCTCAGTGAGCGGACCTCGTGGGGCGCCGCTGCCTCTTCGCTGATGGGCCAGTTCGGACACCTCCCGATTTCACTCAATCAGTTCGTCGGCCTCTATGAGAATGGATGGTGGTACCGTGAGGGTGAGTGCTTTCGCAGTTCGCATGTTGATGACCAGCTCGAACTTCGTCGGCCGCAGGACTGGAAGATCGACCGGTTTCGCTCCGCGGAGGATCTTGCCCGCATACACTCCGACCTGGCGGTAAGCGTCGGCGAGGCTGGCACCATAACTCATTAGCCCGCCATCCGCTGGAAACTCTCGAATGTGGAAGATGCCGGGCAATTTGCGAGTAGACGACAGAGCAATGATCTTGCTCCGCCGAGAGTCGAAGAATGGATCGTTCTGCACCATCAGCGCCGAAACGCCAGCTTTAGTCAACGCGACGAAATCGGCCTCGATCTCAATATCGGTTGTTGCGCTCTGCACGATTACCTCGCGGTCGAGCGACTGAGCTGCGCTGACTACCGACCGCCGGAACTCGTCGAACGCTTCCATTCCGAAGGCCGGGTTGAGCAAAAGCCCCACAACGCGAGCCGAGGGGACCAATGTGCAGAGAAGCCCCAGCCGTTTGGCGCCCAGATCGCCCGTGAAGAAGTTTACACCAGTGGCCGTGCCTGGCCGATTCATACTTGCGACCAGACCGGCGCGCACTGGATCCTGGCCGACGACGAAGACAAGCGGCACAGCGACGGCCTCCGCCTTGGCTGCGAGTGCGGCCGGATCGCCGGTAGCAACAATGACCGAAAGCGGTCGGCTCCGCAGATCGGCGACAAGGGGTCCCAATTGACTGTAATCGCCCTTCGCCCAGCGATACTCGATGGCGACGTTACGGCCTTCGACATAGGCCATTTCTTCGAGCCCGCGGCGGAAGGCATCCATGTGAATCATAGCTTCTTCGGGCGAGCGCGTACTAAGAAATCCGATCAGCGGCTGCGCAGATAGTTGCTGGGCGCCCGCAGCAACCGGCAACGTTGCCGAAACAGCCGTAATTCCTCTAATGAAATCTCGCCGCCGCATTGCCGCTCCAAAATACACCGCGATAGAAGCAGCGATGCACAATTGTCAGGACTCGCTTCAAAGGTGAATTTGCGCTGAAGTTCTCAGGCTGTCCATCTCGCGTTTCCCGTCAATCGCATCGATCGACCCTGAGTTCGCGATTTCCGAGCTACCGCCGGGCGCGGAAGTGTCGCTGCACTGCCACAACTGACACAACGGGCCAGAAGCGGAATCGCAGCAACCGCGATGGTCTATCGGAAGAAATTAACAGATGAGATCTGAGGAGCGAGCCAAGTCAGCTGCGATCACTCCGGCAATCGGATACTTTGACGGTCCACGTCCTGGTGCTTCACGGCCAAGCCCAATTATCGAAAGCAACGACGCCGAAAATGTGGGTGACCGTCCGGGTGGAGCACGAAGTTCATGTCACCGCCACGGTGTTGCAGGCATAAGCCGGCTGCCCACTAGCCGATATAACCCGGTGCTTTTCACTACGTTACGAATTGAGGTCCCAAAAAAAGACTCTGTCGTTTGTCACTGCCGAATACCAACTGCCAAAGTACAAGTCGGCATCGTGTATCTGCCCATTTACCCAGATGTCCGTATGGCCGATGGTACTGGTGTCTGTTGGTTCAAAAATGATCACCCCGTTTCGGCTCCCAAGTTTAGATGTGTTCGGAAACATCTGTCCGGAGCCATACCTATTATTGAGGTACTGCCGAAGATCGAGCGTCGAAAAAATATACTCCCAACCATCGTCGTCCATAAGAAACCGAACTTTTTTGACGAGCACGCCACCTTTTCCGTAGTCGCCATCGCAATTAATATAGTGACCATCAACGTGGTTGAATGCCCAACTGATTTTCGAACCGCAAGTATTCTTGTGCCCTGGTTCGTCGTGAAATTTCTTTATGGAGCCGTTGATCATTGTTTTGAAATCGTCGGTCATACTTGGATGGTTAGCCAGCAAGGCGTTGTAGCCTATGTTGATAAAGCCCATGATTTCCCCTTGCCGTTGAACCCTTAGCGTCGCGGTCTCCGATGAGAGAGGTATGCGTGCGCACACTGTGGTTTGGCTATCTTGCCTTAGCCATTGAGCGGGTCAACAGCTTTTGCCGAAGTAGGGTGTTCGTTTCGCGCCAACTAAGCGGCCGCCGTCGCGGTCGCAAGCATCTGGAACGCCGGGAAGCAGACATGGCCTGACTTCGCTTGTGGGTCATGAGCACCCTTCGGAGTGGCCGCCGGTTGCTTCCGGTCTACTCCCATGAGCCGACCACCGGGGACGCCGCCTAGAGTTCGCATTCGGGCCATCTCTGGAAGTGCAATGCGTAAGCCACTCATCCTGCGTTCGCGTCTAGTCCTAGTCTAGTGCTTCTAAAGCCGACGATCCGTTCATCGTGTGTTTTCAGGGCGGACTAAATTCCGTTGATCCAGATCAACGGTTTTCCGAAACCCAGGAGCCCAATATGCTCTCCCTCAGGGCTGGGACACGGATATGATGGCGCAGCCGACAGTCGTGATCGTGGTTGATGACGATCCGGGCCTACTGAAGAGCGTGGCGCGGCTGTTAGCGCACCACGGCATTGAGAGCCGTACCTTCCCCTCGGCCGAGGCGTTGCTTGAGAGCGACAGCGTGCAGACGGCAACCTGCTTTCTGCTTGACATTCACCTCGGGGGAATTTCGGGACTCAAGCTGCAGCGCCAACTTGCGGCATCGGGATCGAAGTGGCCCGTCATCTTCATGACCGCGAGCGACGATGAGGTCACGCGCAAAGAGGCGATGGACGGCGGGTGCATCGCCTATTTGCGCAAGCCGTTCGCATGTCAGGTCTTGCTGGATGCCATCGAGAAAGCTGTGGCCTAACCGGCGCGGCGCAACAAGAGCACGCGGGGTCATGACGTCCGAGTCGGGTCACAAGCGTCGGTCTTGCGCTCCGCTGCAAACCTCCGCTCTACCCCTCTGAACTGACATGTAGCGGCACCAGCTGAACGGTGGCGATGGGCCACAACCCGACTCATGCACCGCATGACAATTCGACGCGGTCAACCGACGAAGGCGTTTGGCAACTAACTTTGCTTTGTCCGCGGCAATACGACCTTGAACTCAGTGAACAGCCCAAGCTCCGTCTCGACCTCGATGCTGCCACCGTGTTGCTTTACAATAATGTCATGGCTCATCGACAGGCCCAGCCCAGTACCTTCCCCGGAAGGCTTCGTAGTGAAGAACGGGTGGAATATCTTTTCTCTGATTTCTTCCGGAATTCCGGTGCCGTTATCGCGAATACGTATTTCGACCTTGTTTCCCAGGTTCCTTGTCGTAGCGGAAAGCACCGCCTCGAAGCCGTCACCAGCTTCCACTTTTCGTTTCGCAGCGGCGTAGAAGCCGTTGGATATCAGATTGAGCATGACCCGCGTGATCTCTTGTGGATACACGTCAGCCATACCAAGGGAAGGGTCGAGATCGCGATGCAAAGCGATGCTGAAGCCTGCCGTTTCTGCTCTAGCTCCGTGATAAGCTAGGTTGAGGCTCTCCACGACTACCGCATTGATGTCAGTAGGACGATGCTCGCCGGAGCCTTCACGGGAGTGCTGCAGCATGTTTTTCACAATGGAGTCGGCGCGTTTGCCGTGCTGAACAACCTTTTTGAGGTTGTCTTTCAGCGTCCGGGTCAGTTCCTCAACTTCCGCACGGATGTTGTCGGTCAGGGTGGCGGATTTGAGCACGTCATTCAACTCGTCGGTCAGCTCCGCCGAAAGGGCCGAGAAATTGTTGACGAAGTTGAGAGGGTTCTTGATCTCGTGCGCGATACCGGCGGTAAGCTGGCCGAGAGAGGCCAGCTTCTCGGTCTGCACTAGACGATCCTGCGCGGTTCGCAGATCGTCCAGGGAAGCCGCGAGTTCTTTGGTTCGCGCCTGAACCTGGTCGAACAGCCGCACGTTTTCGATCGCAATCACCGCCTGATCGGCAAAGGTTGTGACCAATTCGACCTGCTTGTCTGTAAAGGGCCGCATTATTCGGCGCAGCAGCACGAGTGCGCCAACCGGATTGCCTTCGCGGAGAAGGGGTACTCCGAGAAATGTTCGCGGATTGCCGCTAAGTTTCTGCGCCTCCGAAAACGCATAATCGGGATCGGCAAGCACGTCGGGCACATGTATCACCTTTCCTTCGAGCAGGGTTCGGCCCGTAATGGTCGCGCGTTCCGGTTTGACGGGGATGTCTTTCACGTAATCCATGAACTCCGGGGTAAAGCCGTATGAGCCCGCACGGAAATATTCGTCCCCCTTCTGGCGCGTGATCGCTGCCATATCCGCCTCGCACAATCGCGCCGCAGACTCGACGAGCGTGTCCAGGACGGTTTGCAAGTCAAAGGCAGAGCGGCTGATGACCTTGAGCACATCGGCGGTCGCAGTCTGCTGCTGGAGCGACTCTCGCAGATCCTCGGTGCTCGCGCGCAGCTCACGAACCAACCTCGTGTTTTCGATAGCGATCACTGCTTGAGCCGCGAACTGTTTCAGGAGCGATATCTGCTTCTCCGAGAAACGCGCCGGCTCTTGGCGGAAGATCATGAAGTTGCCGACCAGCTGATCGTTCTTTAGGAGCGGAACGGCAAGAATACTTCGCGCCCCTCCTAGATCGACCAGCGCGCGCCGGTTGGGTTCGCCTCTGAAGTAGGCATCCGAGTCGCGAAGATCGGAAATCTCTACGATCGGTTCGCCCCGCAAGAGGCGGGCCGGTGCCGTGCCCGGTCCGTACTCCAACGGCCGGTTGCGCCGGTATTCATCATAGGCTGGAGGGAGCCCACGCGTGGCAGCGGTATGGAATAGCTCGCCGTCGAATGTATTGAGCACACCGAAATCGGCAGCGCAAAGGTCCATCGCCTTATCGAGCATCGCGTCGAAGACGGGTCCTAAGTCACCGAAAGAACCGCTGATCACGCCGAGAACTTCGGCGGTCGCGGTCTGTTGCTGTAAAGATTCGGAAAGTTCGCGAGTTTGTCTCTGGATCTCCTCGAACAAGCCGGCATTCTCAATTGCAATAATGGCCTGGCTGGCAAAGCTTTCCACGAGTGAGATTTGCTCGGGGGTGAAAGGTTTAACCTCTTGCCGGTACAAATTGATGACTCCGATAATATTGTCGTCCCTGATCATCGGGACGTACAGCACCGTCCGCGCACCGCCGAGTTCGACGCCTGCAACCGCGTTGGGATTGCCCATCCGATAAGCGTCGCTCTCACGGGCATCGGGAATATGCGCTGGTTTCCTGGTCGCTCCCATGAGATCAACCGGGGTCGTTGCACCGCCTGTATGGAGATGCTGCTGACGATACTGGGCCAGTGCAGGAGGGACACCGATTTCCGCCATGGCCCGCATAGCGCCTTCTTCCATCTTATAGATGAAGCCGCATTGCGCCGCGCAGATGCGCATCGCATTGGCAAGCATCGCCTGGAACACCGGTCCGAGTTCACCGCGAGCGGACGATATAACTCGAAGAACCTCAGCGGTTGCCGCCTGCCGTTCGCGTGCCTCAGCCAGTTCGAAGGTTAGGCGGCTAAGTTCCGTCCGCAGATCGGCAGCCGATGGACCACTCGGGTCCCGGGTTTTCGCTTGGGTCTTGCGCTTCGCCTTGGGAGCCATTTTAACCGATTTGCGTGCACTACTCCGTTCCGGGGGCGGTTGGGTCATCTACGGCCTCTGATCTCAAGGGTAGGCATTCTATTGGCTTGAGGCGGTATCCCGGAAGGGCAGAAACTCCAAAGAATTCGTGCAAATGAACGAGCCGATCCGATGTCAGTTCAGGGTCAAATTGCGACCTCTAGTCATCGAATTGGACCTAAGCACGCCTCCTGTGGTCCGAAAGCCGACGTAAGAGAGTTCGAAACTGACCAGCCTCATCAACTGAGGAGGTCATCATGACCGATGTCTCAAAATCCGCAGAGAACGTTCAAAAGCGCGTCCCGTGGAACAAGGGTACGGTCGTTGGCGCTAAGCCGCCACTTCGGCCGAAGCACGTTTGGTCTATCCGGACGAAGCTCCAGGTTGAGGGACGAATCCGTGATCTGGCGTTGTTCAACATCGCAATCGACAGCAAGCTTCGTGGGTGCGACGTGGTGGGCCTGAAAGTCGATGACGTGGCATC
>NZ_JADPJF010000063.1:0-10245 GCF_023073295.1 Bradyrhizobium sp. 23 | reverse complement strand
ATCCGAAACCTCCGTCCAAGCCGGAGGCTTCTTTCGCACGTTCATTCGAATTCTGAAGCAAGGGTATCGGCTTCGCGCTTACGGACAAGCATTTCCGCGGCTTCGAAGAAATCACTGCGGATCTGACCATCCGAGATTGGATGCGGCCGCTTCCGCGGACGACCCTTTGGATTTCCGGTCGTCCCCTTTTCAAACTGGCCCTTGGGATTTCTAGACATATTGCCTCCTGAAAATGCGCGGCTTCATGGAGGACACACAAACGAAAATGGCGTGGCCTCCGGGTGCACCAAATTCCTGCTTGCAGGAACTCGGACCCATAAGGCGTCACGCCATCATTTACGCACTACATGCCGGGTTTGTGCGTCACGCAAAGTCCCAAAAAGGACTCAACCCGGCTCTCGCACGAGGCGAGATCTTTCTACCGCAACTTGCGATATCGAGCAAGCTCAGCACGCTCAGATGGCGAGCCTCTCGTGGGGTGCTTTCAGTCCGGGAAAGTCGATGTAACCAGAGACCGAGGAGCGCTCACGTCAAGGCAATCAGGTGCCACGCGCAACAACGACATCGGTATGGACAAAATCGTCGCCCTTGAACAACAAGGGCTCCCCGGTACTCTTGGCGAGTGCGTAGGCAAAGCAGTCACCGAAATTTAGTTTGGCAGGATGACCACTGCCCTTGCCGAAATCGCGATAGGCCTCTCGCGCAATTTGCGCCTGGGTTTCGGTTACAGGCTCAATTGAAATCTGCGCTTCCTTCATCAACTCATCGAAACGCCGGCTGGCGATAGGATCCCGGCTGGCATCGATTACAACAGCCGCCTCGACGAAATTTGCAGCGGACATCCGTCGAATGGGATGAGTTTCGATCGCAAGCGCGCAGCGCTGTGCCTCGGGCTCTTTGCGCAGGATAGCAATTAGCGCAGATGTATCGACGATCATCGAGGCAGTCCGCGCTCGTCGTAGAGCAGATCGCCGTGATCGGACGATCGGTACGGCTCTTTCAAGTGCTTGGCGCAATCCTCACCGATCTTCAGCAAACGATCCGACAGACGTGCGCCTTGCTCGCGGCGAACCCGCTCGAGCCGCTCACGAACCGCATTCGTGACCGCCGCAGTCAGCGACTCCCCTGTCCGCTGCGCTAGCTCGGTCGCTAGTTCATGGGCTTCGGGATTTTTGATGTTCAAACTCATACTCTACCTTCTACCGAGCAACATATACCCTTCTACCTCACCGTTCAAGCCGTCTAAATGGCCGGGGGTTCGAGCCCAGCGACTTGGCCTACTGCAGCGGATCGGCCCGGCGCTGCTCGACCTGGGCGAACGTCTCACCCGTCAAGTCCATAGTCGCAGCCTGCCCGGTATAGGCCTGCCAGCGGCGGATCGCGACATCGACATAGAGCAGATCGAGCTCAATGGCGCGCGCCCGCCTGCGGGACTTCTGTGCGGCCATGATGGTCGTGCCCGATCCGGAGAAGGGGTCGAGCACGATATCGCCGCGACGCGAACAATCCTTGATGGCGTCGATCACGAGCGCGGTCGGCTTCACCGTCGGGTGCATGTCGAGCTCGGCCGCACGGCTCGCGCCGAAACCGTTGATGCCGGCATAGTCCCAGACATTGGTGCGATAGCGGCCGTGCTTGCCAAGCTCGATCGTGTTGACGTGCGGCCCCTGCCCCACCTTGTAGACGAACACCAGCTCGTGCTTGGAGCGGTAGAACGAGCCCATGCCGCCGTTGCTCTTGTTCCAGACGCACAGATTCTTCAGCTCGGAATAGGCGCCGCCGGCTGCCTTCAGGATCTCGTCCATGTGCCGCCAATCCATGCAGATGAAATGGATCGCGCCGTCCATGCTCGCCTGCGCCATATTGCCGAACACCACACTTAAGAAGCCGGCGAATTCGGCAGAGCTCATCTCGCCGGAGGCCATCTTGAATTCGCGATGCTTGACCGCGCCGAGCCCGCTGACATGCCCGTCGATCGGCACGTTATAGGGCGGGTCGGTGAACACCAGACGTGCCCGTTCGCCATCCATCAGATCGGCGAAGGAGGCGGCATCGCAGGCGTCGCCGCACAGCAGGCGATGCTCCCCCAACACCCAGAGGTCACCGAGCCGCGATACCGGATCGGACCCAACGGGCGGAACGAGATCGCTTCGGTCAGGCTTCTCGCGCCCCATTTCGCCGTCCACCAGCAGGTCAATCTCGGCGGTCTCAAAGCCAGTCACTTCCACATCGAAATTGATCTCGACCCCCATCAGCTCGCGCCAAAGCCCGCGCAGCTGGTCCATATCCCAGTCCGAGTTCAGCGCGATCTTGTTGTCGGCGAGCGAGAACGCGATCTTCTGTGCGGCCGTCAAATGGCCGACCCGCAGCACCGGCACCCGCTCCAACCCGGCCATGCGCGCGCCCTCGACACGGCCGTGGCCGACCAGGATCATGGCCTCCTCGTCCACCACAACGATGCTGTTGAAGCCGAACTCGCGGATCGAGGCCGTGATCTGGTGGAGCTGCTTGCGCGAATGCCGCCTGGCGTTGGCGGGGTTCGGCTTCAACTCTGCAATGGGCAAGTGCTCAACGCGGAAATCACTCATGAGACCTCTCCAAAAAGACAGGCCTCAGCTATACCACCATCTAGCCAGATACTTCAAATATACTTCTTCAATAGGTGATCTTGGATCGCGCGGGTGGTTAATTCGGTCACCCCTTGATCGTGATCTCGACATCTTCGGGCCGCACGCCAAAGGTGGCGGCCAACGCTTTCTTCGCCTCGGCGATCGTCAGCCCTCCTCGCGCCATATCGGAGCCGGCCTGCCGAGCGTCGGACACCGGTTGAAACTTCAGCCGCTTAAGCTGGATTCCTAGCTCCTTCAGTCCGACATAGGCGACCGGGTTGCGCAGCTCCTTGCGCCAGACCTCCGCAACGGCAATGTCGGCGAACTCCGAGATTCCGATGTGGAAACGAGCCTGCCCTCGCGAGTTCTCGGACGCCTCGAGCGGCGTGAGCGATGAAATCCGGCCGACCAGAAATGCAGCCCGAGGGGCAATGCCTTCGGCCTTGTTCTCCCAGATCTGCCGCCGACAGCAAACAAGGTAAGGGCAGTGCTCGACGCTTTTGGGACTGAGGACCCAGCCGCGTGACCCCGCGCACTGCAGGATCTCTTGCCGCGTCTCGGAGGTAAAGACCACCACTGCGGCGTCATCGGTCTTGGTCATGCGCGATCTCAATCCAAGTCGGAGGCGTGGTCGGCCACGGGCCTGTTGGCGGCGCCGTGAGCGACCATAAATTCGTTTCCCGCCTGCCGAAGCAAGCGGCTCGGTTTCAAGCGCCCGTAAGCACCCCGCTCGTTGCGTGCGCCGTGCACCAGCAGAAGCAGCTTATCTGCGAGCTCGATGGGATCGCGCAGGCCCGCGGCCTTACACAATCCGACCACCCGCCGCCGCTCCGCCTGCCAAAAATCCTCGATCTCCCTCAGCAGCGGATGCTGCTGTTTGCGAGTCTCGAACAATTCCGCCGCCGTGCGTGAGAGCAACACCCGCGGCTCCGCCATATAGCCGATTTGATCCTCTTCCAGGGCAAGCCACCACCGCAGCTGTGACGCAGGATCGTTCGGATGCTCCGCGGCGAGACCGCGCCAGTAATCCTCGCACTCCGCAATCAGCGACCTGACGAAACGGCCGATCAGCGGCTCACCATCGCCAAAAAACTTGCGGAAGGTGTCCACGTTTGAATGCGCGTCTTCGGCAATCAAGCTGTCGGCGACCCTGATTCCGAGAAGACGGAATAATTTGTCGGAGGCCTCGATGATGCGTTCCTTCGCCGGCTTATCGAAGCCGAAGGCGGGCGGCTGTATCGTTTCGGGAAGCTTACGCATCAAACTGGTCCTCAGCAATGTATAAGCTAATTATAGCATAACTCGTGCCAATCCTGTCTTTCCCCAGGGATCGAGCCGCGCATCCGCTCGCAGCCGCAGGCCGCTCTTGCACGAGAACCACGATCATTATTCGCCTTAGCAACTTACTAAGCATTGTTTTCATTTAAGATTACTGGGCGGAAATTCGATGAGCGCGCCGCCAAGATTTGGCATCTGCGCCCGATTTAAAGGATTTCGGACCTGTCGGAGTGCGGACAAGACGCAAATCTTCTCTACGGTCTTCCCTGAGCCTTGGAGGGGCTATCGCTATTTTTCGATTTTGCAGCGGGGCCCAAAAAGTCGCTGCATCGCAACCACGACGGCCGGACGTGTCCCTAGTTGTCGGAACGCGCATGCAGCACACCAGCTCGGTGGAATCGTCTCTCACAACCAGGAGGCCGGAGGCGAGAGGACGCGCGACGATCAAATGCCGCGATCAATCCTTGAATTCCTGCTCGCTACAAATGTCGGGCGCCGCATTCCGGCCTCGCGCTAACCGAACAGTCTGCCCAGCAATTCGTCGATCCCACCCAGTGGCGTGAAGCGGGCCTTGCGGAGATCCCGGTGCATCGGGCGTTCAGGCTTCCGTCCAGTACTGTCCCCTCGCGAATGGCAGCTGACCTTCGTGCCCAGATCTGGTAGCCGTGATCCCGGGGGATCTCCGAACCAGAGGTAACGCTCCAACGCTAACGTATCCTGGTTGACCTCCAACCAGATCACGCAGCCGCTCGGCTTGTCGAGCAGCCTTGCATTGACGGGGACCTCGCTGACCTTGGAGCCCTTGAAGGTCGATTTCAACTGGATGTGGCGGATGATCCCGCCTGCCTCCAGCACCAGGTCATATCCGCCGCGGTCCACCTCACCCTTGAGTACTTCAATATCATAAAGGCCCTGGCGCCAGCGCGCCGCGATCAATTGCCAAATCAAGAAATGTGATAGCGCCTGCTCGCGAATGCTCGACGCCGAGGAGTGTGACGTGATCGGCGGCCGTGGCGCCTTTACCGCGCTGATCGCCTGAATGGATGTCACTGGGCCGGTCATGGCACGCACGTGCGCTCCTCTGGCCGGACAAGTCCAGCGCAACCGCGCCGACCTCCGGGCAGCTTCGCACACCAGAGTTAATATTATCCTCTTTTGGGATAATCCCGATCCGGGATCAGATTGGCTGCCGCCGAATCGAAACGCGCCGGCGGCCATGGAAAAGTCCCTCAAATCCGCCGAATATGCCCGCCTTGTCGCCCTTCTAGTCGCAACGCGACATAAGGCCGGCATCCGCCAACAGGCCCTCGCCAAGAAGCTGCGCAAGCCGCAATCCTTTGTGGCCAAATACGAGGGTCGCGAACGCCGCTTGGATGTCGTTGAGTTCATCGCTATCGCGGAGGCACTAGAGGCCGATCCGCTGAAGCTGCTTCGACGCTTTATGCGGGAGAAGACGAAATAGCGCCAAGCGCCATCCGGAGCTGCCGTACCATCTGGCTTGTGATCTCGGTTGAAGCTTGTTTCAGCCGGCGACGGCAAAGCGACACGAAGCCGCCCGGGAGCCCGTCACCGGCGGACGGCTTGATGAGGCCGCTCTTCCGCTTGGTGGGAATCCGGTGTCCCATCGGGGCCTAGCTAGCGGCTTGGCCTCCTGGCGACCCAACATTGGCGTTTCTAGCACTCGCACACTAGGCTGCTGCCCGCCCCGATCCCGCGGAGACACCTCGTGCAGATCAAGCTTCCCGAGATAGATCTCAAATCTGTGCGAAGCGTCGACAGCGTTGAGCTTAAGGATGAAACCGGCAAGCACATGGGTCAATATTTTTTCGGAATAGGGCACGGACGAACCGTCATCTTACTCGGAAAATACAAAGGCACCTTCAAGACTCAGGCTGAATGTAAGGCCTTTCATTGACGGCGTTCTCGCGGTGCTCACCCCTTGAGGCGCTTGAAAGAAAGCAGACGTCCGCATCAAACGGCCTATGCACTATCAGGTTTTCGATACACGCGGTGCGTGGGTCTCCAAATGGTCCTTAGCCGAACAAGGCTGAGGCTGCCGCGACGTCGGCTCTCGGCGGCAGACCGGACACGCCGCGCGCCCGCCAAGCGTGGCAATGTCCGCTTCCTAGAGGTGACCCGAACAAGACCATGCTGGCCCCGAGGGCAGCCTTTGACCCGAATGTATGGTCCGGCCGTGCGTTGCAAGAGTTTCGTCGATCTGGTGGTAAGCGGTCTTGCATCAATATATCCGGCCTCTGATTGGAGCATGTGCTCCGGGCCATCATGGATATCAGCGCGCGCGCGTTCTCATTAGCGGACAGGCCTCGATTGGACCATTTGGGTCACCAGTGTTCGCACGTGCCCGGAAGACCGAACCTCCATCTCGTCTCATTCCTCTCGCAGACCTCGGCTGGAAACTGTTGATGGGGTTACGTCATCGCTTGCTCCTCATATCGCGCAGTTCCTGTGTTCGAGCCAAGGGCCGTTCCTTCGTCCCAACCCGTAGAACGTCGATCGCGACGCGCGCAGGGGCGGTCAAGGCCGGCCGTCGCGCTTGGCTTGCGGCTGGCTCCGGCGTTGCCAGGCTGCGCCTTGCCCGCGCCGAGCACGGCGCGAAGATCACGCGGGTCGGACGCCTGCATCGTCGGTCCTCGTCAGTTCGAAGGCGCGTCCTTTGGCCAGCACGCCCAGGCGATACGGGCAAGCTTGTTGGCGAGCGCGATTGCTAGCACGTTGTGGTGCAAGCGCCTCTTCGCGGCTTCGATCCAGGATTTGAGCCCGTAGCGTTCCCAGTTCTTGATCCTGACCAGCACAACCCATGCCGCCTGCACGAACAGAACGCGCAGGTAGCGATTGCCGCGCCTCGAGATTTTGCCGAGGATCGTGCGGTCTCCCGTCGAGATCTGCTTAGGCACCAGTCCGAGCCAGGCGCCGAAGTCGCGGCCTTTGGAGAATACGTCTCCAGTGCCGATCGCGGCCACCATGGCGCCTGAAATGATCGGGCCGATGCCAGGCACCGTCATCAGGCGCGAACATGCCTGATCTTGACGGGCCAGTGCTTCGATCTCGCCGGAGAGGCCATCGATGCGCTTATTCAGCCGGCGCCAGTCGCCTGCCAACTCCTCGATGATACGCAACATGCGCGGCGACAGGGCATCGGTGCGCGTCGCAAGGATGGTGGGCAGTTCCGTGCGCAGGAAGCCGCCCCGCCCTCTTGTCATCCTTGCTTCAGCCAGCACTTCAGGACGCGCCGTTGCGCGGCCCGGACCGGCCTCTCGTAGCGCTCTAATCCAGCGAGACGCTTGGCTAGCTTCTGGCTCGGGGATTCCATCAACGCGAGAAGCATGTCATATCGGGCTTGGCGGATGCGGCCCAGCCAGGTTCGCACGGACGAGATTATCCACGCCGAATGAGTTTTGTTGCTGTGTGAAACCTGCCGTCATCACGCTGATCAATGCGTTGGAGCTGACATCGTTTTCCCGGTTCAGGCGCGAGAGACCATGTCGATGGGCGTTGCGGCTCGATCGCGCCTTGCCGGCCTCCGTCTTAGGGCCAGTACTTTGTTTGGCGTTCGACCGGTTCGCTGTGATTTTTCGTTCTGACGCCATCCCGCCTTCCACTCGGCTCTCGCTCACTTCCTGAGACCTCGCTCGAAGTGGTAACGATTTCAAGCCGCAGATCGGGAAACAGCGACGATCGTGGGACGTCGGGCTTCCACGTATTCAGGAGGGAGTCGACTGAACGTGGCTTAAATCACTTGAAGACCACAGGTGCCGCTCGGTTGCAGTTGCGCCTCGCCGTTGGCTTTGATTTGTCAATTTCGGGCGAGAGCGAATCCCACGCGGTCCGCTCGCTTGGAGCATTCCCCTCCGATCATTGGCAGTAATCTCGCGGCAATATGAGCAACAAGATTGCTGCAGAAAGGACTGGCGTTCGTCTGCAATTGGAGCGTTACTGAGTCGGCCGGGTGCATGGCCGGCACCGGTTCCCACCTCGCGGACGCGGGGCTTCAGGCAGTGCGGCGAAGAGCGCCGTTGTTCTGAGGTAGGAGATACCCGTGCGTAGCGTGCACAGTGAAGGCCAGGTCGAGCCACAGATTCAAATCATCAGGTTCAACCCAAATGACCGGCGACATTTCATCGGCGGTTCGGACGCCCGCATCATCATGGGGGATGACCAAGACGGGCTCATCCGCCTCTGGCGCGAAAAACGCGGTGAAACAGAGCCTCTGGACCTCTCGGGCAACTTAGTCGTTCAGCTTGGGACCGTGACCGAAGTCTTGAATCGCGCCTGGTATCAACGCGCGAGCGGTCACACGGTCAAAGACATCCAGAAACGCGTTCGTCATCCCATCCACAAATGGATGGCCGCAACGCTGGATGGGACAGTCGAGCAAACCGGTGCAGTCTTCGAAGCCAAGTTCATGCTGCCATGGGCGTTCACGGAGGAAGCCGCAGCCGAGAAGCACATGGCTCAGTTACAGCACAACATGTGGGTCACCGCGTCCCGCAGCTCCGTTCTTTCGATCATCACCGGCGGCGGCAAATGGGTTGAGATCAAGGTCCATGCCGATCCGCTCTATCAGCACCTCCTCCTTACCGCCGAAAAGAAGTTCTGGCGCTGCGTCCAGAGTGGCGAGCCGCCCGTCCTGTTCAACATCGAGACGCCCCGCCCGCGGCTGGAAGCGATCAAGGTCGTCGATATGTCCACTTCCAATCAATGGGCAGAGCTGGCGGCCGCCTATCTACGAACCCGCGACGCGCACGGGGAGCACGAGACAGCTAAGACCGAGCTGAAGAAGCTCGTGTGGTCGGGATCGCCGGGGAGGACGATTTGGATGCGCCCGACGTCGTAACAGGGCCTCCGGCTGCCACCGAGCCGCAGACCGCACCCGGACCGAAAGGAAAGCCCCCGAAGGGTGTTCTCAACCGGCCGCCGGTCTTGCCCCCGGAACGCTCCGCCGAACTCCTGGACCGGCTCTTGGGCGAGCTTGCTCTCCAGGAGGATAGCGAAGGGCTACTTGCCTGGGCCAAGATCAGCCTGCCCCTGAAGAACACTCTCCTGGAAGCGGACGCCCGGGTTCTCGAGGCTGCCTACCAGAAGAGGTTCGAGGAAGCCGCCCTCCCCGACATCAATTTAGCAGACCAGCGGCCCGTGTCAGCGGTCGAACAGCCTCTAGCTGAGGAATATCCTCTGGAGATAACCAGCGACGTTCGCGCACCTGCCGACACCTCTCCCGGAGAGCGGGTCGGCCTCGCCTTCCCAAAGGAGCCGCCTCGGAGGCGAAGCAAGGATCACCTCGCGTTCATCCGCAGCCAGGGTTGTCTGGTCTGCCAGAAGACCCCGGCTGACGCGCATCACTTGAAGTTTGCTCAACCACGGACCTTGGGACGCAAAGTCAGCGACGAGTTCACGGTGCCGCTATGCCGATCTCATCATCAATCCCTGCACCGGCACGGAAACGAAAAAGCCTGGTGGACCAATCTCGCATTGCCTCATTCAAAATGTTACTGGAAAACTTCTCGCCGATGATTGGGTCGGTGCCACCGAATTGGTTCGGTGGCCACTATGGCGGGAAAGATCAGCATGGGCGCGCGGCGCGAAGTGGTGTCAGCAGTGACGGAGCAATACCGGTCGGCCAAGAGGGCGGAAAAGGGACGGATCCTCGACGCGCTGTGCGCGACGACGGGCTGGCATCGTAAGCATGCGATGCGCGCACTCCGGCGGCGCACGACGGTTGGGCCCAGCAAGGTCGAGAAACCGCAAGAGCGTAAACGTAGATATGGTACGACGATCAAGGACGCGATGACGGCGCTGTGGGAGGCGTCGGATCGGGTGTGCGGCAAGCGGCTCAAGGTGATGGTTCCGACCTTGCTGCCGGCGCTCGAGCAACATGGCCGATTGCGGCTTGGCCAGGCGGACCGTGATCGTGTTCTGGCCATCAGCGCCGCCACCATTGATCGCCTGCTCGTCGATGTGAAGATTGCGGCGAGCGGCGGCAGGCGGCGCCGTGCCGGATTCTATTCGGCAATCCGGCGCGAGGTCCCGATCCGCACGTTCAATGACTGGAACAGCCCGGTGCCTGGCTTCTGCGAGGTCGACATGGTCGCGCATGGCGGCACGTCGGTGGCCGGCTCGTTCATCCAGACCCTGACGATGGTCGATATCGCCACTGGCTGGACGGAGTGCCTGCCGTTGCTGACGCGGGAGGGTTCGCTGGTCGTCGAAGCGATCAACCGCGCACAGAGCCTGTTCCCCTGGTTGTTGCGCGGCGTTGACTTCGACAACGACAGCGCCTTCATGAACGATGTCGTCGTGCCATGGTGTCGCGAACAGAAGCTCGAAGTGACGCGCTCGC
>NZ_JADPJF010000159.1:0-543 GCF_023073295.1 Bradyrhizobium sp. 23 | reverse complement strand
GGTCCCGCGACGCGACCGGCGAAGTCGCAGATGAGCTTGGTGAGCGCGCCGCCGCCAACACCGAGATCACGCCGGCCTTGCGGGCCTTCATCGAAGCGAATGCTACCCGGCCCTTTGCGGTCCAACTGGCGCTTCCATTACGTGGAGCTGCTTGAGCATGGCGCATCTGACCCCGGCCGAGAAGATTGAGCAGACCTATGACTTGGCCATGATCGCGCTGGCCGACTATCTCACGCGCGACTGCGATGCGGAGACCACCGTGGACCGGCTGCTCCGCATCCTCGATCGCGACAGCCTCCGAGATGCCATCACCGAGGTTCTGGTCCATGAACGGGTGAGAATCCAAGGCCGAGAGCGGATGTGTCGGAATAGACGGTCTTAGCTTGTTGGACATAGTATCTTTCTGATCGGACAATTCCGATATGTTGTTGCACGCGAAAAATCCGCCGCCTGCGTTGCGGGTGTCGCCTTAACGATTGCTGCCGGAAGGAAAATTCCTGCTCATCCCTCGTTCATGTGCAACTTCCTACCGTGCAGTACGTT
>NZ_JADPJF010000015.1:0-952 GCF_023073295.1 Bradyrhizobium sp. 23 | reverse complement strand
GCGCTTTTGGCGCAAACGCAGGCGGCCTTGAGCGAACATCAGGCGGCGCTGGCGACGTCGGAAGAGGCGCGGCGTCGGCTGGAGGTCATTCTCGGCGAATTGCGACGCGAGAAGTTCGGCGCGACGTCCGAGAAGCTGCGGCCAGATCAGTATCACTTGCCGCTGGAAGACGTGGAGATCGCGCAAGGCATCCTGGACGCGGCGCAGGAGAGAGCCGAGGCTGTGATCAAGGGCCGATCGCGGAGCGCGCCGGATCAAGGTTCTCATCGCAACCGCGGCTGCCTGCCTGCCCATTTGCCGCGGGTGGAACGGATCATCGAGCCTGCGAGTACGCTTTGCCCGTGCGGTTGCGGCGCCATGACGAAGATCGGCGAGGACGTCAGCCAGCGCCTCGACGTGATCCCGGCGCAATGGCGCGTGCTGATCACACGCCGCCCAAAATACATCTGTCGCCGCTGCTCCGGCCCCGTCGTGCAGGCGCACGCACCGGAGCACGTCGTGCCCGGCGGGCTGCCGACCGAAGCGGCCATCGCGCATGTGATCGTCTCCAAATTTGGCGACCATACGCCATTTTACCGTCAGGCCGAGATCTATGCGCGCCAGGGCATCCGGCTTGATCGGGCGACACTGGGCAACTGGTCCGGCCGCGCCTGCTTCCATCTTCAGCCCATCGCGGAACACATGCGCCACCACCTGGCCATGGCGGATCGGCTGTTCATGGACGAGACCAAGGCGCCGGTACTCGATCCGGGGCGCGGCCAAACGAAGAAAGGCTACTTCTGGGCGATTGCCTCAGACGACCGCGGCCACAGCGGCCCAAGTCCGCCGATCGTGCTGTTCCGATATGCCCCCAGTCGCAGCGGTGCCTTCGCTGAGCAGTTCCTAGATGGCTTTGGCGGACGCTTCCTGCAATGCGATGCCTATGACGGTTATGATCGACTGACCGAAGTCG
>NZ_JADPJF010000018.1:0-44676 GCF_023073295.1 Bradyrhizobium sp. 23 | reverse complement strand
TTCTCATGTCCTGGGAAGGGGAAGGGGAAGGGGAAGGGGAAGGGGAAGGGGAAGGAAGGCAGGTGCAGGGCAGGCAGGATGGGCGATGGGCGATATAAATGAACACCGCAGATCATTTCATTGGTCGCTGCGCGATTTGTCGGATGGGCAGAAAGTCGGCGAGGTCGCAGCTGGACGAAATTTGAGGTGTTGTGTTGTGGCCGTTTGCGGCTCCGCCACTGTGCAGGATAGCCCACGATCTTGAGGCCAAGTCGCCCCGCATAGTACCTGCAAGCTGTGCTCAAGAGCGCAATCTTGAGTTGATTGAAGCCAATTTGAGCCAGCGAGCTTCCACTCGGCCGGGCCCCCTCACCTCATGCCGGCGATCACAATCTCGTGATGGAACCGCGAGATTCCAATTTTGGCGGTCGGAATCCCCTATATTGTAAGGGCGAACAGCGCAGGAGCGCGCCAAGGCCCCTATAACAGGAGCCGTTATGGCCGACTTCGACTCATTCTTCAATACTATCAACGCCTTGCAGGAATCCGATCTGACTGATCGAGATCGCCTGGAGGCCACGCCCGGACAAGCTCTCCAAGAGAGGGCAGTCGGCGGCACGAACACGGCTGCAAGTTCCATTCATGGGGGCAGCACAACCGATACGCGAGTTGTGGCTAACTTGGGCTCGGCTTCACAGCTCCATGGTGGCGCGCAATCCCTTGCCGATCCGGTGGCCGGCGTCGGAGCTGTCGACGTCATTATGTCCGATAGTGGCGAGGTCGAGATTCGGCGTGCGGTTTGACCCGAGATCTGCGCCAAAGGTTGCCCCGACCAACCCCGCTGGCAGGCTTCCTCTACGTCTAACCCCCACGCCGACGTCGGCGCGTCGCAACGTCAGAGGTCCTCGGGCGGACAATCCGGACAGGTATCCCCGATCGAATCCAGCCATCCCGAAGCCCCGCGAGGGCTTCCAACGAAGACAAGCCAACCGGCGGATCGTGCCTGGCGATATCCAATGCGCGCTCGCGGGCATGAGGATCGGTACGGTCCTGCACCCAGCCGTGCTCCTCGCACTCGCGGATGGCACCGGTTTCCTGCAGCACCGAGATCGCCCAGCCGCGGAGCGCCCGCATGGCCGGCTGCTTCTCTTTCGTCGTCAGCATAGAGATCGCTCCTACGGGACGAATCCTTCTGCCCCGCGCTCGTTCCCGGCGGTTAGCACGGGGCCGGGATTCGAAATCGGCAGGGCTGCGGCTTGTCCGCCCGTTCCGCCTCACTATGCACAAGGCTATGCGTCCGGATCTTCCCTCTCGCCCGTCGCGACGATCTTCAAGGCGCCGTCCTGAAGGGGGCGCTGCAGGGCCTTGGCTTCGTCCCAGGGGGCGCGCAGCCAGGCATCGTACTCCTCGATCGTAGTCAGGATTACAGGCATCGCCTTGGGGTGAACGCGCTTCACCTCCGCGTTCGGCTCGCAGGTGAGGAAGCCGAAAATGTCGGTGGTCACCACGCCTTCCTTTGCCTTGCGCACGGATGTCCAGTTGGTCCAGAGACCAGCGAACGCGAGCAGCGGCCGGCTCTTGTCCGGCGCGAACCACACCGGCACCTTTTTGCCGTCAATGGTGTCGTACTCGCTGAAGCTGCTGAACGGCACTAGGCAGCGGTGCTCTGGTCCGAGCCAGCGCTTCCAGTGAGCGCTGTTGACGTTGCGGATGTTAGTGGTGCCGCTGTCGGGCTCCATCCGAAGGAGTTCCTTGAAATCGATCGGCTTGCCTTTGGCCTCGAGTTTCTCGGCCCGCTTCTTGGTGGCATCCATCAGCGCTTTCGAGGAGGATGGCATGCCCCAGCGCGCCATGACGATTTCCCGTCCCTCACCACCGTTGCGGACGATCGGCGCCGGGTAATCGGGAAAGATGCCAGGCATCGAGGGCAGATTGCCGACGTGGCTGTTAAGCGCGCCGAACAGCCGCCGGATCGCATCGACATTCTTTGTCATGGAGTAGAGGTTGCACATCTCAGGTCTCCGGATCGCCCTGGCGCGGGTGTGGCCTCAACTGCAGCAGCGTGGCGGGCGATCGGCGCCCGGCCTTAGCACATTTGCTGCAGCGCAGACGGCGGGCCAGGTCGTGGACGAGCGTGGTTGGCGGGTGGCGCAGCGCGGCGAGATCGACGTCCCGCTTTGTCCTGCAGCGCGAGCACTCGATCTCGAGACATGGATAACCGCCGTTGATGGCCTGGTCCACGGATGGCGACGGATCGATCGGGCCACCATCGGCCCACATCCTCTCGTTCCAGGACTCGCACGACAGCTTGTCGGCCGCGCGGATCAGGGCCTCGCCTTTGGCCCTGGCTTCGGCGGACTGCGAGGCCAGGATGCTCGTCATCGCACGCGCGCGGCCGAGCTCCTTGGCGAGAGCCTTGCGGTCTCCTCCGGACAGCGGCGTGCCGTGGTACTTCGGAGCCATTCGCCTAGCGGCTATGACAGGTCGAAGGTCGGCCAACAGCCGTCTTCCTCATGGCGCCCGGTCCGTTGCGTGCAGGTATTGTCGAGCAGCCGCTGACCGACATCCCTCCAGATGGCTTCCGGACCGTAGAGCCGAGTGGCATCCGCCTTCTGGATCTCGACGATCCTGCCGCAGCGCCGGCAAACCACCCTCGGGAGGTGTCCGCGAATTCGGCTTAGCCGCAGCAGCGGTCCGGACGCGCTGGGTTCCGGGCTGATCGCATCGACGCGAGGGTCCTCCAGCAGTGCCTGCCAGTATTCCGGCGGCAGATCGTCCCCGGGGTCCGGTCCGTGGCCGGCGGGGACCTTCCTGCCGATGGCAGCGGCCATTTTTTCCATTTGCTTGGGTGTCGGCATGCGCCAGCTCGCGGGGCGATCGGTCATGCTTCACTAGAACATAACCAGAACACAAGAGTCGAGTCCGGCGCTTGAAAAATCACGCCGATGGACGACCCGCGGTGTCGGAACCATGGTCGGCCGATCGTCTTGAATCCACCCACCTGCATTTTTTGGAGTACCGCGTTCATGGCCCCGCGCGCCAACTGGAAAGGCTTCCTGCGTCTTTCGCTCGTCACCTGTCCGGTCGCGCTGTACCCGGCGACGTCGGAGAGCGAGAAGATCTCATTCAACCAGCTCAATCGGCAGACCGGTCATCGGATCAAGTACCTCAAGGTCGACGCCGACACCGGCGACGAGGTGCCCAGCGAGGACATCGTCAAGGGCTACCAGCTCGATAAGGACCAATTCATTGAGGTCACGAAGGAGGAGTTGGAGGAGCTCGCGCTGGAGTCCACCAGGACCATCGAGATCGATGAGTTCGTCGACAGGCCGACATTGATCCCCGCTACCTGATCCGGCCCTACTACATAAGGCCTGACGGCAAGGTCGGCCACGACGCCTTTGCCGTGATCCGCGAGACCATTCGCGAGATGAACAAGGTCGCGATCGGGCGGGTGGTGCTGACCAACCGCGAGCACATCATCGCGCTCGAGCCAATGGACAGGGGCCTGGTCGGCACGCTGCTGCGCTACCCTTACGAGGTGCGCAGCGAGCAGGAGTATTTCGACGAGATCCAGGACGTCAAGGTCACCAAGGATATGCTGGATCTCGCCCGGCACATTGTGAACCAGAAGGGGGGCAACTTCGAGCCGGGAAAGTTTGTGGACCATTATGAGACCGCGCTAATCGAGCTCATCAACCAGAAGCGCGCCGGCACGCCGATCACGCCGAAGGAGAAGCCGGCAGCCACAAACGTGGTCGACCTGATGGAGGCGCTTCGCCGATCAGTCGGCAAGGAGGCCGCGCCTGCGAAGGCAGGCCAGCCGGCCAAGAAGCCGCGGAAGGCTGCTGCGGGCCAGAAGGAGATGCTGATGTCGATTACCGCCAAGAAGCCGAAGCAAGCGGCGGCGAAGAAGACGGTCGCCAAGCCGCAGCGAAAGTCCGCGTAGGTCATCGCGCCCGGCAGAACAGGGGTGTTCTTCAGATTGCATCAGAGAACGTCGGCAGGAGCAGCGCATGGCGACCGTATTCATTAGCGCTGCGCGCCGCCGGGATCGTGATCGGTGACGTCCGTAGTGCCGACCAGACCAGGAGTATCGCGGACCAGGTCAACGGGATCGGTCGCATGGATGCGATAATTCACAACGCCGGGGTCTACACCGAGGGAAGCCGCGGTGTCGCGCGAGCCGGTGTGGTTTCGACAGCCGCCGGACTATTGCTTCCCGCGTGCCAGCAAGGTCCAAACTGGTGACGTGCCGTCCCAGCGCCGAAGCCGCCCGTAGAAACGCACCCGAACCCCGGCCACTTTCAGCCGCTCGACCACGAGATGCAGTGCGATCACGTCGCCCTCTGCCAGCTCCACGCAATCGCGCTTGCGAGACCACACCGCCCCCGGGAAGCGAAACAGGTTGTGCTTCAGCCATCGGCCGCCCCGCTCGGATAGCGGTTGTAGGTCTACGTGTACGCCGTTCCGAGGCCGCAGGCCGACATCCGGCCGGCGGAGCAAATTCGCGATCCAACCCACTAAATTCGGCTCCTAAATCGCAACAGTCTTTTCGGTGCACTCGCAAGCAGTGCACAGGCCACGTTAACGACGCAAGCCAAATGACCCGAGAGAAACTCCGCCGTGCTCGGGAGCAGATCGCGGCGGCGAAGACACTGCTTCAGCACAAGGTCCGAATATCTGGCACCCTGAGCTTCCAGAACAATATGAATCTCGTCCGCTGCTCCCGCTTTCAGCGGAATGGCTGAAACAAGAAACCAAGCAGCTGCCGATCTGTGGGCATGCAACAAGCCCGTGGTCGTTATGGACGCAATTGGTTCGTCGGACGGACTGCTTGCTATCTTTCGGTGCTCCGGCGGCAGCACACGGTTGTGGAGATCGGGAGTGCGCGGCCCCAGATGGCGGCCTTCTGC
The DNA here is from genome assembly GCF_023073295.1 of Bradyrhizobium sp. 23. Taxonomy (NCBI): domain Bacteria; kingdom Pseudomonadati; phylum Pseudomonadota; class Alphaproteobacteria; order Hyphomicrobiales; family Nitrobacteraceae; genus Bradyrhizobium; species Bradyrhizobium sp. 23. The sequence continues at coordinate 39,781 of NZ_JADPJF010000018.1, read as the reverse complement.
CGAGGTTCACGCGCGCGGGTCTTCCTCTCTTCTAGTGAGGCGCCACCAGCTGCCATGCTGAATCCCACGACGCAAAGAGCTGCCAGGACGAAAGTGCTATGGCGATCTCTGCGCCGTGGTGGTCGCCTTTGGCCTCAATGGCGGACGAGCCTCGAGTGCATACCGATCAGCATTGTGTAGGCAAGCCGTCGCCAAATCAGGTTCATCAGGACTAGCATCTTGACGGAGCGGCAACCCCGCCGGTTCAAGCTGACGGTTTTTCTTGCCGTGACGTGCGTGCTCGATTTAAGCTCGGTTCATTGCCCGGTGCGCGGCCGGCCATTCTGCCTCAGTCGAAATGATAACCGGCGCACCGGCCACTGGCCTCGCCGCTATTCGCGATCATTATCTCGAACCGCCGCATGTTCGTGAGATCGTCAACAGAGCACCATTCTTCGTCCAGCAGCATGGCCACACCTTGAATGCAGCATTCACCGTGTACCCGTCATGGCGTGCGCGGTCATCTGAGGCCAACGCCGTCGCGGCCATCAAGAAATTTCGCGAGGAACTCACCGCTAAGTTCGGTCTTGCAAACGCTCCGTTTAAGAGTCGCGACCTATGAGCGCGATTTCGGTGGTGTTCTCGGGCGGGTCACCAACCTCTCTCGTCATCGCATGAGACGTTGCCCCAAGCCTTTGCAGTTTGTGAATGCAGCGCGCCTCTGAGCGGGGCTTGAGGGGGCAGATTGGCCTCGTGGCGGGTATCACCGCGATACCGGGGAAGATCCGTTGCGCCCCCGGATGGTAGGCGCTGTCTCCGATTGCCAGCATCACTGTATGGCGCGTGAACCTCTGATCCGCACGTTTTCTTAGCAAGAACAATTAGTTGGATCGACAGAGACGATATCGTGCGTCCGGATTGGTCAAACGGTGATTCAGCGGATCCCGCTTGACGCAGTTGCCGGACTGACGGTACTTACGAACATTCGTTAGTAACCGATCAACGGCCAGCAGTTGGAGGGAGACGACCGATGCGGATGATTATCGTGGGAGCCGGAATTGCCGGCATGACTGCAGCCATTGCGCTTCATCAGAAGGGGCACGACGTCCTCGTCCTGGAGCAGGCGACAGCGCTCAAGGAGATCGGCGCCGGTATTCAGATTGCCGCCAATGCTACGCTGGTCCTCCGCGAGCTAGGCCTTGAAAAAGACGTTGCAAACGTCAGCGTGATTCCGCAGTCGTACGAGATGCGGGATATCAGCACCGGTAAGCTGTTAAACTTGTCACCGCTTGGCGATCTCGGAACCAGGCATTGGGGCGCGCCGCTGTACAATATTCATCGCGCCGACCTTCTTGATCTATTAGCGAGCGCCGTTCCATCGGGAACATTGAGATTCGGTGCGCAAGTCGCTGGCTTTGAGCAAGACGACGACGGTGTGACCGTTCGCCTCGCTTCGGGCGAGCAAGTGCGCGGCGATATTCTGATCGGTGCGGACGGTATCCATTCCGTAATCCGAAAACAGTTGCGGGGCGCGGAGCCGACGCAGTTTTCGAACATCTTGATGTGGCGAGCGCTGATCCCCGCGGAAAAGTTGCGTGATGTTCATCTCGAAGAGAAGGGAAATTACTGGCTTGGGCCGGGGCGCACGCTGATCACCTACTGGGTGCGGCCGAACAATCTCTACAGCATTCTGGCCTCGGTACCCGCTGCGGAGGTCCAACGCGAATCTTGGACCGAAAGCGGCGACATTGAAGACCTGCGACGATCCTTTTCCGACATCGAGCCGAGGGCGCGGAAGATGATGGAGCAGATCGAATCTGGCTTTATCACGGGCATGTACTACCGCGATCCAATCGACCGTTGGACGTATGGGCGCGTGACGCTGATGGGGGATGCCGCGCATCCTATGGTGCCTTTCCTGGCGCAAGGTGCTGCGCAAGGCATCGAGGACGCCTGGACTATGGCGACGGTGCTGGAAAAGGCCTCGAAGAAAGACGTTCCAACTGCGCTTCAGGAATACGAGCAACGCCGCCGTCCACGGACAACGCGTGTGCAAGCAGGCGCTCGTGCGATGGTGAAACTCACCCACGAAACGGAGCCTGATCGCATTCGAGCAAGGAATGGACGCTGGAAGGGTATGCAGCACATCGATCCCATGACGGAGACAACATGGGGATTTGTCTGGGGATATGATGTGTTGAAGGCCGTCAAGCTGCCTGCCGGCGAAGTTTTGGGATTGTCGGCCACCAAGGAAGGCAAGAGCCTGAAGCGGCCGGAGAGCCAGCGCGCGTTTTCTCTTTGGAAAAATGCGTTCTCGCCGGAGCAAGTTGCGCGTGGGCATGACGGGCTTCGAGAAGGATACGAGGAATTTCTGGCGACGAATTTTCCCCTCAGTAAGGAGGTTGGGGTCGAGTCCCTTGAGTTGCATGGCGTCCCGTCGCTGCGTGTGCATGCGTTGAGGAAGCGCGCAAACGCGCCGACCGTTCTGCATTTTCATGGTGGGGGCTACGTGCTCGGTTCAGCGCGCGGATCGCTTGAATATGCGCATCGGCTCGCGGAAGCCGTCGGTGGTACGTCCATTGCCGTGGATTATCGGCTGGCGCCGGATCATCCGTACCCAGCTGCGATAGACGATGCGCTCGACGCATATCGCGGCCTTGTTAATAGCGGCGTTCCGGCGTCTTCCATCATCCTCAGCGGAGAATCGTCCGGCGGCGGACTCGCGCTTGCGTTGGCGCTGGCGCTGAAGACCGCAGGAACTCCGTTGCCGGCCGGCATCATCGGCGTGTGCCCCTTCGTCGATCTTACTTTGCGCGGACCGAGCGTATCCCAGTTCGCCGGAGATGATCCCGCCGCAAATCGCGACATGCTCACATATCTCGGCGCTTCCTATTTCCAGGGGCATGAGCCCACAGACCCTATGGTCTCTCCTCTTTACGGCGATCTCGCCGGGCTTCCGCCGCTGTTCCTGACCGCGAGCGAAGGGGAGGTGCTGCTGAGCGATACAACTCGCTTGATCGAGCGTGCACAGAAGGCCGGAGTCGATGTGACGTCGCGGATCGTGGATGATTCCGTGCATGTCTACACAATCTTTCCGTTCCTGCCGGAGACCGCCTCGACAATGAAGGCGATTGGGGAATGGATCGAAGGAAGTTTTAATCGATAAGCCTGGATGCGAAGTCAGGCTCGCTTCGGTGTGGCCTCACCTCGTTGAAAGACCAATCACGAAATGAGGAGGAGAATTCTATGGGGATTGCCAGGGGATTAATGCTCGCGTCCGCTCTCGGAGTGATGTTCACGGGAGGCCTGCAAGCGCAGCGACTGGGTATTTCAAACGACGTCGTGAAGATCGGCATCCTCGGCGATATGTCTGGTGTCTTTCAGGATCTCAGCGGGGCAAGCTCGGTAGTCGCGGCGCGCATGGCCATTGATGATTTCGTCAAGAATGAAGAACCTCCATTCAGGGTCGAACTGGTCGTATCCGATCATCAGAACAAGCCGGATATCGCGATGACCCGCGTTCGCGAGTGGTATGATGTCGACGGTGTCGATATGGTCACGGATTCGATCAATTCAGCAGTTGCTTTGGCGGTATCGGGACTTACGCGCGAAAAAAATCGCGTCCTGATGGTCACTGGTGCAGGAACCGTCAGTTTGATCAACGAGCAATGCTCGCCAAATACTGTGCTTTATACCTGGGACACCTACGGAATCTCCCGCGCTCTGGCCGGGTCCATCACGCGCTCAGGTAACAAGAACTGGTATTTCCTGTCCGTTGACTATGCGCTGGGTCAGGCGATCGAGAAGGATGCGACCAAAGCGATCATCGCTGCGGGTGGCAAGGTCATCGGGTCGCGGAAGCATTCGACCGGAACCTCTGATTTTTCGTCATTCGTGCTGAGCGCTCAAAGCTCGGGAGCGGATGTGATCGGATTGGCAAATGCGGGCGGCGATCTGATCAACGCGGTTAAGGCGGCGCGCGAGTTCGGGGTTTCCCAGACACTTGCCCCGATGGCCGCGACGCTGATGGACGTGCATGCGATCGGATTGGAAGCCGCGCAAGGCATGGTTCTCGTGGAGGGATTCTATTGGAATCGTAACGATGAGTCGCGGGCGTGGAGTCAGCGTTTCTTCAAGGAGCGCAATAGAATGCCGATCATGCTCCAGGCCGGCCTCTATTCCGCCATCACGACTTACCTGAAGGCGGTCAAGGAGACCGGGACAGACGAAGCGAAGACGGTGCTTAATCACATGAAGACAATGGCGATCAATGATGTTTTCGCTAAGGGAGGGCGGATTCGTGAGGACGGTCGCATGGTCTACGACATGTACGTCCTGGACGTGAAGAAACCCGCGGCATCCAACGGCGAATGGGACGATCTCAACGTTCGCGAAACAGTATCCGGGGCGGACGTCTATCAGCCGCTTTCCGAGTCAAAGTGCCCGCTGGTGCACAAATGACCAGAGTTGGCGGCGTGGGCTGACCGGAAGGCTACGGATGTAGCTAAGAGGATTCTCGCCAACGATGCTGTGATAGCTACACCCCGGAAACCGCGCCGCTGTTGAGCGACTGTTCGAATTCTCGTCTGGACTAAAGGTTGGCAAAATGCAGCGTGATAAGCGATCGTTAACGGCCTGGCCAAAGCGGCTGCCGGCGGCAGTTGAGCCTCCCGCCACCTCGTTGTGGGACAATCTGGCCGTCAATGCGCGCCGATATCCGGATCGGACAGCATTGGCTTTCCTGGGCGGTAACATCAGCTATCAGCAGCTGAAGCAGACCTCTGAGCGATTGGCTGGCCGTTTGCATGCGCTTGGCGTTCGGCGGGGAGACCGCGTCCTCGTGGTGATGCAGAACTGCCCTCAACTCGTGATCGCGCACTTTGCAATTGCCCGAGCAAACGCCGTTGTTGTGCCTGTCAATCCGATGAATCGAGCGGAAGAACTGCGTCACTACATCACGGATGCGCAAGCAAAGGTGGCGATTACGACAGCGGATTTGGCCGGGGAGCTAGCCGCTGCGAGCAATGGCATCGAATCCGGCAGTCATCTGGAGCATCTGATCCTCAGTCACTTCGCCGATGTGTTCAGTGAAGACGAGCAATTGGCGATACCGCAAGGGTGGCGGGACTGGCTAACGGCGCGGCATCCTTCGCCGAACCTCGCTCGCGGCAACGTCGTCCAATGGCGTGATGCAGTGCAGACAGATGACGCGCCCGGCGAACTGCTCATCAATTGCGATGACCTCGCGCTTCTTCCGTATACCAGCGGGACCACCGGTCTGCCGAAGGGGTGTATGCTGCCTCATTCGAACGTCATGCACAACGCCATAACGATGTCGTTCTGGACCAACGGCACGCCGGAAATGGTGAGTCTCGCGGTTTTGCCCTTGTTTCATATTACGGGCATCGTGTGCGTAATGCACGCCTCGATCTTCTCGGGCGGAACGATGGTCATCATGCCGCGGTGGGATCGCGAAGTGGCCGGCCAACTCATTTCGCAGTACGGTGTGAGCCACTGGACGTCGATTCCCACCATGATCATCGATCTGTTGGCCAGTCCCCGTCTCGATAGCTACGACCTATCCAGCCTCGTCTATATCGGGGGCGGCGGTGCGGCGATGCCTCAGACCATCGCCGAACGCCTGCTTGATCAATTTGGGCTGCAATTCGTTGAAGGGTATGGTCTCACCGAGTCATCAGCGGTTACGCTGATGAACCCGTGCGACACGCCAAAGCTGCAATGCCTGGGTATCCCCTTTATGAGCGTCGACGCGCGAATCATAGATCTCGATAGCGGGCTTGAGGTAGCCGACGGGGAGCAAGGCGAAATCGTCGTACATGGTCCGCAGATTTTTCGAGGGTACTGGAAGCGCGAAGACGCCACCAAAGAGGCGTTTACGACAATCGGCGGGAAGCGGTTTCTGCGTACGGGAGATATCGGATATAAGGATCAGGATGGCTATTTCTTCATCACGGATCGCCTCAAGCGCATGATCAACGCGTCGGGGTACAAGATATGGCCTGCCGAGATCGAGGCGCTCATGTTCCGACATCCGGGAGTTCAGGAAGTTTGCATCATCAGTTCAACGGACACTTACCGGGGCGAAACAGTGAAAGCCCTTGTCGTGCGCAAGCCGTCGCATGGGGATCTCACCGCGCAAAGCCTGATTGAATGGTGCCGCACCCAAGTCAGCGCGTACAAAGTTCCTCGGATTGTCGAGTTTGTAGTTGGGTTGCCAAAGAACGCCTCGGGCAAGGTGATGTGGCGCTTTCTGCAGGAAGCCGAATCCGCGAATAGATAATCGTCTCTAACAGTTCGCCCGGAGATGATCACCGGGGTTGAATTATGTACTTCTGAATCGTCGTTGCAGGTGCGGCGCGTCTAGGCTGTATCTACTATCCGCCTGGAGGATCGATGCGCTTGGCAGTTCGGCATGGTTCGGCCAACTCTTTTGCTGAGGTCGATTGGTCGTGTGGAGCAAGACGTAGATGAGCCGGACAGTAATGAAGCGGACTCGAACAGGAGCGCTAGTGCCAACTGACGGAGCAGCCCTCAGTTATCTTGGCGAGGCAATCGACGAGGCAGCCATTGTTCAGCTGCCGGAATCTTCTGCTGGCCGGGCACGTATTCGCATTCTCCTGGCCGCCATAGCGTTGTTTGCTGAACGAGGTTACGAGACCTGCAGTATGCGCACAATTGCCAGCGCTGTCGATCTGCGTGCGCCGACGCTTTACAATTACTACCCTTCAAAGGAGGCTTTGCTCGTAGCAGCGATTGATTTCGGTATCGATAATTTCTTCTCATGCGTCCTCAAAGATATCGATCAAATAGGGCGAGGCCAACGCTTGTTCGAAATCGCTCGGCGTCATGTGGGTTATAAGTTACGTCATCAGGTGATCGCTCGGGCCAATGATCGGCTCATTGATCCTCAATTTGGGAAGCTGTTTCTTTCCGAAGATGAGCGAAAACACTTTGGCAGGCGTCTCGACGATTACAGATACAAGATACACGGTTTGGTTACGGACTTCGTCGGTGAAAACGATCCAGTCGATCCAATGTTCGTCACGCTTTCCATTATGAACCAATGGGATCGTTCGGCCTATTGGTACAACCCTGAGGGAAGGCTATCACATGCGGAAACGCTGGAGCAGATATTGATATTGACACGCCGTCTTTTGAATGTAGATCTCGATGGACAAAGCAAGGGCCTCCCTAAATCCAAGCGCCAACGTTGACCCCGATCAACGGGAATAGATTGATGCGCTTTTCGCTCACGAATAACACAGCTATTCGCGAGAACGCAGGCTGCTGATGAAGCGCGCAGCCTAGTGCCGATAATTGTCCTGCGCGGATACCTTAGTTGAGATCAGCATGGTTGGAAGCTCCGCCGGAGGAATTCCTGCAGAGCCACCGATCACTTGTTGTTAGATAACCCAGAGATACCAATCTCATGGATGTTCGGCAGATCACTTAGTTCATGCTCGTTCATGAAGAGAAAAGCGTCAGCAGGGCGGCACCAAGGCAAAGGTCGCTCAGCCGGCGGTGGGTAGCGCCGCCGCCCCAGGCCGCTATCAACTGCCGCGTTCACATTGGTTCAATTCCGATCTTTCTGATGATCGCGGCCCATTTGGCACTTTCCGACGCCATGAAGTTTCTGAGTTCTTCCGGGCCGAGGACAAGCGGTTCGGCGCCTTGCTCGACGAAGAGGGTGCGCACCTTGGGATCATTCATGGCCTCCACCACAGCGGCATAAAGCTTGTCGATCACGGTCTTGTTAGTGTTGGCCGGCGCGAGCAGGGCAAGCCAGGCAGAGCTTTCGTAGTCCGGAAGGCCTGCCTCGGCAGCCGTCGGGATGCCGGGTAGCGCAGTCATGCGCTTGCTGCTGGCAACCGCGAGCGCCCGCGCATCGCCGTTCCTGATCAGGCCGATCACGTTGGGCAGAAGCTGGAATCCGAGCGGCACCTGGCCGGAGAGGAAGTCCGGCGTGTAGTTGGAAATGTTGCGATAGGAGACGTGTGTGAGTTCGGTGCCGGTGAGTTGCTCGAAATAGGCGCCGGCCAGATGCTGTGACGAACCGACCCCGACCGTGCCATAGTTCAGTTCCTTGGGATGTGTCTTTGCGTATTCGATCAATTCGCGAAGCGATTTCGGCGGAAGTTTCGAATTGATGACCACGACGTTCGGCAGGACCGCGAACAGGCCAATCGGCGCGAGATCCTTCAGTGGATCGTAGCCGAGGTCCCTGAACAACGACTTATTCGCGGCCAGAGGCCCGGAGGTGCTCATCAACAGCGTATAGCCGTCCGGTGCGGCATGCGCGGCTGCCGCAGTGCCGATATTTCCGCCGGCGCCGGGGCGATTGTCGACCACGAAAGTCTGCCCCAGCGATGTGGCCATCCTGTTGAGCAGGATACGCGTGATCACGTCGCTGGCGCTGCCTCCGGCAAAAGGCACGTACACCTGGATCGGTCGACTGGGATAATCGGTGGGTTGCGCTTCAGCGGAGGGCGCCCGCGCGACCGCAAGGATCACAGCCGCGCATATGGACAGGAGCGATCTCCGGGCGCTCCTGAAGCCTTCTGCATGCCGCGCCGAACACCTTGTGGTCCTGCTGCAACCAAGCCTTCCCATGTTCGGACTCCATCTTTCGACTGCCTTCTTGAATTGCAGTCTGTTGGAATTCGCCCAGATATCCGGGAGCTAGGATGGCGCGAGGCACCGCGGCCGCGGCCTCGACGTTCGCCTGGAAAACTTGTCCCGCCACGAATTCTGCGCTTGCGGCGAAAACGTAATCAGGCGGGAATATAACCGTCATGCCGGTTCGTCTCGAAACTTACCAACCGGTCTCATTCTGAGCTACGGCGCGACATCCTTCCGAGTGGGTTCGGCGAATCCAAGTCTAGGAGGTAGTTCGTCTGCGAAGCTGTTGGCGCGAGCCGCTAGAAGGCGACCCCACGAGCGTCCGTACCGAAGCCGCAGCCTCCGCCAGATCATGGCTGATAATGTCAAGCACGGCCCTTGCAGCGACGGATACCGCCCTTCGCGGATGATGAACCCAGGCAATCGAGCGAACGATTTTTTGTTCGTCGAAGCGATGGGCTCGGATGGTCCCGGCCGAAAGGGACTGCCGCAGCGCGATGGTCGGCAAAACCGTTGCAAAATCGGTGGTCGCGAGCACGTCGCACAGAGCTGGCAGGGTGTCGAGCTCCAGCCGCGGTCTCAGGTCGATGCCGAGCGCGGCAGCGTGCTCGTCGAGGATCAGTCTCAAGCCATGCCGTTTCGAGGGCAACACCAGATCGAAATCAGCGATGCGATCGAAGCGCAGTCTTGCCGGTGGCTTGATCGGTCCCTCTTTCCGGCAGGCCAAGACCATTTCCTCGTCCATCACGTGATGCGCGGCGAGGGAAGTCCGCCGGCGCGGTACGTTGATGAGCGCGAAATCGAGTTGGCCGGTGTTGACCCAATCGACCAGCGTTTCGGTGTAGCCTTCACAGGCGGACAGAGTGATCTCGGGGTATCGGCTGGCAACGGTTGCCGATGACCTTGCCATGATGCTTTGCGCGACCGAGGTGATGAGGCCGACAGACACCCGGCCCGAGATGCGTCCGCCGAGTTGCGCCATCTCCTGCTGCGCGTGCTCGGCATCGCGCACGATCGGCGCCGTCAAACGCAGCAGCGTCTCGCCCGCGCTGGTCAGCGTCATCCCCTGAACGCTGCGGTCGAACAGCTTCTGGCCAAGCTCGGCCTCGAGCTTGGCGATCTGCATGCTCAGCGCGGGTTGCACGATGTTGAGCTGGCGTGCCGCGCGGGTGACGCTCTTTTCTTCGGCCAGGCACAGGAAATATTGCATCTGCCTGATTTCCACGGCGTTCTCCTCGTTCGGCGGATGAAGCAATCATTTCAGGTGATCGATACCATAATCAATCATTATTTGTGCTGATGATGGCCACTGCCTAGTCTTGTCCATCGGTTGCGCGGCTCGGTCATGGGCCCCCCGAACGCCAATCATGGGAGCGGAATGACAAACATGCAGGCCACGCCCAAGCGGCTCATCATCGGTGTTTCGGGTGCATCGGGCGTCACTTATGGCGTGCGCATGCTGCAATTGTTGCGCAACGCCGGCGTCGAGACACATCTGGTGATGTCGAAGACCGCCGAACTGACTTTCGCCTATGAGACGGACCTGAAGATCGCGGAGGTGAGGGGGCTTGCCAATGTCAGCCATGCGATCGATGACATGGCTGCCCCGATATCGAGCGGCTCGTTCCGCACCGCCGGCATGATCGTAGCACCTTGCTCGATGCGTTCGATGTCCGAAATTGCATCTGGCGTGACCACTACGCTGCTGACCCGCGCCGCCGACGTCGTGCTCAAGGAGCGTCGACGCCTGGTGCTCATGGTGCGCGAAACCCCGCTGCACACCGGCCATCTGCGCACGATGACGGCATTGTCCGAGATGGGCGCAATCGTCGCGCCGCCGGTGCCCGCGTTCTATGCCAAGCCTGAGAACCTGGAAGAGATGGTCGATCATACCGTTGGCCGCGTGCTCGACCTGTTCGACGTGGATGTCGGCATCGTGCGCCGCTGGGGCGAGGACGATGCGCTGAAGCATCGTCCGCGAGCGGTGCGCAAGATCGTTCCCTGACGATTGTGACGACTTGAGGAAAGACCAGTCATATGCGAACTGAACACATGGTAAGGCAAGAGGCTAATCCTCCTTCCGATCTGCGAGCATGGCTTACCCATCTTATCGGACGTGGCAGGCTCGCGATTGCTCGCGAAGGCATTGGCCTCGTCGACGAACTGGCCGCGGTCGCCAAGCGCCTTGAGCGCGACCGTGCCGTGTTGTTTCCGCGTCCCGGCGGACACGAGATTCCAATCGTCGCCAATCTGTTTACCGGTCGTGACTGGGTCGCTGACGCCATCGGGGTCAGCGAGGATCAATTGCTGTCGCGATTTCTAGCGGCCGCGCGCGAGCCGCTGCCGACCCATGAAGTGGCAAGCGGGCTAGTGCAGGAGGTCGTCCATGGCAACGTCGATTTGCTCCGCCAGCTTCCGATTCCCAAGCACAACGAGCGCGACAGCGGGCCGTATATCACGGCCGGCTTGCTGATCGCACGCAATCCCGAAACCGGCGTCCAGAACGTCTCGATACACCGCTGCCAGATTAGCGGCCCGAACCGTATCGGCGTCCTGCTGCTTCCGCGCCACACGCTCTCCTACTATCGCATCGCTGAAAAGAAGGGGGAGGCGCTTGAAATCGCGATCGTCATCGGCGCTCATCCGGTCCTGCTGCTTGCCTCGCAGGCGATTGCGGCGTTGGACGAGGACGAAATGGCGATTGCCGGTGCGCTGCTGGGCAAACCCGTGGACGTCGTGAAATGCCGGACCAATTCGGTGCGCGTTCCCGCGCACGCGGAAATCGTGATCGAAGGACGAATCCTGCCCGGTGTGCGCGAGCCGGAGGGACCATTCGGCGAATTTCCTCAATATTACGGTCCCCGTGCCAATCGCGAGGTGATCGAGGTGGACGCGATCACGCATCGAGCGCAGCCCATCTTCCACACCATCGTCGGCGGTGGCTACGAGCACCTCATCCTCGGCGGCGTTCCACGAGAGGCGACCCTGCTCCAGCATCTGCGGCGCAGCTTTCCCAATGTGCTCGATGTCCGCCTCACGCGCGGTGGCACGTGCCGCTACCATCTCGCGATCAAGATTGACAAGACCAATGATGGCGAGCCGAAGAACGTCATGATGTCGGCGTTCGGGGCCCATTACGACGTCAAACAGGTGGTCGTGGTGGACAAGGACGTCGACATCAGCAGCACCGACGAGATCGAATGGGCGGTCGCCACGCGCTTCCAGGCAGACCGGGATTTGCTGGTCGTTGCCGGCGCCCTCGGCTCCAAGCTGGATCCGACATCGAACGATGGTATTAGCGCAAAAATGGGCCTCGACGCGACAGCGCCCATCGATGCGCCCGAGCTCGCCTTCAAGCGGATACGTGTGAAGGGTGAGGACCAGGTCGATCTGGCCGCGGCTCTGCAAGCCGATCCGAACGCCGCCTTCGCGCGAATTCTGGCAGAGGTCCGGTCGTGATCCAATTGCCGCAGCATGACTGCATCTTGAATCTATCCGCACGAATAGCGTCGGTTCCAGATCCCAGTTATACTGGCGCTTCCGAAACCAGATCATTCCGGATCGCAATGCCTCAAGGGAAGTCCTCCTGATGTCTACGGCCCTGCGCATCGCTCACGGTGCTTTCGGCAGGGTCGCTCTGCTCGACATGGACCGTTCGCTGGTCCGTCACGCCCATCATCACTGCCATGTCCTGCTCAAGGTCGAAGGCGCCGACACGCAGTTCCTGGTTGGCGACCGGGTCTATCCGCTTACGGACACGGCCGCCGTGCTCGTCGACGGGTGGAAGCCGCACGCCTACGTGCATGACGTCAACCGGCCGCGAACCCTTATCCTGGCGCTCTATATAGAGCCTGAATGGCTAAAGGAGTTCCGGCCGGGATGGGCCGCCAGCGGCGCGCCCGGGTTCTTCGAGCAACCGTCGGGCGAGATTTCTCCGCGCATTCGCCAGCTTACGCTGCGCCTCGCGGCCGATATGATGGCGCATCCGGACGCCCTGTGCGCCCATGAGCAGACGTTGTCGGATCTCATGATTGCGGTGATCGAGCGGTTCACGCCCTGGCGCAGTTTTTCAAACTCGATCCGGGGCATGAGCGCGGTGAGCTGCGACTGGCGGATCCGACGCGCGATGGATGCCATGCGTAGCAGGGATTCCTACGCGAGCGTCGATCAGTTCGTGAGGGGAGCAGGCCTCTCGCGTGCGCAGTTCTTCCGCCTGTTCGAGACCTCGCTCGGAGTCTCGCCAAAACTCTATCTCAATGTCGTGCGGATGGAACGGGCACTGGACGCGGTGATGCGCGAGGACACCCCGCTCGGTGAGCTCAGCGAGCGCTTCGGGTTTCCCGAGCCCGCGCACTTCACGCGCTTCTTCCGTGATCATGCCGGCGTTAGCCCGCGCGAATTCCGCAACGTCTCGCGTCTTGCGAGCTGATTTGCGGCGGCTGCTCCTTCAAATGAGACGATTTGGTAAGTCCTGAGAGCGGGCGGTATGGCCCTGCACCCTCAGTCCTGACAAGTGTCTGCGTCGCATCGAATAATGCGTCGGGAAGCAGGCGAAGACATGGTGCAGGACGCGGCCCGAACCGCAACATTGATCGAGAGCGGAGGCGCCGACCGGCCGTGGGTCGGGCGTTCGATCGAACGCGTCGAGGATGCTGGGCTGCTAACCGGTCGCGGCCGTTTTATCGACGACCTCGGCGTCCGCCCCGGCACGCTGTACGCCGCCATCCTGCGTTCGCCCCACGCTCACGCTGAGATAGCTGGGATCGATAGCGAAATCGCGCGGCATGCGGACGGGGTTGTCGCGGTCTTGACCGGTGACGACATCAAGGCACTGACCGCCAGCCTTGTCGTCGGCGTGAAGGCTCCGGTCGAATGCTGGCCGATCGCGGTCGGACGGGTCCGCTATGTCGGGGAGCCGGTCGCCGTTGTGATCGCGTCTGACAGATATAAGGCGGAGGACGCGGTCGATTTGATCGTCGTGCAGTACCGGGCGCTTTCCGCCAACATTGACCCGCTCAAGGCGTTGTCGCCCGAATCCCCCGTTCTTCATGATGGATTTCGTGGGAACGTCGCGAGCGACCGGGCCTTCCGCTACGGCGATCCCGATCGCGCATTCGTCGAAGCTGCCCACCGTATCTCGGTCGACATCAGATATCCCCGCAATTCATGCACGCCGATCGAAACCTATGGCGTCATCGCTGATTATGACGCGTCAGAAGATGCCTTCGACATACTCGCAAACTTCCAGGGACCTTTCAGCATCCATGCGGTGATCTCGCGTGCCTTGAAAGTGCCCGGCAACCGCGTGCGGCTGCGTACCCCTCCGGATTCCGGCGGCAGTTTCGGCGTCAAGCAGGGCGTGTTTCCCTACATCGTGCTTCTCTGCGCTGCATCGCGCGCGGTCGGTCGTCCCGTCAAGTGGATCGAAGACCGCCTGGAGCATCTGACGGCCTCCGTGTCCGCGACAAACCGTGCCACCACGCTTTCGGCGGCAGTCGCATCCGATGGCAGGATTTTGGCGCTCGACTGGGATCAGGTGGAGGATTGCGGTGCGCATTTGCGGGCGCCCGAACCCGCCACGCTCTACCGCATGCACGGCAACCTGACGGGCGCATATGACGTTCGTCACGTCGCGGTGCGGAACCGGGTCGTCGTTACCAACAAGACGCCGACTGGCTTGAATCGCGGCTTCGGCGGACCGCAGGTCTATTTTGCGCTGGAACGGTTGGTGCAGCGGATCGCTGTCGAGCTAAATCTCGATCCGTTGGATGTCATCAAGCGAAATCTGGTTCCGGCTGATGCTTTTCCCTACCGGAGCGCGACAGGCGCCTTGCTCGATTCCGGCGACTATCAGGAAGCGATCGCGCGCGGCACCGCGGGTGGGGCGCTCGATGAGCTGAAAGCCCGCCGAGACGCCGCTCGGGCCGAAGGCAGGCTCTACGGAATCGGATATGCGGCTGTAGTCGAGCCAAGCGTCTCAAACATGGGGTATATCACCACCGTGTTGACCGCGGCCGAGCGCCGCAAGGCCGGACCGAAAAACGGCGCGCAAGCCACGGCCACCGTGACCCTCGACCCCGTCGGTAGCATCACCGTTCACGTCGCATCGGTCCCCCAGGGACAGGGGCACCGAACCGTTTTGTCTCAGGTGGTGGCCGACGTCTTCGGCCTCACTCCTGCTGACGTACGGGTCAATACCGAAATCGATACCGCGAAAGATGCATGGTCGATCGCGTCCGGCAACTATGCGAGCCGCTTCGCTGCGGCGGTCGCCGGTACCGCCAAGCTTGCTGCCGAACGCATTGCAGCACGTCTGGCGCGCGTCGCCGCGTGCCAGTTCAATACCGATGCGGACGACATCATGTTCGCAAACGGCAGCGTGAACTCGAAGCGGAACCCGGACAACAGAATAGCGTTCTCGCGGCTCGCCGCACTGAGCCATTGGGCGCCCGGCACCTTGCCCGATGACGTCCAACAGACCATTCGCGAGACTGTGTTCTGGACGCCGCCCGAACTCACGCCGCCGGACGACGAGGACAGGATCAACTCGTCGCTTTGCTACGGCTTCATCTTCGATTTCTGCGGCGTTGAAATCGACCGCACGACCCTGATGACGCGCATCGACCGCTATGTGACCATGCACGATTGCGGCAGGATCCTGCATCCCGCAATGGTCGACGGGCAGATCCGCGGCGGGTTCGCGCAGGCGTTGGGCGCCGCCCTCTACGAAGAGTACGCTTACGCGCCGGACGGCAGTTTCCTGACGGGCACATTTGCCGACTACCTGCTGCCGACCACGGCCGAAGTCCCCGATCCCGTCATCCTTCATATGGAGACACGGTCGCCTTTCACTCCGCTCGGATCGAAGGGCGTCGGGGAGGGGAATTGCATGTCGACGCCGGTCTGCATCGCCAACGCGGTAGCCGATGCGCTTGGCACCAAAGACGTGGAGCTGCCGATCGTACCCGCCAGATTGACCGAGATCGTTCGCGGGGCCGAGCCGATCCCTCCGGCTGGGCGCCGTGCCGAAACGCCGAAATCCGGCAGGAGCGGTCGTCAGCTCAATGGCGAAGGCAGTGCGAAGGTCAATGCTTCGCCCGAGGCGGTCTGGGAGATGCTGCTCGACCCCGCAACATTGCAGGCCGTCATTCCGGGGTGTCACGGGGTAGAGAAGATCTCCGACACGCATTTTCATGCCGACGTCACGATCGGAATCGGGCCGGTCAAGGGCCGCTACCGCGCCGAGGTGACATTGTCCGATTTCGACGCGCCCCGCGCCGTGACGCTGGGGGGCTCCGCTGAAGGCGCTCTCGGGTTCGGCAGCGGCGAAGGCCGCATCACGCTGACGCCTGAGAACGGCGGTACGTTGGTGCGTTATGAATACGGCGCAGTCATCGGCGGCAAGGTCGCAAGTATCGGCGGCCGTCTGTTGGATGGAGCGGCACGCGTCATCATTGGACAGTTCTTTTCGGCCTTGGCCCGCCAGGCGGGCGGCGCGGCGGCTGCAGTTACCGGGGCGTCCCTGATCGGCAAGCTGCGGTATCTGTTCAGGAGGCCGTCGTGAAGCCGGCTCGGTTCGATTATGTCCGAGCGGAGACGCTCGAGGAAGCCCTTGCCGTTCTGGCCGCCGAAGGCGGCGACGCGCGGATCATGGCGGGCGGGCAGTCGCTGATGGCGATGCTCAACACGCGGCTGGCGAAGCCGAAAGTCCTGATCGACATCATGCGGTTAAAGGAACTCGACCGCATCGAAACCAGGGCCGGATCCGTAACGGTCGGCGCCGGAGTCAGGCAAACGGCTCTGCTGACCTGGCCCTCGCTTGCCGATAAATTGAATCTTGTGGCGTTGGCGCTGCCGTGGATAGGCCACGTCCAGACCCGCAGCCGCGGCACCATCTGCGGTTCGATTGCGCACGCTGATCCGAGTGCGGAAATGCCGCTGGCTCTCCTGGCGCTGGGTGGTGAGGTCCATTTGCGAACCGCCAGGAAGCGCCGAAGGGTTGCGGCCAGCGAATTCTTCACGGGCATGATGTCAACGGCCCGCGCCGACGACGAATTGATCGAAGCGGTTTCCTTTCCGTCGGGCAACGCGACACGTTGCGCGTTTCGTGAGGTGGCGCGGCGTCACGGCGATTTCGCGATCGTCGCATGCGCGGCGGTCGCCGATCGGAACGGCGTCCGCTTCGCGGTCGGCGGCGTTGCGGACACCGCCGTCCTGCGCGATTGGCCGCACCTCGACGGCAGCGCCCTCGACGATGCGTTGAACGCGCTCGCATACGAACTGGACGCGCGGGACGACGTACATGCAACGGCCCGATATCGGCGTGATCTGGTCCGCTTGATCGGACGCGACCTCGTGCGGGAGGTATTGCAATGACGCGTCTGCAATCGGAGCGGCGGCATCGTATCAGCTTCACTTTGAACGGTTCGACCGCGCATGGCGAGGCTGAACCCCGGATGCTGTTGACCGATTTTCTGCGCCACCATATCGGTGTCACCGGAACCCATGTCGGATGCGAGCACGGTGTCTGCGGAGCCTGCACCGTCACCGTTGATGGCATGGTCACACGGGCGTGCCTGACGCTCGCCGTCCAGATCGACGGCAGCGAAGTGCGGACCGTGGAGGGTCTCGCACCGTTACCCGACCGCCTCGGCGTGCTGCAGTCCGCGTTCAAACGCCATCACGCGCTGCAGTGCGGCTTTTGCACGGCCGGAATCCTCATGTCGCTTGATCACTTCCTGCGCGACCATCCGACGCCCGATGAGGGCGATATCCGCGACCTGCTGAGTGGTCATCTGTGCCGTTGCACGGGCTATACGCCCATTGTCCGCGCGGCTCTCGATGCCGCGCGTGAGCTGGCAAGCTCCTCCACAAGCGAAGAGAAGACACATGCTTGATCTCGGAACCAGCTTCGTTGCGAGCGTGGCCCGCGACCCTGCTGCGGTAGCGATCGTCGATGGCGACCTTCGCCTTACCTATTCGCAGTGGTACGCGCGAATATCATCAGTGGTCGCGTTGTTCGACGAGCTTGGGCTGAAGCCGGGCGATCACATTGCGACCGCGCTGCAGAACCGCTGGGAGGCCGCCACCATCCATTGGGCCTGCCAATTCGCCGGTATCGTGATCACTCCGGTCAACTGGCGGGCCAAGTCCGACGAGCTGGATTTCTGCATCGAGAACTCGGAATCGCGGGCGGTGATCTACGAAGGCGTTTCGGCGGAAGCCGTGGCGGGCTCGAAGTTCCTGCGCAGCACGCTGCGCATCGCAGTCGGCGGCACCGCCGCAGAGGACCGAGGTTCAGTTTCGTTCGGAGAGATGCTGGCAAAATCGGTGCCTGAGATCACGCCACGCGTGGGTCCGGACGCCTGGTCGATCATGCTCTACACGTCGGGGACGACGTCGAAACCAAAAGGGGTTCCGCGCCGCCACCGGGCGGAGCGCGCCGCAAGCGTCGCCCATGTGGCGCAAAATCTGTACGGTCGTGATGAACGTACCCTCGGCGTCATGCCGCTCTATCATACAATGGGCGTGCGATCGCTGCTTTCAATGTCGTTGATCGGCGGCACCTTCGTGTGTCTGCCGCGCTACGACGCGAGACAGGCCCTCGCGGCCATTGAGCGAGAGAGGGTGACGAATCTCTATCTGGTTCCGACGCTCTATCACGACCTGGTCCATCACCCCGAGTTCGTGCACACCGATATTTCCAGCGTGCGCAAGCTCGGATTCGCGGGCGCGCCAATGACCGATGGCCTTTTGAAAAAGTTGGACCAGACGTTCAAACCTGACCTGTTCGTCAATCATTACGGCAGCTCCGAAATCTACACCTTCACTATCGAGCCGAACTCTGTTGCCAAACCAGGATCGGCGGGCAGGGCGGGTATCAACCAGCACGTCAAAGTCGTCAAACTCGAGGCCCGGTCGGCGGCGGACATGGCCGGGCTCAACGAGGAAGGCGAAATCATCGCGCTGCTCGCGGGCGACGAATCGTTCGAGGGCTATTGGAGGCGTCCTGATGCGGACGCCAAATCTCTGCGAGACGGCTGGTATTTCACCGGCGATACCGGTTTTGCGGATCGGGATGGCGATCTATTCGTCACCGGTCGCGTCGATGACATGATCATCACGGGAGGAGAAAACGTATCTCCCGTCGAAATCGAAAGCTGCCTGTCGCTGCATCCGGCCGTGTCCGAGGTAGCAGTCGTCGGTCTCGCGGACGAGAAATGGGGCAAGATCGTCGCTGCTTTCGTGAAGCGCAGTGCTCCGGTCAGCGAAGGCGAACTCGAAGCATTCTGCCGCGACTCCGGACTGGCCAACTTCAAGCGTCCGCGCCGCTTCGTCTTCGTCGACGCCATCCCGAAGTCCCCCGTGGGAAAAATGCTGAGGCGACTGCTCGTCGCCGGTGAATATGAAGCCGAAAGTCGATCGCCATCAACCACAGCCTGATTTTAAGTATCAAAAGAGGAAAAACGAAAATGCCATCACCTTTCAACTTCACCGACCCGCGTCTCGGTAAACTCGACGGCTTTCAGGTGGAAATCGACGAGGCGCATGAACGGGCCGACATCATTCTCAACCGGCCTCCGTACAACATCGTGGCGATGCCGCAGCGCGACCAGCTTCGGCTGGTGTTCGAGACGCTGGACGAGGATCCTCGTGTCAGGGTGATTGTCGTGCGATCAATCGGCGAGCATTTCTCGAGCGGCGGAAATATCGGAGGCTTCATGGAAGCAACGCCGGAGCACGTGTCGAAGCTCGCCTGGAACATCGCCTCGCCGGCGCGCTGCGCCAAGCCGGTGATCGTCGCCAACCGGGGATATTGTTTCGGGGTCGGGTTCGAGCTCTCTCTGGCGTGCGACTTCAGGATCGCATCTGAGACCACATTTTACGCCTTGCCGGAGCAGAAACTCGGACAAATTCCCGGTTCGGGCGGATCCGCACGCCTGCAGAAGATGATCGGCATCACCCGTACCAAGGACATCGTGATGCGTTCGAAGCGGATTACGGGAAAGCAGGCGCAGGAATGGGGAATTGCGACCGAGTGCGTGCCTGATGGTGAACTGGAAAAGGCGACCGACAAGTTCGTCGACGAGCTTCGCACGTTCTCGCCGTTGGCTCAGCGGACGGCAAAGAAGCTCCTCAACGATACCGAGGATTCGACGCTGGCGATTGCGATCGAACTCGAGGGCCATTGCTACAGCCGTCTACGTCAATCGGCGGATTTCAAGGAAGGTGTCGAGGCCTTCAACGCCAAACGCGCTCCGAATTTTACCGGACTCTAAGGCCAGCATCGAACGTCACCCGGCAGAAGGAGCCCCACTCGCCGGGTCACGTCGTTGTGTCCGCTTCGCAAGCAAACTCCAGGATCAGCATTTCATGACATCAATGCAGGCTCGCAATCTCGTCGACGGTCTTTGGCAACCCGCTCAATCCGGGCGAACGGTGCCGAGCATTGACCCGTCGACCCAGCAGTTCCTGGGAAGTTATGCAGCAAGCGGGCGCGCGGATGCAGAAGCGGCCGTTGCCGCGGCACGCCGCGCCTTTGACCGTCCCGAGTGGGCGCAGAATGCACGACTCCGCCAACATGTGATGCTGCGATGGGCCGATCTGATGGAGAGCCGCGGCGAGCAACTGGCGCATCTCCTTACACTGGAGAATGGAAAGCCGCTCGCGCACTCGCGGGGCGAGGTCGCCGCCAGCGTATCGGAGATCCGCTACTATGCCGGCTTGACACGCTACATTCCCGGTCACGTGTTCGAAGTCGAACCCGGAGCATATTCGACGCTGCTCAAGGAACCGGCCGGTGTCGCCGGGCTCATCATCCCGTGGAATGCGCCTGCAGTGCTTTTGATCCGCGCGCTTACGCCGGCGCTTTGCGCGGGCTGTACCGTCGTTATAAAACCAGCGCCGCAAACTGCGATGATCACTGCGGAGCTTGTAAAATGCCTCCACGAAATCGCGGGGTTGCCCAAAGGAGTCGTCAATCTTCTCTCAGAACAGGGGCATGAGGTTGCGCAATATCTCGTCACCTCACCCGAAGTCGACGTCATAAGCTTCACCGGTTCAAACGCCACTGGCCAGCGCATTATGGCAGCGGCGGCCCCGACCATGAAGAAGCTGCCGCTTGAACTGGGCGGGAAATCGTCCTGTCTTGTTTTCGAAGATGCGGAAGTGGCTGACGTTGCGCCGAAGCTTGCTGCGGCGGCCACGATCATCGCTGGGCAGCAATGCACCGCAGCCCGCCGCGTACTGGTCCACGCTTCGCGTTACGATGAAATGAAGAGTGCACTCGGGTCCGCGCTCGCACGCGTCAAGATTGGAGCAGGCACAGAAAGCGCAGTGGAGATGGGGCCCCTGATCGACGCGACCTCTCTGGAAAACGTCTCCAGGCGAATTGCAGAAGCTATTGACGTTGCCGACGAGGTTGTCCTTTGCGGGGGACGGCCGGACGGCGATCTTTCCCGGGGATTCTTTTTGACGCCGACGCTTGTCGCGCACCGGGACAGCGCTGCATTCTTCGTCCAGGAGGAAATCTTCGGCCCGTTGGTGGTGATCGAGAAGTTTGAAGACGAAAAGGAGGCCGTCGCCCGCGCCAATCACACCGAATATGGCCTCTCAGCCAGTGTATGGACCAACGACGGCGCACGCGCGATGCGGGTGGCACGTGCGCTGCGCAATGGAACCGTCTGGATCAATGACCACAACAAGCTGTTTGCCGAAGCCGAGACGGGCGGCTACCGCCGCAGCGGTCTTGGCCGCCTCCACGGCTATGAGGCGCTGAACGATTTTGTCGAGATCAAGCACGTCTATCAGAATTGCGGTGTGGTGTAGAGGCGAGCGGTCTCCTTCGATAATGCTACCATCAAGTCTTTGTCAGTTCCACACCTTGCGCAGCCGACAATGGTTGGCCGGCGCTGCCTTCGATCTTGAGCTTGCGCTCCATGAAATCGAGAAATGCGCGCAGGCGGCGCGATTCCTTGCGCTTGCCGAGGAATGTCGCGCTGACCTGCAGCGACGGACTTTCCCAGTCGGTGAGTACGCGCACCAGCCGTTTCGCCCTTACGTCGTTCTGACACATGATGTTCGGGAGGATGCCAAGTCCGACCCCGCCGATCACGAGCTCGCGCGCGACGCCGATGTGATTCACGGAAATCCGCCCCACCACGTCGATCACCTTGACACCAAGCTCGCTGCGAAAATTCCAGACGCCTTCGGCGCGTTGATGCTCGGTCACGATGCAATCGAAGCGTTCGAAATCGTCGACGCTGAGGGGAACGCCCTTTCTTTCCAGAAATGACGGGCTTGCATAAACGCCTCGCGTGATGCTTGCCAGGTGGCGGATGCCACCGTGCGTCTCCGGAAGAGTGCCGAGTTGTACTGCGACGTCGTAGGGTTCGACCGATACGTCGATCCAGCGGCTGTTAGCGTCGATCACAAGATGAATGTCGGGATAACTGACAGCGAACGCGGCGATAGCGCTGCTGAGCCAACCGGTGCCAAAATCCACAGGCATGCTCACGCGCAGCATTCCCCGCAGTTCGGTTTGCATTCGCGTCGTGCCGAGACCAGCTTCCTCTATTTCGGCGGCGATGCGTTCGCAATGCTCGTAGAGAGCCTGACCGATGTCGGTGACCGCAAGCTTGCGGCCTCCTTTCTTGAACAGCACTGCGCCAAGCTGATCCTCCAGAAACATCAGCTTACGGCTGACCGTGGATTTTGGGATATCGAGTTTTTTCGAAGCGCTGCTGATGCTGCGAGCGTTCACGACTTCAAAAAACAGCAGCAGCGCGTTCAGGTCCAGTTTTCTGGCCATCGACTGCACTCCTCGATCTCGGATCTCGTCCGCTCGTCCCATTTATGGAACGATGGTAGTCTACAAATGCGCTATCGTCCCGACTTTGGCAAGCTTAGGGTCAATGCAAGGTTCGGATCGTGATCGGCTTCGATCTTCCGGACTGGGCCCAAAAAGCAAGAAAAGACGGGCACTCATCGATCTGGGAGGAGAAAATGGCGCACTTTACAAGGCGGAACTTCCTTGCTTCGGCCGCGAGTTCTCTCACGCTGCCATCGGCTATCCGAGATGCATTCGCGGCTGCGAATATTCGCGTTCGCTGGGCGTCGCTCCAACCGGGTTTTACGGTGCTACCTGTTCAGTACATTCTGGCCAACGATCTTGGGGGCAAGAACGGTCTCTCTTTTCCTGATCCTGCTCCGTATACGGCGGTGTCGACCTACTACAACGATTTCGTCGCCGGAAACTACGACGTCTGCATCGGCAGTTGGGATACCTTCGCTGCCCGCTACCAGGCCGGCGTGCCCATCAAATACCTCTGCACGATTACCGACGCCAACATGATCGCGCTGTTGGGGCCCAAGGGCGGTGTCGACCATGTGTCGCAGCTCAAAGGCAAGACGATCGCTGCCCTGCAGTCGACCGGCACCTACCGGATGGTCAAGGCCCTCATCAACGAAGCCTTCGGTTTCGACATCGAAAAGGACGCGACGATCCAGAACGTCGACAATCCCGCCGCGTCGGTAACTCTGCTAATGGCCGATCGCGCCGATGCGGCCTTGTCATGGGAGCCAAACATAACGACGGGTCTGATGAAAAAGCCTGACCTGCGCGTGATTCTGAAGGCGGGCGACGCCTACAAGAGACTCTCGGGAGGGCTGGAACTGCCCTATTTTGGCGTGGCGATCCGGAAGGAATTGGCCGACGCAAATCCTGGCATCGCAGCGAAGGTCAGTAAGGTCTTCGAAGATTGCCTCAGCGGCATCAACGCGGATACCGCCAAGGCGGTCGATCTATTTGGCAGCAAGACTGGCGTTGCGCCAGACACGCTGAAGGAGGCCATGGGTTCGAAGCGTCTCACTTTCAACTATCGGCCTATGAGCGACGAACTTTCCAGATCGTCCATACTGCTCGCGAGCGATTTTCTGGCGCGCAACGGCCTGCTGACCAAGCCGGTCGATGCAAATTTCTTTGCCGTCTGATAGATCATGACGGAAAGACCGATGTCACTTACAGTAGATACCGAACGAACGTCAGGTCCGGAGCGCTCAGTCGCTGCGGAACTGGTTAAGCCCCTGACCGGAGTGATCGCGGCTCGGAAGAACCCCGAGGGTAGACGCGATATCTTTGCGACGTGCGTCGTCGTCGTTGTCCTTCTTGCGGCGATGGAAATCACCAGCCGCTTCGTGCCGGACTACATCATGCCGTCGCCCGTGACCGTCTGGAACGCGGCGCGGGAGCTGTTCTTTTCGGACCCCTACCACGTCGCAGTCACGCTCGTACGTCTCGCCATTTCTGTCATGATTGCGCTGATCACGGGTGTGCTGATCGGTCTCGCGATGGGAATGTTTCCCTCGGTGCGCCCGTACCTGAAGGCCATCGTCGTTATCGATACCGGCATTCCGGCGCTGTCGTGGATGCTGATCGCGGTGTTCTGGTTCAAGAATCCGGAGTCCCGGATATTCTTCATTCTGCTCGTCATCCTGCTGCCGTTCTACGCTCTCAATGTCTACGAAGGCGTAAGGGCGTTGCCGAAGGAGCTCGTCGACATGATCGAGAGCTTCCGCCCGTCGCGGTGGCAGGTGCTTCGCTATCTCATTCTCCCGCATATCGTGGCCTACATCTTCCTCACCACAAAATCGGTGATCGGCTACGCGATCCGCATGGTGATCTTCGCCGAGCTCGTCGCATCCGCAGTCGGTATCGGCGCGCGCATGAACCTTTCCCAATCGACGTTTCGGATCGATCAGGTGCTGGCATGGACCTTCTTCCTCGTGATCTTGAATCTGCTGCTACAGGCATTCGTGAACGGTCTGGAGAAGATTTCACTGAAATGGCGTGCGGAGGCGACGGTAAGATGACCAAGCAAAATCTTATCGAGGTTCGCGACGTCACGAAGACGTTCGGCAGTTATCTGGCAGTGGACAATCTGTCCATGAATGTTTGGCGCGGTGAGATCGTGGTTCTGCTCGGGCAAACCGGTGCTGGGAAAAGTACCGTCCTGAATCTGATCATGGGCACGACATGTCCGAATTCCGGCCAGATCCGCGTAGCAGGAGTCGATCCTTACGCATCTTTCAAAGCGCTTAAGGGACGACTTTCGGTCAGCTTCCAGACGGACAGACTCTTACCCTGGCGCACGGCAGTGGAGAACGTCGAACTTGGACTTCTCATTCTGGGAAAAACCAAATCACAGGCACGAGCGCGCGCCAGGGAGTGGCTTTCGCGGGTTCGTCTCGACGGCGCCGACGACAAATATGTCCACGAACTCTCGGGTGGCATGCGGCAGCGCGTCTCACTCGCCCGCGCGCTCGCCATCGATCCCGAAATTGTGTTCCTCGACGAGTCCTTCAGCCAGCTTGACCATGTTACATCAAAGACTTTGCGTCGGGACTTCCTTCAAATAGCGCGCGAATACCAAAAGACCTGTCTGCTGATTACTCACCGGATCGACGATGCACTCGAGATGGCCGACCGTGCGTTGGTCTTGAGCGCCCCGGCAAAGGTAGCTCTCGAGGTCCGGATCAGCGACGAGGCAAGGTCAAATCCGCACAAGGTCGCAGAGCTTCACGCCCAGATCGCATCCGCCATGGGTGGTGCCTTCCCAGCCGAACACTGAATCACCGGAGAGCAAGTTCATATGAAATACCAGGACGTTATCCTCAATCGGGAAAAAGGGTGGGTCGAAATCACGATCAACCGGCCCGACAAGCTGAATTCGCTTCGCGAACAGACAGCCGACGAAATTCTCGGGATTCTCAACGAAGTCGAGCACGACAGAGACGTGCGCGCCGTGATCCTGCTCGGCAACGAGAAGGCGTTTTGCACGGGCATCGACACCAGCGAATTCCAGATCCAGGAAAACGGCTATTTTGATTTCTACCGGTTCCGCAAGAGGACCCGGAAGGTGAATCGGCTGTTCAAGGACATCGGAGGCTTCACCAAGCCGCTGATAGCCGCTATCGAAGGTTTCGCTTTGGGCGGCGGACTTGAGCTTGCACTGGTCGGAGACATCATCGTCGCCGGCGCGAATGCAAAATTCGGTCTGCCCGAGATCAAACTGGGAATGATGCCGGGCGGCGGCGGCACCCAGACGCTCCCAAGGCTGATAGGCAAGCCGCTTGCAAAGGAATTGATGTGGACCGGCCGGCGGATCACCGCCGCGGAAGCGGAGCGCTATCGCATCCTGAATCACGTTACAGAACAGGGAAAAGCACTCGAAAAGGCTCGCGAGATTGCGAAGAGCATCAGCGACAACGCGCCGATCCCGGTGATGATGACAAAGTCCGTGATCGACCGAGGCATCGACATGTCGCTTGCGGACGGGTTTGACGCCGAAGGTGACGCTTCCTTCCTGCTCTACTTCACCAAGGATCGCGACGAAGGGCTGAAGGCTTTTCGTGAAAAGCGGTCTCCAGAATTCCGCGGAGAATAGAAATGACTGCCAAGAAACGCGATATCGTAATCGCCGGCTATTCGGAGACGGCGATCGACTTCAAGACCGGACGCAGCGCGTTCGACCTCGGAGGCGAAGCCTTGGCCAAGCTTCTGGCCGCAACCGGCGTTTCAAAGGATACCATCGACGGCCTCTCCGTCACGACTCCGCTGAGCGAATGTCCTAATCCGTTTTTTGCCGTCTACATGACCGAGGCGTTGGGCCTCACGCCGACCTGGCTCAACTACGGCGGAACCGGCGGCTGCTCGGCGACCGGAGGAGTTGCCCGCGCGGCCTCCGCTATTCGCGACGGACATTGCGAGGTCGTCGTCGTTCTGTCCGCCGACGCTCCAAGCACGGCGTGGCGTGCTAACTATGGGGCTTACCGGTCGGAATTCCAGGATCCGCCCGGCGTGCAGGGGCCGCCGGCGACCTTTGGGCTTCTGATGAGCAGATATAATCATCAGTTCGGCATCAAGCCGGAAGCGCTGGGCAAGATCGCCATCACGCAACGCGAGCATGCTCTGCACAACGAGAATGCCTACGGCAAGTTCAAGACGCCGATTACGATGGCGGATTATGAAAAGTCCCGCGTCATTGCCGATCCATTGCGTCTTCTTGACTGCGTCATGTTCTGCGACGGAGCCAACGCGTTCCTGGTGACAACCGAAGAGAAGGCTCGCAGTCTCGGGATCACCAAAATGGTCTATCCGACGGCCTATGCCGAAGTCACTAACTTCAACGGCACGAAGCCCCTCTCGGAGATCACTGAGACCGGTTTCTCGCAGGTTGCGCCCCGCGTCTACAAGCAATCCGGGCTGACCCCTAAAGATATCCGGATGTTCCAGCCCTACGATGATTTCACGATCGCCGTGATGATGAAGTTTGAGGATTTCGGTTTCTGCAAGCGTGGTCAAGGCAGCGACTTCACCCTCGATACCGATCTCTCACACAAAGGAACGCTGCCGTTGAACACGGGAGGAGGCCAGATCTCGGCCGGCCAGCCGGGATTGGCGAGCGGAGGACTGAATCTCGCAGAAGCTGTGCGTCAGATGTTCGGCGAGGGCGGCGGGCGTCAGGTGGCAAATCCGAAGAACGCGCTGGTGACCGGCATTGGCGTTATTCCCTACGCGCGGAACTGGGGTACCAGCGCCGCTATGATCCTGGAGGCATAAAATGGCTGACGAAAAGGCGGGACGTCCAGTCCCCAAACCTTCGGTTTACGTCGACACCAAGCCGTTTTGGGATGGTGCCAAGGCGGGCAAGCTGATGCTGCAGTTCTGCAAGGACACCGGACAATTTCAGCATTACCCGCGCCCGGTGAGCATCTTCACCGGCAGCCGGAATCTGGAATGGCGCGAGGTAGCAGGCAAGGGCACGATCTACGCCTGCACCGTGATCCGCGTTCCCGGCCCCGGTCTCGACGGCCGGCTTCCTCTTTCGATCGCAACCGTTCAACTCGACGAAGGGGTGCGCATCATTGGCAACATCCTGAACAAGGACGCGGAAACGGTCGCAATCGGTCAACGCGTCGAAGTGGCGTGGGATCGTCTTTCTGACGACGTACAATATCCAGCATTCAACGTGGTCTGAGGCATCCGGCATGCGTCTGGAAACCATATTTCGTGCGCAAGCCCTGCGTCACCCGGACAAGATTGCCCTGGTCTGCGGCGACGAACGGCTTACCTACCGGGATCTCGACCGTAGAATCCGGAGCGTCGCAAGTGGTCTTAGGACGCAAGGCGTTGGTCAGGGTGATCGGATTGTCGTGTTTCTATCCAATGGCATCGAGATCGTCGAACTATTCTACGCGGCATTCTCGGTTGGCGCCATCGTGATCCCGGTCACGACACGGCTCACGCCCCACGAACTGCAGCATATCTGTTTCGACAGTCAGCCCTTTGCGATTGTTTTCGAAGGGAATGGCGCGTCTATCTCCGAGGTGCTGCAGGCAAATCCGGACGCCATATGGATCACCACCGGAAGGGACGTAGAGGGCGCAGTTGAATATGCGGAGCTTAGAAAGACGGAGCCCGATCGCTCACCGCGGCTATCGATCGAATCAGATGACGCAATAATAATGTACACTTCGGGGACGACGGGAAAACCGAAGGGAGCCATCATAACCCACTCGAACGTCGTCGTTCAGCATTGTTTCATAAACGCTGTCGAATGGGGAATTTCGAGCGAAGACCACTATCTGGTGACTACGCCGCTCGCTCATCGCACCGGCTTCGCCCGGCTCGCCAACTCGTTGACGCTAGGTGGCACCCTGGTCGTCATGAAAAAGTTCGATCCGCGTGAGACCGTCGACGTGATCGCAAGGGAAAAGATTACCGTCGTCGGCATGGTCCCCACGGTTTGCCGCATGCTGCTTCCCGAGATCAAGGCCGATCCGTCGCGTTGCGCATCACTCAGGCGCATCGTCGTGACGGGCGAGGCGTTTCCGGTCGAGCTGAAGCAGCAGTTTCTTGCGTTGCTTCCAGACGTAAGGCTGGTGTCGTTTTTTGCAATGACCGAGGTAGGGGGCGTGACCTCGCTTTCGCATGAGGAGCAGTTCGATCACGCCTCATCGATCGGTCGACCGACGCCTGGTGTCGAGATTCGGATCGTCGACGATACGGGCATCGAGGTGAAGACGGGCGAGCCAGGCGAACTGCTCGTCCGCGTGGGGCAGCCAGGGCGGTATTCCGTGATGCGTGGATACTACAACCGACCCGACGAAACAGCGAAGGCCATCAAGGACGGGTGGATATATACGGGTGACGTCGCCAAGGCTGATGACGATGGCTACCTCTATATCGTCGATCGCAAGAAGGACATGGTGCTCAGCGGCGGGTTCAACATCTACACCAAAGAGGTCGAGCAGGCCCTGCAGCAAAATCCCGAAGTCGCCGACGCCGCCGTAGTCGGGGTACCCGATGCCGTTTTCGGAGAGGCCGTCGCGGCTTTTATCGAGCGGGAGCAAGGAGCCGCTCCCACGCCGGGTTCGGTTGTTGAACACGTCCGCAACCTGGTCGCTGGCTACAAAAAACCCAAGTACGTCTTCATCATCGACGCATTGCCGCGAAATTCGCTCGGTAAGGTTCTCAAGCGCGAACTCCGCGATCGGGCAATCGACCTCGTTAAAAGCGCCCAGCTCCTTGAGAAGAGCGCCTAGCGTCATTGTAGCTGAAGAACCGCGGCCTGCCCAAGTCTGCGACGGGTTATGGGGTTTTTGGTACTTCGGGAGAACCCGCGGATAGGGGCGCGACTCTCGCCCAAATGTTTCCTCTGGTGCACCCAGCTGCAGTTGTTGCAGCCGCTGGTCAAGTTGAAGTTTTTCGCAGAAATCTTGCGAGTCAAGGATCAGCATCCGCTTGACGTCTTCGGCTTGCACCATCGAAGGTCGGTGGCCCAACCGGTCCCGATGAGAGCTGGCCCCTTGTGGTTCTCCCCAAACTTCCTGGCCAAGTTCGTTGGAGGTTATTCGGACGATCGCGGACCACATCTGCGTATGCGAATTCAAGCGGGCGATAGGGGTGTGCCGATACCGTTCGGACTGCTCCTGCCGCTTTGACCACCCGGCGATCGACTCTACTGGACCATGAAACGCGAGTGGTACGGCAAGCTGGCGGCACCCACGGCCTTCGGCGCAATCGAGGTGGAGCCAAACAGAAAATCCACGTCAGGTAGTTCCTCGTGGAGATGCGAGCAGAGGTCTTGCCCGAGCCCAGTTGGCGCGTAGCTTGAAACAACGACGGACTTGAAGCTTACAAAGCGTAGAAGCGATCGAACCGATCCGATGATCATATGGCAGCACGTGGCTCGCCATCGGTTATAGAGGTCATCGACCGTTGGGTGTAACGTGCCGGATCCTAGTGCATCCAGCGCAAGGCCGTGTTCCTCCAGACTTTTCCGCAGCCGCAACAGTCCGATATCATGGCTTAGGTCGGTCCTGCCGCTGTGAATCTGGTAGTTCAGGATCAAACGGCTATGTAGGCGAGATCCCAAGTAGAAGAAGAGAAAGTCTGAGAGTGATCGCGCAGCTCCGAAAAGGCTCTCCCCACCCGCCGCTGCCGTTATGTCGTTCTGGATGTAAGCGGAAAGGTTCAGCTTGCCTTCGATGCTGGCTTGAAGCTCCGCCAGATCGTCGCCCAGCAGTGCCTTAAGGTGCTTGCTGGTGCTCGCTTCATCCGGCACCGCCAGTCCAATTCCAGCAACCCGGGCTCGGCTGGCCGGAGGAAGTGTCAGGAGACCTTGCTCGATCTTGGCAGCAAGCCCACCTAAGGACTCCTGAACAGTAGGATAGGGGTGTGCTGCATGATATTGAACCTGTCCGATAAAATTGATAAGCGCGACGTTGACGGCACTCTCTCCAAAGCTCACGCCGACCGAAAACGCTCCCTTTGGATTGAGCGACAGCGGGATGGCGGGTGGGCCGACACGGCCGCGCTGCGCCTCGCCTTTAGAAACGAGACCTTCCTGCTCGAGTGAACGGACGATGACGGAGATGGTCTGTGCAGACAGGCCCGTCGTCTCACCGATTGCTAGTCGTGAAATACCGGTGTTCTGCAACAGTAACGAGAGCACCAAGCGTTCATTATAGCTTCGCACTGTCGGCGCATTCAGGCCGCTCGCGCGATCTGCGATCCGCAGCGGGTTGGGGGGCGCAAATCGCATGTCAGGCAAGGGAAGTGCTCCTCATATGAAAAGAACGGACGAGCGTGGTTGCCATCAACGCGTACGCTCAACAGCGGGCCAGCCGATTGCCTCAACTTCCTGCGCAAGCGCGGCTCCAAGCGCTAGATGCGCTTCCGCGTTCAGGTGGAATCCGTCGGCTTCATCGCACTGACATACGGAGCCGGCGTTGAAGAAATGTACGCCGAGGGAGTCAGCCATGATTTCGAATTCCAGGGCTAATTGCCGTGATTTCTCCGGCGCGCCCGCGAAGATGGACTTCCACTCCTTGATGTCGTCAAGAATTGGAGGAGGAGCGACGATCATGATTTCAGGCACGCCCCCTCCAGGCCCCGGTGAAAGTTCTCTCAGATCGTAAATGAGGCAGCCGATACCCATGGCAACCTCCGAAGCCGGCTTGTTGAACCTCACCTTGAGATCGTTCGTCCCGAGCATGATGATCACGAGATCAAGGACGGTATGACTTTGCGCGCATGGGCGCAGATAAGTCCGCCCGTTTTTATGTGCTCCTTCGATGGGATCATCGTGGACGGTCGTTCGTCCGCTCAGCCCTTCTTCGATGACATACCAGGACGGTCCGAGTTCAGACTGGAGCACGCCCGGCCACCGCGTATGGCGATCGTAGCGCTCCAATGGCCCCTGTCCCGGGATTTGGCCATGGGTATTAGAGTCGCCGAAACATAGTATCGAACGGATCGCCATGGCTCTGATTCCTCACGCTTTTTGCGCTGCGCATCATTGTTCGCCCAAGACCCAAACCGCAACGCCTGAATTAATCACTCATTCTGAATAACTATTGACGACGGCAAAACAGCGTGTTTTTGTTAGGCTCGCTGGCAATGCCGAGAGAGCTTGTCAGTCTTTGGGAGGTTAAGCGCGGCAAGGGCGGGGAGTCTTCGTCAAGAAGAGCTGATCCACCATTTGAAATCGCGCCAAGCTACGAACGTCGCAGGGCCTGCGACGGGCGTGCGGTGACTTGCGCCCTTCTCCTCCCAAGGCAAATGAATCAGCACGTACGTGCGGTGGAGGAGGGAAGTTTGATGCGCCAAGGGATGAGAACACTCGGTCTCGGGTTCATGGCCGCGGTCTGGCTAAGCGTGGGTGCGGCTAGCGCACAGGAGCTTAACCTCATGCAGGGCGTCGCACCGCGCCCGGGCGATGAACGGATGACGGCCCCGAACCAATTCAAGAAGAATGGTCCGTGGAAGATCGGCATGAGCCACTTTGGCGTGAACGCCAACACCTGGACCGTCCAGATGGCTCACGACGCGGAAGCCGCGGCGCAGTTGAACAAGACAATTGGTCAATTCATTCTGCTAGACGCCAATCTCAGCCAGGCAAAGCAGGTTGCAGACATTGAAGACCTGATCGCGCAGAAAGTCGACGCAATCATCGTGACGCCCGTCACGCCCACGTCTGCCGACGCCGGCATTGAAAAAGCTGTTGCGGCGGGCATTCCTGTCATCGTGCATACGGGTCTGACGGAAACCGACAAATACACGGTCGATATTCAGGGCGGTGGTGTCCATTTCGGAAAGGTGATGGGAGACTTTCTCGTCAAACAGCTCGGTGGAAAAGGCAATATCTGGGTTCTGAGAGGATTTCCCGCGCACCCGGAAGACATCAACCGCTACAAAGGACTCCTGGAAGCGATCAAGGGCACTGACATCAAGATCATCGCAGAAGACGCAGGCAAGTGGCAGTACGATGTTGGCAAGCAAGTCTGCGAGACCTTCTATCTCAATAATCCGAAGGTCGATGGCATCTGGTCATCGGGTGCCGATATGACCCGCGCCTGCGTTGACGTTTTTCAGCAGTACGGCGCGAAGATTCCGCCGATCACGGGCGAAGGCAACAACGGCTTCTTCGCCAGGTGGATCGAACTCGGATTTCCCTCGATCTCGCCGGAGTACGGTCCTGAGCAGGGGGCTGCCGGTGTACGCGCCGCCGTCGCCCTTCTGGAGGGCAAGCAGCTCCACAAGCGCTACATCTACGAGCCTGAAGGTTGGGATCTCGAGAAGGCCAAGAAGAACTACCGCAAAGATCTCAGCGCGAACGTCTGGTTTCCAACCAGCCTGACCGAGCAGGATCTGCAGAAATACTACGGCAAGAAGTGATCCTAGCGCAGCGCCGGGTTACGGAAATGCAGCTTCGGCGCTGCGCTCCCCTCCTCCAATTTGCGTTCGGGCCCAGGCAATGACGGTACAGCCGCTTGTCCAGATGACATCGATCTCGAAATCCTTTGGGGGCATCGGCGCGCTCAGGAACGTCGATTTTCAACTGCTGCCTGGATCGGTTCATGCCCTCATGGGCGAGAACGGCGCCGGTAAGTCTACCCTAATGAAGATCCTGGCAGGCGTCGTTCAGGGCGACAGTGGTCTGATACGTAAGAGCGACCAGATCGTCCGCTTCCAATCGCCCCGCGAAGCGCTCGACGCGGGCATCTCAACCGTTTTTCAGGAGCACTCGCTGCTTTCCAATCTCTCCATTGCCGAGAACATGTATCTCGGCAAGGAGCCGCTCACGAGGCTCCGCAATGTCGACACGACGCTGATGGAGCGAAACGCGCGGGATACGTTATGCGGCCTCGGCCTGAAGTTCGATCCCGCAATGCTTGTCGGAAACCTTTCCATCGCCGAACGACAGTTTGTCGAGATCGCACGTGGGATTTCCGCGCGCGCGGATATCGTCATTCTCGACGAACCGACGGCGGCGCTCAATGCGGCCGACGTCGAGCTCCTCAACGCACATATCCTGGCGCTCAAGAAGCAACAGAAGGCGGTCGTCTACATCTCTCATCGCATGGAGGAGATATTCAAGATTTGCGATACGATCACCGTGCTGAAGGATGGACAGAACGTCGATACCGTTCCGGTCTCGGCGATCACCCCCAAGCAATTGATTGCGATGATGGTCGGGCGGGAGCTGACCGAGCTGTTTCCGCCGAAGCCGGAACGAGCAGAGGGTGAGGTTGTCCTTTCGGTCGAAGGCCTTCGGCTGACACCGGACGCCATGCCCTGTTCGATTTTCCTACGTCGCGGAGAGATCATCGCGCTTGCAGGTCTTGAGGGCCAGGGCCAGCGCGAAATCGTCCGGTCAATCGTCGGGCAATACGCCGCGTACGAAGGCAAAGTCCGCGTCAAGGGGAATGAGCTGCCACTGCCGCTTGCAAAAGACGTTGGCATCCGCCTGTTGCAGGCCCTTGGCGTGAGTTTTGTGCCCGAAGACAGGAAGCTCGAAGGTCTTTTTCTCGACCTCTCTTTGGCGCACAACCTCACGATCGGTCTGCATAGCCAGAGCTTCGAACTGGCGCCGGCGGGTAGTCATCGCGAAGTCATCGCAAATTCAATCAAGAACCTGTCTATCAGGGCCGCAAAGCCTTCGACGCCCGTCGGGAATCTTTCGGGTGGCAACCAGCAAAAGGTTCTACTTGGACGCTATCTAACCGTTGGCGCCGACATCCTCCTCATCGAGGAGCCGACGCGTGGTGTCGATATAGGCGCAAAGGCCGAGATCTACAAGCTGCTTCGGAAGTACGTAAATGCTGGCGGGGCGGTTATCGTCCTGTCACGAGAGACGCTGGAGCTGATCGGTTTGTGCGATCGCCTCTATGTGATTCACGACAAGCATGTCGTTGCGGAGATGCCTGCGGCGGCGGCCACCGAGCACGCCATTCTCGAAGCTGCGCTGTATCGTTGAAGGGGAATGGCAGAAATGACGAAGCTTGGTCACATCATTCTCAGATCCAATTCGCGCCATGGGCTTTGGACGATCCCGCTGCTGATCGCAATTTCCGGCTGTGCGGGTTTGACAGCCTCGACGGCCGATTTCGCGAGCTGGCAAAATAGTCTCAACCTCGTTGCGCAGGCAGCACCCCTCATTCTCGTTAGCATTGGCCAGATGATCGTGATCCTGGTCAGGGGGCTCGATCTCTCAGTCGGAGCTGTCGTTAGCCTGACGACCGGAATTCTGTCGCTGAATGCTCCCGTTTACTTCACGCTGCCGGGCGCGATTGCGATGGCCGTTGTCGTTGGTCTTCTTAATGGTTTCTCCGTAACACGGCTCAGGGTGCATCCAATCATCGCAACCCTGTCGATCATGGGAATCACGCAAGGGGTAGCCATGCTCATGCGTCCAACTGCTGGGGGCACGGTTCCGTCCCAGATCGTATCCCTTGTGAATGGGCACGTGCTGGGCATCTACATGCCAGTACTCTGGACCATCGTTGCGGTCCTGGTCGCTTGGAAAATCGTGCACGGGTCTCGCCTGGGATTGCACCTCTTCGCGATCGGCGGAGGTGAAACCGCTGGCACCTTCGGCATCGCCGAGCAGCGTAACATCATCGCAGCCTATGTTTTGAGCTCCTGCTTCGCCGCGGTCGCCGGAATCTTCCTCGCCGGCCGCATCGCATCAGGCGACCCCAACATTGGCGCGCAATACGCGATCGACTCGATCACGGCCGTGGCGCTCGGCGGAACGCAGCTCGCTGGCGGCATTGGCAGCGTGCACGGCACGGTCATCGGCTGCACGCTACTCGCCCTAATTGCCAACGGCATGAATCTTCTCAACGTCTCCGCGTTCGTTCAGACGGTCGTGAAGGGCCTGATCCTTCTTGTCGTCATCTCGCTTCAGCCCCGCAAGAACATCGGCCTGTAGACCCATGACCTCGCGCTCGCCTCTGTTCCGTATCATTATGCGTATACCTCCCTCCTATGTTGTCTTTGTCGTGCTGCTCATCACCCTCTGGGTATTGCGACCGAACATGATGAATGTCGCGATCCTCGGGACCTTCGCCCGACAGGTCGTGCCGCTCGGAATCGTCGTTCTCGGCCAGATCCTGGTGATCTCCTCGCGGTCAATCGATCTGTCGGCCGGCGGAATCATTCTGCTCGTTAATTACATGATTTCGTCGGGATTACTCTACGGTTGGCCGTTCTTGCCTGTCGTCCTGCTCTGCCTTGGTTTTGGACTGATCGTTGGCCTCTTGAACGGTCTTCTTGTCGGCAAGCGGCGGGCATCGGCCGTTATCGTCACGTTGGCCGTGAACATAGTCCTGGTCGGATTGGTCGAATATCTCGCGAACGGCAAGCCGCCCGGCGACGTTCCGACTTACTTCCGCGATCTCTACAACACCCGCTTCTGGACAGCGCCAGCACCGGTAATCTTCTGGGTCATGCTGGCCGGCGTCACGAGTGCATTCCTTGGCAGCTCCGTGTTCGGCCGCTTCGTTTGGTCGATCGGCAGCAATCCGACCTCTGCCCATTTCTCGGGTGTGCCGGTGGAACGAACAGTCGTCGTTGCGCACACGATATCCGGGCTGATGTTTGCCGTGGCCGCACTCGTTCAGACATCTTCGATCGCCGTTGGAAGCGTGCGGTTCGGACCGGAACTCGTCATGAATTCGATAGCCGCAACGATCCTGGGCGGCGTGGTGTTCGGTCGGCCTGCCGAGGTGTGGGGCCCGTTCTTCGGTGTCCTCTGTTTTGCGCTGCTGTTCGTGGTCATGACGACGATAGGCGTGCAGGAGCCAGGTAAGCTCATCGTCCAGGGGCTGATCATCCTGCTCGCGGCGATCTTCTACGGCGTACGTTCCAAATCCAACTAAAAGAGGTGCCGATGACGAAACGTATCTTGTGTTTTGGAGATTCGCTTACATGGGGCTGGGTTGCGGTCCCGGAGGGATCGCCAACAACCCGGTTTCCCTATGCGGAGCGATGGACGGGAGCCATGGCAGCGAAGCTAGGACTAGGATACGAGATTGTCGAGGAGGGGCTGAGCGCACGTACGACATCGATCGACGATCCGGCTGATCCGCGACTGAATGGATCCGCTTATCTTCCATCAGCTCTTGCAAGTCATCTTCCGCTAGATCTCGTCATCATCATGCTCGGGACCAACGATACTAAGAGCTATTTCTGTCGCACGCCCTACGAGATCGCGGTCGGTATGTCGAAGCTTGTGGGACAGGTGCTCACTTCGGGCGGCGGAGTAGGAACCGTGTATCCCGCGCCAAAAGTGCTCGTCGTTTCGCCGCCCCCACTCGCAGCATTGCCGGACCCCTGGTTTCAGGCAATGTTTGAGGGTGGGCACGAGAAGACCGTCGAGATCGCCAACCATTATAGAGCGCTTGCCGCTTTCATGAAGGTCAATTTCTTCGACGCCGGAAGCGTGATCTCAACCGATGGGGTGGATGGAATTCATTTCACCGCAAAAAACAACGCCGACCTTGGAATGGCGCTTGCTGCGAAGGTAGCGAATTTGTTTGCCGCCACTATCAATCATGAGAGGGTGCTAACGTAATCTGAATTTACACCAGACAAGATGGCCTGCAAGGGACGTTCCTCCCGAATTGGTCAGGGACTTCCATGACCCAAACCCGCACTTCTCCTGAGGTGCGGGTTTTTCGCGCGGGGACAATACCTGCACGCATCGGATCTTCTCGGCGGATCACCCGCCAATACCGATCAGAAGCGAATGCACGACAACGCGGTCGCCCGGTTCGAACTTCGCCAAATCGGCACGGTTATTCGGCGCGTACCTTTGAAGGTCCACGAGCTTCAACGCTATTCCATTCAGAACCGGGCTGCTGCGATAGCCGCCTATGACCAGCAACGAAGCCTCACGGCTATTGTCCCGCTCTTCGCCCGCAATCCTGTACCAGGCATCGTGACAAGCTCTGAACAGCGGCCAATTCCTCCCCTCAGGGCTTCGACAACAGGGCCGCGGTATTGACGAATATTTGGAAGTTGATCCCCCTGGCGGCTGACGCGTTGTAGCACAATGCTTGAGGCGCTCGTCACGCAATGAAATCTATGTGGTGGGCGTTGATTGAGGTGGCCGCGTCCAGGACGCACGATCTGCTTCCCGGGCGTTGGCTCAGCGGTCGGCGAATGGGGAGCGAGCATGCTCGGAAGTGGGTATGTCGCCTTGGGGCGTATTGGGTGGATTGGCGCAGTACATCGGCAGGTCTGGAGTCGGGGATAGAGCAGAACTCAGCGCCTCCGGAGCAGATCGCCGCCTTCGACCCTAAGCAGACTTCAGCGAAGCTGGTCGGTGTAGCCCTCTTGTTTGCTGGATTCCGCTAAGATATTTCCCAAAAGAGGTTGTCCGAAAGAACGGAAGTTGCTCAACTACCTGGCGTTAACCTCGCCAGAGTCAACTTCCATGAGCAAGAATGGTATTTTTGTGCCACCTCCCTTTGCTACGGGCGATTCGATTCGACGGATGTTGGTCGAGCGTATTGATGAACGCCGATTGAGCGTTGGGATGGTGATAGGAACGACGGAAAACCAAAGCCATCGGGTGGTGAGCCGCGGCTACCAAGATGCGCAAAGCAAGACCCCCATGAATGAAGACACCGTTTTTGAAATTGGGTCGATAACAAAGCTTTTCACCGCTCTGTTATTAGCTGACATGGCCAACCAGGGCGAGGTGTGTCTCGACCAGCCGGTCGCTGAACTTCTGCCCTTTGGAACACGTGTCCCGGTCCGCAATGGCAAGGCCATCACCCTGCGCGATCTTGCCTCGCATTATTCCGGCCTCCCTCGAATACCGACGAATCTGGGACGCGAAGATCGTCCGAATAATCCCTACGCTAGGTACACGGCGGAGAATCTTTATCAGTTTTTAGCAACCCACGAATTGGCCCGAACGCCTGGCGACAGCTTCGAGTACTCCAATCTTGCAGTGGGATTGCTCGGACACGCGTTGGTCCTCCGCGCAAATGCTCGCGACTATGAGACCCTGATCCGATCTCGCATTCTTGATCCATTGCGAATGGACGACACAGTGATCGCTATCCCTTCCCGATTGGCGGACAATATTGCATCGGGACACGACGACAGCTTCGATCCGGTGTCCAATTGGGATTTTGACGTATTGGCAGCGGCGGGCGCGTTCCGTTCGAACGTTCCCGATCTATTGCGATTTATGGACGCGCTTTGCGATCGGGATTCGCCGATTTCGTCCATAATGGGACCGCTGATCACTCCACGGAGCCAAGGTGGACTGGAATTGGGGCCTCCTCATCCGGACGGGGGCATCGCCATTTCACACTCAGGCGGTACCGGTGGATTCCGCTCCTTCGTTAGATGCATTCCAGAGTGGAAGCGCGGGGTGGCTGTGCTCAGCAATACGTGCATTGATGCAGTCGTCGACCTAGGTGTTCACTTGTTGGATGGGCGGTGCGGCTTGAACTGGTACCGCAACGAGGTAGCAGTCGAGTCAGCGTGTTTCGCGCGTCTCTTAGGACGCTATAGATTACGCCCGAATTGGGATTTCGAAGTTACATCAGCCGCCGACCGGCTCTACATTCGGCTCGCCGACCAGCAGGCGCTACGGGTTTTTCCGGTTTCGGAATGGCACTTTTTCTACAAGTGCGTGGGTGCACAGGTGACGTTCGAACCCGGAGAAGACGGACGAGCCGCCCGCTTGATCTTGCATCAAAATAGCATGGATCAGATTGCCGAACGGATTGAGTAATATCCGGCTGGAGCATGTTCCGCCAGAGAGGCCGGTTACTTCCGCTGTTGATGCTGTGGACGGCTCCTCCACGGGCACGAGAGTGCCAAACAATGGGCGCCGTTTAAGGCTCCCACGATTCGGAGGAGCAGCCTATGCAGTCAATTTCAACGATTGGTCTGGATATCGCGAAGTCGGTCTTTCAAGTGCATGGGGTCGATGCAGCCGGCCAGGTGATCATACGCCGTCAGCTCAAGCGCCGTTTCGTGCTGTCCTTCTTTGAGAAGTTGCCGCCGTGCCTCGTGGGGATCGAGGCTTGCGCGTCCTCGCATTATTGGTCGCGCGAGCTGCAGGCGTTGGGGCATACGGTGCGATTGATGCCTCCCGCCTATGTGAAGCCCTACGTTAAACGGCAGAAGAACGACAGCACTGACGCGGAGGCTATTTGCGAGGCGGTCACAAGGCCCAACATGCGGTTCGTGCCGACCAAGACGATCGAACAACAGAGCTGTCTGATGCTTCATCGCGTGCGCCATCTCTTCATTCGCCAGCAGACTGCCGTCATCAACTCGATCCGC
>NZ_JADPJF010000019.1:0-506 GCF_023073295.1 Bradyrhizobium sp. 23 | reverse complement strand
GGGTGTCGCCTTAACGATTGCTGCCGGAAGGAAAATTCCTGCTCATCCCTCGTTCATGTGCAACTTCCTACCGTGCAGTACGTTCTAGCGTTCCACAGGAGGACACCATGAAACTCAAGTTCGCACTCGTTGGATTAATCGCGCTCAGCGGTGCCGCGTTCACCGCTACTGCGGCAACGGCTATGCCGCTCGCGCTCCTCGGACAAACATCAAACATTGAGAGCGTTGCGTTGGTTTGTGGTCCGAACGGCTGTGTCCGCACGGCACCGGCCTATCGACGGTATGGCTATGGCGTCGGTCGCTATGGCTATGGCGTGCGTCGGGGTTACGGATATCACCGCGCATATGGCTATCACCGGGGCCATCGCCGGTACTGACTGTTAACGGCCCCGCCTCAAAGGCGGCGGCCTCTCTCTTACAGATTGAAATACAACATAGAGACTAGAACCGTTGAAAAGACGCCTAGTCCTATGATGGCAATTTTCAAAACTAGGACGGCTGCCAAA
>NZ_JADPJF010000157.1:0-13846 GCF_023073295.1 Bradyrhizobium sp. 23 | reverse complement strand
GCATCCACACCTCCCGCAGAACAAAAGCGGAAAGTGTAACCCATGTGTCCGGTACGTTTTGTCACCTATGTCTCGGGCCGCTCACCGCCACAATAAAACGGCTTTCCAGAAAGCTCGGCAGATCAGTCTGATCTTGCCGGCTCTCGCTCCGCCAGCACCGTCCGCGCCGTCGCCACGAACGCCTGCGCGGCCGGCGACAGCGTCCGACCCTGGCGCTGCAGCAGCGACACCGGGCGGGTGATGGCAGGGCGTATCAGCGGCTTTGCGATCAGAGTTGGAAATTGATCGGCCGGCAGCATCGTCGCAGGAAGGATAGCAAGGCCGAGGCCCTGCGCCGTCATGGCGAGCGCGGTGTTGATCAGCGTCACTTCATAGGTCGGGTTGAGGTGCTTGCCCTGGCTCCCCAGCGCCTGATCGATCTGCATGCGTATCCGCGTCTCGCGCCGCATCGCGATCGTCGGCATCTGATCCAATTCGTCCCATGTCAGTGAGCGCCGTGCCGCGAAGTCGGGGGTGCGCCGGCCGATGGCGCTCAGGCGGCCGCGGGTCAGCGTCTCGATCGTCAGCTCCGCGAATTCTCCCTCGACGCTGCCGATCGCGAACTCCGCATCCGTCGCGATCAGACGTGGAACGAGATCGTCGGCGGCGACGTCGCGCATGTCGATTTCGATGTCGGGATAGCCTGCCCGGAATTTTGCCAGCACCGAGGGCAGCAGTGCCGATGCGGTACCGGCTGAGGCGAGAAACGCGACTCGGCCGGCGCGCGCCTGCGCGAGGTCACGCATGCGCCGCGACAGGCCCAGCGCATCGCCCAGCATCCGTTCGGCGGCATGAACTGCCTCGTCAGCGGCCCGCGTCGGCTGCACCGAACGAGTGGAGCGATCGAACAGTTTGACGCCGAGCTGCGCTTCGAGCTGTTGGATCAACAGGCTCGCCGCCGATTGCGTGATCCCCAGCTCGCGCGCAGCCCGCGTGATGCTGCGCGTACGGTACACGCCGGTGAAGGCCTGCAATTGCCGTAAGGTGACGTTCATAGGCAAAGCTCATGAATTGATGAGTTCTTTCCGGCTTATCACATAAGCGAGCATGCAATAAAATGCATGCCGTGGTCGGTGAAGCGGCGATCGCCAAGGGATTGGAAACGAACATGAGGACACAGGTGCTGGTGGTGGGCGCCGGGCCCGTCGGATTGACCGCGGCGATGGATCTGGCTTCCCGTGGGATCGACGTCGTGGTCGCGGAGATCCGCCATGCCGGCGATCCGCCCAGCGTCAAATGCAATCACGTCTCGGCGCGTTCGATGGAGATCTTCCGCCGGCTCGGCGTCGCCGCAAAGCTGCGCGACGCAGGCCTGCCCGCAGATTTCCCGAACGACTGCTCCTACCGGACCACGGCGACCGGCATCGAGCTGTGCCGCATCGACATTCCCTCGCGCGCACGCCGCTACAGCGCCACCGGCGGCCCCGACACCTGGTGGCCGACGCCGGAGCCGCCGCACCGGATCAACCAAGTCTATCTCGAGCCGATCCTGTTCAGCCATGCCGCCGCTCAGTCGCGCATCACCATTCTGGCGCGCACGGAAATCACGGACATCGAGCAGAATGACGACCATGTGGTCGCATTGGCGCGCGACCTCGACAGCGGAAGCTCGCTCCGCATCGAGGCTTCCTTTGTGATCGGTTGCGATGGCAGCCGTTCCCTGGCTCGCAGATCGATCGGCGCCAACCTGTCCGGCACGCCGGTGATCCAGCGCGTGCAATCGACCTTCATCGAAGCGCCGCAGCTCAAGGAGCTGATGGGCGCGCACAAGCCGGCCTGGATGGTGCTCTCGCTCAACCCGCGACGCTCAGGCACGACGGTGGCGATCGACGGTCAGGACCGCTGGCTGATCCATAATCACCTGAAGCCAGACGAGCCCGAATTTGATTCGGTCGATCGGGACTGGGCGATCCGCGCCATTCTCGGCGTCGACGAGCGCTTCGAATACCGCGTCCTCAGCAAGGAGGACTGGGTCGGCCGCCGGCTTGTCGCCGATCGCTTCCGCGACCGCAGAGTCTTCATCTGCGGCGACGCCGCGCATCTGTGGATGCCGTATGCGGGCTACGGCATGAATGCGGGGATTGCGGACGCCGTCGACCTGTGCTGGCAGGTGGCGGCGCATCTGAACGGGTGGGCGCCGGCTTCGATCCTGGATGCCTACGAGGCGGAGCGTCAGCCCATCACCGAACAGGTGTCGCGCTTTGCCATGGACCATGCGATGAAGATGATGGCGCAGCGTGGTGGAGTCTCCGCGGAGATCGAGGACGACACGCCGCGCGGCCACGCCGCGCGCGCAGCGCTGGCCAGGGCGGCCTACGATCTCAACGTGCAGCAATATTGCTGTGCCGGATTGAACTTCGGCTACTATTACGATGCCTCGCCGATCATCGCCTATGACGGCGAGACGCCGCCCGCTTACGCGATGGGCAGCTTCACCCCCTCCACCGTGCCGGGCGCTCGCGCGCCGCACCTGTTTCTGCGGGACGGGCGATCGCTCTACGATGCCTTCGGCGTCGGCTACACTTTGCTGCGGTTCGATCCGGCGATCGATGTAGCGCCATTGAAGTCTGCCGCAGAGCAGCGCGGCATTCCGCTCGCGCTGCTCGACATTGCGCCGGACGAAGCGAACGGCGCGTATGCCGAGAAGCTGGTGCTGGCGCGGCCCGATCAGCACATCGCCTGGCGCGGGCAGGCCGCGCCAGCGGACCCACAAGGCTTGCTGACGCGCATCACCGGCGCTTCGGCGTAAGGCGATTTGAAGCGGACGGTCTCGCGGCGAAGTCCGCCGGCAGGTGATTTACAAAGTCGTGGTTCACAAAACAAAAAAAGACTCGCACCAGGAGGGAAACGTGTTTCACGTTGCAAGCCGCCGCATTTTGGCCGTGCTGACGGCCGCGAGTTTCGCCGTGCTGCCGCTGGAGGCGGTCCGAGCGGTCTATCCCGAGCAATTGATCAAGATCATCGTGACCTTTCCGCCCGGCGGCAGCGCCGATACCGTCATCCGCGCGCTCGAACCGCTGGTCACTGCCGAGCTCAAACAGGGTCTCGTGATCGAGAACCGCGCGGGTGCTGGAGGCAACATCGGCATGGCCGCGGTCGCGCAGGGCAAGCCTGACGGCTATACGCTCGGCATTGCGCCGGCAGGCAGCCTGACGGTCAATCCGCATCTCAATTCGTCGATGCCGTTCGATCCGAAGGATCTTGCGCCGATCACCCTGCTCGCGAAAATTCCCTTCGTGCTGGTTGCGTCAGCGAACGTGCCGGCGCATACGGTCGCGGAATCGATCGCGCTCGCCAAGGCCAAGCCGGGCGCGTTGTCGATCGGGCATGGCGGCAATTCGACCGCCATGCACTTGACCGCGGCACTGTTCACGCAGAAGACCGGGATCGCCATGGAGCTGGTCCCCTATCGCGGGACCGCGCCGGCGACGGTCGATGTTCTCGCAGGCCATGTCCCCTTCGCGGTACTGGATATCCCCGCATCGAGGCAACTGATCCTCGAAGGTAAGCTCAACGCCATCGGTGTGTCGTCTGCGCAGCGTCTGTCGTCCTTGCCTGATGTGCCGACACTCGCCGAGAGCGGTATTGCGGGTTTCGAATCCGTTGGCTGGTTCGGGCTGGTTGCTCCGGCCGGCACGCCAGCCGATATCGTCGGCCGGTTGAACGAAGCCTTCGGAAAGGCCCTGAAGGATCCATCGGTGGTCGAGAAGATCCGGACGCTTGGCGCAGAGCCTGCACCGACCTCGCCGGAGGAGTTCAGCCGCTTCATCCAAAGCGAAAGCTCGAAATGGGGCAAGCTGATCAGTGAAGCGGGCATCAAGGCGAATTAAGTGTCCCACGCAGCCCTGCTGCTCGTCGGCAATCATCCCCGGCTCGCCTTCAGCGCCCGCCGCATCACGATCGCGGTCTAGAAACACGATTCCGCCCCGGCGTAAGTCATTGATCTTGCAGCTCCGGCTACTGTGCATGGGGTTGTTTTCGCGCTTTTTGTTGTTGGGCCTTGGGAGGCTTACAGGTAATCGTCGCGACACCGGCTGGCCTCGCCAGTTCGGATCACCACCGACAAGGCGAGATGGGCATGCACTCTTCCGGCAGCGGCTTGGGCAACGGGCTTCTTGGCGTCATCATCTTCAGCGCATCGCTGCCGGCGACCCGCGTGGCGGTCGGCGGGTTTTCCGCGCTGTTCCTGACCTCGGCGCGCGCGGTCATCGCGGCGCTGATCGGTGTGGCCGTGCTCGGCCTGCTCCGTCAGGCGCGGCCGCAGCGCAAGGATCTCGTC
Organism: Bradyrhizobium sp. 23; assembly: GCF_023073295.1. Taxonomy (NCBI): domain Bacteria; kingdom Pseudomonadati; phylum Pseudomonadota; class Alphaproteobacteria; order Hyphomicrobiales; family Nitrobacteraceae; genus Bradyrhizobium; species Bradyrhizobium sp. 23. Next base: position 9,528 of record NZ_JADPJF010000157.1, on the reverse strand, counting down.
TCGCTCGCGATCGTCGCCATCGGCGTCGTGGTCGGCTTTCCCTTGCTGACGGCGCTTGCGCTCCAGCACATCACCTCGGCGCATTCGATCGTCTTCATCGGGCTCTTGCCGCTGTCGACCGCGATCTTCGGCGTGCTGCGCGGCGGCGAGCGGCCGCAGCCGATGTTCTGGCTCTTTGCAATTCTGGGCAGCGCCACTGTCGCCGGCTTTGCGCTGTCCAACGACGGCACCGCATCGCTCACCGGCGATCTCCTGATGGTCGCGGCGATCGTGCTGTGCGGGCTCGGCTATGCCGAAGGCGCCGCGCTGTCGCGCCGGCTCGGCGGCTGGCAGGTGATCTCCTGGGCGCTGCTGCTGTCGCTGCCGCTGATGGTGCCGGTCGCGATTCTAACCTGGCCGTCGACATGGAGCGGCGTCGGTGTGCCCGCCTGGATCGGGCTCGCCTACGTCTCGGTCTTCAGCATGTTCGTCGGTTTCATCTTCTGGTACCGCGGGCTTGCGATCGGCGGCATCGCCCGCGTCGGCCAGTTGCAGCAGCTCCAGCCGTTCTTCGGCCTTGCGCTTGCAGGCCTGCTCCTGCACGAACCTGTGGCCTGGAGCATGATCGTCGCGACCGCGCTGGTGGTCGCCTGCGTCTTCTTCGCACGGCGGTTTGCCTGAGGCCGAATTGATGCGGCCTTACCTCTTGCCCGGTTGCGGCTTTTCAATCCCCGGCAGCTGTGCGATTCCCTCGGCAAGAAAATCGACCAGCAGCCGTACCCGCGCGATGCCGGACCGCTCCGGCACGATCAGCATGTTGAGCGGAACGGACGGCGGCGCGTAGTCTTCAAGCACGCGCTCGAGTTGGCCGGAGGCAAGCAGGTCGTCGACGAGCCAAAGATGCGCCGGCGCAATGCCACGACCGGCCGCGAGCGCCTCGCGTGCGGCAAGCCCGTGATCCACCCGCAGCCGCCCTGCGAAGGGGACCACATGACGGCCGCCGCGGCGCCCGTGCAGCACGAGCACGTCGCTGCCGGCGATGTTCGACATCCTGACACCCTCGTGGCTGGCGAGGTCTTGCGGGCGCGCGGGCCTGCCGCGCGACGCCAGATAGTCCGGTGCGGCCACAAGCACCCGCCGCGACTGACCAAGCAGCCTGAGCTTCATCGAGCTGTCGGGGAGCGGCCCCAGACGCAAAGCGATATCGACACCTTCCCGCACGAGGTCGATCCGCTCGTCGGTCAGGCTGAGATCCACCGCCACGTCCGGATAGCGGTCCTGGAACGCGAAAACCAGACGGCTGACGTGGAGCACGCCGAAGGCGGCGGTGCAGGAGACGCGCACCGTTCCGGCAGGCGCGCCGCGCGTGCTGCGCGCCTCGTCGCCGGCGAGTTCGACCAGGCGCAGGATCTGCACGCAGTCGGCGTAATAGCGGCGCCCCTCCTCGGTCATCGTCACGCTGCGCGTGGTCCGCGTGAGCAGCGGCACGCCGACGGCCTGCTCCAGTTCCCGAAGGTGCCGCGTCACTGTCGATTGGCCGAGACCAAGCTCGCGCGCGACCGCGGACAGGCTTCCGCGCTCGGCGACCCGCACGAAGCTGCGCATGCGTTCGAGCGTCACGTCCGATTTATCCATATTTCGGCATGATCCTATCCATCGGCGACAACTACCGGATTGCAGTCGGAGGCGCTACCTGCTGCTCGCAATCGTCAACCAAGGTGCTGATCATGAAAGTGTTGATCCTCTTCGCTCACCCCGAGCCGCGCTCCCTCAATGGCTCGCTCCGCGACGTTGCCGTCAGAGAACTCGAGGCTGAGGGACACGAGGTGCGGGTGTCAGACCTTTACGCGCAGGGATGGACATCCGAGGTCGGCCGCGCCGATTTTCCGCTGCTGCCGCCGGACGGGCGGCTGGCGCCGGCCGCCGCCTCCAAGCAGGCGTTCGAGTCGGGTACACTCACCGCGGACGTCAAGGCCGAGATCGAGAAGCTGCTGTGGGCGGACGTCCTGATCCTGCAATTCCCGCTATGGTGGTTCAGCATGCCGGCCATCCTCAAGGGCTGGGTCGACCGCGTGTTCGCCTACGGTTTCGCCTATGGCGTCGGCGAGCACAGCGACAAGCGGTGGGGCGACCGTTACGGCGAAGGCAGGCTGGCGGGCAAACGCGCGATGCTGATCGTGACCGCCGGCGGCTGGCAGGAGCATTATTCGGCGCGCGGGATCAACGGGCCGATCGACGACCTGCTGTTCCCGATCAATCACGGCATCCTCTATTATCCCGGCTATGACGTGCTTCCGCCGTTCGTCGTCTACAAGGCCGACAAACTGGACGAAGCGGGTTTCCAAGCGACTGCCGAACGTTTGCGCGAGAGGATGCGAACGCTTGCGACGACATCCCCGATTCCCTACCGGCGCCAGAATGGCGGCGATTACCTGATTCCGAGCATGCGGCTCCGCGCAGGACTCGAGCATTCCGGCGCGACCAGCTTCGCGCTTCACGTCGAACAGGTCGAGGCACGCAGCCCAATGGGTGAAACGAGCTCCGTGCACTCGACGGCTGAGGGGTGCGCGGCAACAGCGTAATCCGCCGCTCGCGCAAGGACTCACCCCATCACCGTCCGCGTCAGCGTGCTCCGCGCAAACTTCTTCAGCGGCATCGGCTTGCCGAACAGAAAACCCTGCACGAGGTCGAAGCCGAGCTCGTTGGCGGCGACGAGGTCGGCGCGGCTCTCGACGCCCTCGGCGATGGCGCGCACGCCATAGCCATGCGAAAGCTCGACGATGTGGCGGCACACCGTGCGCTTGAGGCGATCAGTGCCGCTGCCGGTGACGAAGTGCCGGTCGGCCTTCAGCTTGATGAAGGGAATTTTTCCAAGGTCCATCAGCGACGGCCAGTTGGCGCCGAGATTGTCGACCGACAGGCCGATATTGTGCAGACGCAGTTCGCGGGCGACCTCGGCCAGGAGATCGAGATCGCGGATCGCCTCCTCGCTGTCGATTTCGATCGTCAGCCCGCCGAACGCCGGATGCGTCGGCATGCGCCGGCAGAGATCACGCACGGCTTGCGGCTCCTTCAGATAGGACGCCGGCAAATTGATCGCGAGATCGACCGGGCTCTGCTGCTCCAGTAGATAGTGCCAGTCCTGCATGGCGCGCTCGATCACGAATTCGGAGAGGTCGCGCATATTCGGGTCGTGCTCTTCGGGGATGAAATAGGCGGGCGGCACCACGCCCCAGGTCGGATGCCGCATCCGCACCAGCGCCTCGGCGCTATTGCGAATCAGCGTGCGCGCGTCGATCTTGGGTTGGTACCAGAGCTCGAGCCAGCCGGCGTGCAGGGCCTCGCCGACGTGCACGGCGGGGCTCGGCGCCGGCTCCTCGGGCAACAGCATCGCGACACGGTCGCGCAGCGTCTCCGCGGCAAACGGCGTCGTCAGCGGCGGCAGCATCTTGAGGCCGTATTCCTCGCCGACCTGCTGCACGGCCCTGACGATGATCGACTCGCGGGCGCCCACAGTCAGAACCCTGCCGTCGAAGGCCTCGCGCACCAGCGTCTCCAAAAATTTGCCGGGCTCGATGCCGTCGGCGGCGATGCCGAGCAGGATCAGGTCGGGCAATTCGCTTGTCAGCACGCTCTGCAGCTCCTCGGCACTGGCGCATTCGGTGGTGACGAAGCCGAGATCCTCCAGCACTTCCGCGAGAAACGCGCGAAGATGGCGCTTGCCGTCGGCCACGCAGGCGCGCGGCTTCACCTTTCGCCGTCCGAAGGTTTTCGGCCTTCGTTCGGCGAGTTCTACAATTTCGTCGTTCATCGCAAGCACTCCCGTTCCGTGCCGGTGTGTTAGCGACGTGAGCAGTTTCAAATATGGAAGGCTTCAGTCGATTGTCGAATTATCTGAGTAACGTTAAAGCGCCCATCACGTCTAAAATTATCTGGATCTCGGTCGGGAAGTTTTTACGTCTACCCGCGCGCCGGGCGCAGGGTTGCGACAATCACTGGAGATCTCGCGACGTGCAGTGCGGCTGCATGTACGCGCGCTGTCCTGCAATTGGACCAAGCCACGCGCGCCTCGCCCAATTGAATAATGGAGCGCCTCAATTGCGCGCGACGCGCGCATTTTTCCCGGTTCGCTCGTGACGGTTCTGCGACAATGCGTCGGTGCGCGCTGGCGCCAATGTGAAGCACATCACAAGCGGATTGCTGCACGTGCGCTATTGCTCTGGGCAGCCGGTGGTGGGCTGTCGAGGATCGCAGCAATGACGTCGCGGCGAATAATGTATTGGTGGTTCAGGTTCGTGCTGTCAGGGCGATTTCTCGATCGTTTCCTGTGCCTGCCGCGCGCGCATTAGCGCGGGATCAGGTTTGGCCGATCAGCTTGCGCAACGCGGCCGCGCCGTCCTCAATCGCATCGCGTCCCTTCCAGGCCAGATAGGACAGCTTGCCACCGAGCGTGTCGTGGCTGCGCAGCCGGCGCGAACCGAGAATGTGGCCGACATTGGAGGGGAAGCGGCTCACCTCGGCGGACACCAGCGCCGCGATCGCGTCCATCAATTGCTGGAGCCGAATGCCCCATTCGCAATGCTCGATGCCGTCGATCCGCACCTTGAGCGCATATTCGGTCTCGTAGATCTCGGCGAGCAGGTCGCGCGCAATCAGCACCCGGTTGTGCCGGAGCGCGATGCGCAAGGCGAGGCGCCTGTCGTCGAGCTGGTCGAGCACCATGTGAACGACGCAGGCATAGGGCGCGGCGGCGACATCGGCGGCGCCCTTGCTCGCTGCGGCCTTGGTGGCAAGACGCACCAATTGCCAGAACGTCTTCAGCCGCCTCGCCACCAGCGTCAGCGCGAACGGCAGCGCCTCGGGATGGGCCTTCTTGAAGGCGTCCAATCGGGCGGTGATCTGATCAACCGTGCCGTCGTCGAACTTCGCGATCTTCTCGGGCAGCCTGTCGTTGAACTTCGGCAGCGCGGCGCCGGCGCGCAGCACATGTTGGATCTTCTTCACGTCCTCGAAGGCGGTGTGCGATGCCGTGTATTGCGCGAGCTTGCCGCGCGCGAACTCGGTGCTCTCCGCTGATGCGAGGGTGCTTTCGAGAACCTTGACGACCTTGGTCTGGAAGGTCGATGCGATCTTCAGCACTTCCTTCTGGTTGTTGGCGGCGACCTGGTCGTTGATCGCCTTGATGTAGTCGCGTGCCATGGTCGGCAGCAGGTCGCGGCAGATCCACTCCCAGATCGGGGTGAGGGTGTTGCGCGAGATCCGCCCCATGTTGGCATGCTCGGGCGCGCCGTCGATCAGAAGCAGCTCGAGCGGCGCAAAGAAATGGCGCGAGGGACTGGTGGCGCGCGCCTGGTTCGATCCGTCCTTGCGAAATTCGGCGCGCAACCGGGACTGCAGGTCGGACGAGCCCGGCATGTCGATGCCGCACAGCTCAAGCCGTTCGAGCTCGCTGAGCAGGCAGCTGCGCGACAGCGGCGTCAGCTTCTGCAGGAAGTTCGATAGCTGGTCGATCTCGTTCATGGCACGCAATCTTCCGCAACGTTTCCAGCAGGCCTACCGACCCCATGCATGGAGGCATTTGCGCGCTCTCAATTGCGACATAGAGAAGCAAGCCGCCGTTAATATATCCGTAAAATCCAAGGCCGCAGGTAATCGGCGCGGATCTGATCGTTAAGAAGGCGTCGAGCGACCCGTCTATCAATTGGGCAGGTTCAGCAACCTAAGAATGTTGAGGGACGTTGCCACTCAAGCATAAAGTGTGCCTGTGCCGGGGTTTCAGCACAAAACTGCCAAATTCACCGTAGTCTTACGGAGCAAAAAGTTAACTACAGACCGCGTTGGGTTCCGCTAAACGAGTGACATGGGGTCACAGAATGATACGGCCACTGATTCGCGGCCGTCGGAATGGTACGAAAGCAACGCCGCTCCAACTGAAGAGCTCGATGCCGTCCGTCTGAACGCCGCCCGTGCCAAGGCGGCCGACGAAATGGCAGCCGCCATCGCCCGCGAGCTCAACGGTCCCCTCACGGCGCTCCTGCTCTACATGGGCGAGATCAAGCATCACAGCGATCAGCTCGCGCCGGTGACGGGCGACCGTGCCTATTTGCAGCGGGTCGTGGAGAATGCGCTAGTGCAGACCGAGCGGGTTTGTGGCCTCGTCAAACAGCTTGCCGGTTCTCACACGGGTGGCCTGCCGATCGCGTCCAGGGCCGAGGGCGCCGAATCGAAGTTCGCGCGCGCGCCACAGCTGCAGCGCGTGCCGAGCGCCGAAATCCTCGGCCTGTCAGGCCAGAAGCGGCTGACCAAGCGCGAGCGCGAGGTGCTGAGGCTGATCAGCGAGGGTTATTCGAACAAGCAGGGTGCGCTTCGGATGCAGATCAGCCCGCGCACCTTCGAGAGCCATCGCGCCGAGGCGATGCGGAAGCTCGGTGCGCGCAACACGGCGGACCTCGTCCGTGCGGCGCTGCTGCATTCGATCGACTGAAGGGCCTTGCGTCGGGCCGCCCGGCAGCGGGCGAGGGCCAAGCGTGAGGCATTTCTCGAAAAAGACCCGCGGCTCCGACCGTGCTCAGAAATAATCTTCGGCGAAGGGACGCGCGCGCGACGAGGGCCGCAGCGGCTTGAGCTCGTCCTTCGGCACGTTGGGAATGATCGTGATGGTCCAGCGGGGCGGCATGCTCGATTCCTGCTCCAGCACCGAACGTACGAAGCCGGTCACCGTCGCCTCGCCAGCGGCCACCGTCGCCATCCGGCCGTTGAACTGTGCGATGCGGAAGCGGCGAACTTCTTTCTGGTCCGCGGTCTCGTAGGTGAACATGGAAACCCTCCTGGTTTCCGGCGACTATCGCTGCCTATGATTAGCCATCTGTGAAAATCCCAAGCCGTAGAAGTACGGCGGGCATGCACGCGTGAGTGGTTGGAGCGTTTCGAGCGAGCGCGTCAGCCCTCCGGCTCCTGCGCGCGCGCGGCAGCGTAGGCGGCGTCCATCAGGTCCAGGAGGTCGCAAAATCCGGCGTCGCCGAGCCTCTCCGCGGTCTTCTCCAGCCGCAGCGCCAGCACCGCGAGCCTGACATAGCCGAACGTTCCGGCCGCGCCCTTCAGCGAATGCGCTTCGCGGGCGATCCTGCCGTGGTGCTGCGCGAGCGAGAGCGTGCGGAACGATTGCAGACGCGCGCAGGTTTCGCTCCAGAACACGTCGCGCACTTCGCAAGCACCATCCTCGCCGATCTCGCGCACCAGCGCCTGGTACGCGCCCGGCTCGCGCGCGGGTTCGGCATCAAGCACTGTTTGCGCAGGCGCGACGGTGACTTCGAACATGGTTTGGCCTGCCTTGATCACGGTTTGCCGCCGGCCCGTACAGGCGCGCGCGGCACATCCGTGTCTACGGCATCTGGATTTCAGTTCCGGTAGCAGGACATTCCGTGTTTGCGGGCCGGAATTAGCGGCCGGTTTACCACGCCGCAGCGCCAGTCAGCGCGGGCCGAGCAGCCGGTCATACTGCGCCTTCACGGTGGCGTAGCATTCGCACGCCGTCTGGCGCAGGCCGTCCAGGTTGAGGATCTGGATGTGTCCGCGGCTGTAGTTAATGAAATTCGCCTGCTGCAAGGTGTTGGCGACCAGCGACACGCTGTTGCGCCGAGCGCCGATCATCTGCGCCATCGCCTCCTGGGTCAGCAGCAGCCGGTAGTCGCCGGAGAGGTCATGGGTGTGGAGCAGGCAGCGCGACAGCCGTGACTCCACCGGATGAGCGGCGTTGCAGCCCGCGGTCTGCTGCACCTGCGCGTAGACCGCCAGTCCGTGACGCGTGAGCAGCGTCCGCAGGGTGCAGCTCTGGTCGGCCGCGACGCGCAGCCGGTCGAGGTCCATCATCGAGGCGGAGCCTGGAACCAGCACGATGGCCGTGTTCAGCGCGCAGGCATCGCCCATGATCGAGAGCGTTCCGAGCAGGCTGTCGCGGCCGATCATGGCGACTTGCACGTGCTCGCCCCTGGCGAGCTCCACCACCAGCGAGATGACGCCGCGATGGGGAAAGTAGGCGCGCTTGAGCGTTTCGCCGGTCGCGACCAGCACCGCGTCGTGCGGCAGATCGCCCGTCCGCAGGTGGGGGCGGATCAATTCATAATCGTCCGCCGACAGCGCGGACAGGAAACCGTTGGAGGAACGTACCATTGTTTCCAAAGTAGCCTCCCGTCTCCCGGACCAGCACGGGAAACTGCTTGTCGTTCGGCCACGTTCCATCATGTTCCCGTCGGGATATATTGGCAATTGGGACAAGACGTCCGATCGCAGTCAGTGCCGCTGCACGTCGGCCTCGCCAAGACAGATTCCCTGACCCAATTCCTACCGAGCTGGGAACCAGCAGATCCAGATGGTGCGGCTGGAGAATCGGTTTGGAGCTTGTTCGCGGTCATGGTTGATCCGGCGCGTTTCAAGGTCATCCGCGCCGCGTCGTCGTCATGGAGTTGCCTTGGCGCCGCGTGGCCGCAGATTCCGCGTCAATCGTCTTTCCGGCTCCGCCAAGGACGCTCTCAACAGTCCATTTCTCGAGCAAAGGAGCATGGCGTGCGCCACGGTTCAATTATTGAATCGCCAAATCGGGAAGCTCAAACGGGGACAGAAGATCTGCGCGATATTCTCGTCGTCGATGACGACCCGATGGTCTGCATGGCCATCGAGGTCTATCTCCAGCGCAACAATTTTCGGGTGACGATCGCCGAAGGAGGGGAAGCCGGACTTCGTGCGCTCGAACACGAACAGTTCGATCTGATGATCATCGATATCTTCATGCCGCACATGCGCGGGTTCGAATCGGTCAGAATCTTTCACGAGCGCGCGCCGGCCGTTCCGCTGATAGCGATGTCCGGCTACGCGTTCGCAATCTGAATTCGCCGGCCCCGGATTTCCTCCGGATGGCGCTGGAGCTCGGTGCGGCGCGCTGTCTGCGCAAGCCGTTCACGCCGCACGCGCTGCTCGCCGCCATCAACGATTGCCTGGCGGAGCACCGTCCCCAGGGCGAGCTTGCCCCGGCCGCGCGCCTGGGTTAGCGCGGCACCGGCCGCAGCGGACGCGGGTAACGGTTCGTTTACCGCAAATGCGGGTGATGCATATCCCGGCAAAGCACCAGGCGACGTGGCGAGACCGGCCCGGGCTGCAGGCAGCTCGATACAATTTGCGCGAAGACCGCGCATATCTCCTTCACAAGCAGGGCTTTCCCGCGCGCCGGGTCTCGCTGTTATCGGCACGTTCACCTAACGCGTCTCGCCGCTGCGGCGTGGGGCCGGTCTTGCCGAAAAACGCTGTCCCATGCAGTCGAACGGCAAACTTGTCTTCAATATCCGTATTAGCACGGAGGATGAAATTAACGGGACCGTGAAAGGGGATGTCTAACGATCCAAGGTGGGGGCTTCCGTTCATGCCAGCGCGGCTCGGGCGTCGAGGTCCAGATCCAGGTCTGTAAGGCGTAGCTCATGGATGATCTGTTGCGGGAGTTTTTGACGGAAACCAGCGAGAGCCTGGACACCGTGGACAATCAGCTGGTGAAGTTCGAGC
>NZ_JADPJF010000137.1:0-619 GCF_023073295.1 Bradyrhizobium sp. 23 | reverse complement strand
GCCGCCATCAGCGACGTGTTCAAGCGGATGGGGTTCGATATCGTGGAGCTTCGCCGCGATCTCGGCGTCATCGAGATGCGGCGGGCGGTGCGCGATTTTGCTGCGGTTGCCGCGGATTCCGACATGGCCGTGGTCTATTACGCCGGTCACGGCATCGAGGTGAACGGCGCGAACTTCCTGATTCCGGCAGATGCCAGGCTGCAGAGCGATTTCGACGTCGAGGACGAGGCGGTCCCGCTGGACCGGATTCTCCAGGCGATAAATCCGGCGAAGCGGCTGCGGCTCGTCATCCTCGATGCCTGCCGCGACAATCCATTTGCAGAGCGGATGACACGCAGTGTCGCCACGCGTTCGATGGGCCGCGGCCTCGCCAAGATCGAGCCCGCCACGGCGGATACGCTGATTGCGTTCGCCGCCAAGGCCGGCGCGGTCGCCGGCGACGGCGACGGTGCGCACAGCCCGTTTGCGACCGCGCTCCTCAATCATTTGGCGACACCGGGCCTCGACCTTCGCCTGACGCTTGGCCGGGTTCGCGACGAGGTGCTCAAGAGCACGGGGCGGCGGCAGGAGCCCTTCGTCTACGGATCGCTCGGCGGCGACACCGTGGCGCTGGTGCCGC
>NZ_JADPJF010000151.1:754271-762341 GCF_023073295.1 Bradyrhizobium sp. 23 | reverse complement strand
TGCAACCTCTCGACAACCCGTTCGGCACGAGGCTGTCACCCATGTCTTAGGTACGTTCCGTTACCCATGTCTTCGGGCCGGACACGGATGATGTTGGCGGAGAGGGAGGGATTCGAACCCCCGATAGGCTTGCACCTATGCCGCATTTCGAGTGCGGTGCATTCGACCACTCTGCCACCTCTCCTGAAGGCGCCAAGTAAGGAGCATGGCCCCTGTGGTTCGGGCGTTAATAGGCGAGGATGGCGGGCCAGACAAGGCTTGCGAGGGCGAAAATCGGGCCGGTTTTCCGGCTGGACCCACGATGTCACGGTGATGATCGGGGGCGATCGCGGATTTCGGCGGCGGTTTGCGCGGGAATGGGCCTGAGCCGTTCGCCACTGACCCGGCGCGAGCCCGATGCGGCACGTCGGTGCCGAATCACTGGTACCCGCAAAAGGCGGGGTGGGACCGCCAGACGCGGTAAACACTGGCGGTCCCGGTGCCGCTCATTGAAATACTGGCTGGGAAGGGCGGCTTCGCCGGCCAGGTGAGGCGACGGTTTCGACCGTAGCGTGCGGGCGGTGCACCGCAACGCAATCCGGTCCTTAACCTAACCAGTCAAGGTTACTCCTTGTCGGACTTGGCCTTTTTCTTCCCGTTCTCCGTAGAATCGCGGTCTTTGTCTTTGTCCTTGCCGTTGTCCTTGCGGCGGTTGGTGAAGCGGGCATTGCCGAGGCCGGTGCCGATGGTGAGCACGCCCCAGCGATCGACGTCCTGCATGAACGGCACCTCGGAGAGGCCCTGAACCACGCCGTCATTGTGCATCAGGATCGCGGTGTCGTGCTCGCCGATCTGCGGAATGCCCTCGAGCAGGCTCGCCGGCAGGTTGAACTTGCTGCTCTCCCAATTGCCCGGCAGGTTCTGTGCGCCTTTCTCGATGGAGCCGTCCGCGTTGATCACGCCGGGACAGGCGATGCCGATGAACGGCGCCAGCTTGTAGCCTTCCTTCTCGGCCTCGGTGATCAGCCCCTTCAGCATCTTCGTCAGCCGCTTCACCGCGCCTTCGCGCGTCGGCTCGTCGTCGGCATGACGCCACAGCTCGGACTTCACGACCTTGGCTTTCGACAGGTCTTTTGCCTTTTTCCAGCTGGTCTCAACCAGGCCGCAGCGGATGTTGGTGCCGCCGATATCGACGGCGAGGATGCTGTCATGGGCCTCGAAGATCCACGACGGCGCCAAATGCAGCGCGCCGATCAGGCCGGCCTCGTCGGGATGATGGCGGATCGGCAGCATGTCGATCTTGAAGCCCTCGGCGATGAGGATAATCTCGGTGCGCGCGATCGCGAGCTCGCCGAGCCGGGAATCGCGAAAACCGCCGCCGACCACGATGCGCTCGGTCTTGGCCCAGGCCTTGGACTTGAGGAAGCGGCGGGTGACGTAAGCGAGCTCCTGGGCGAAGTCCTCGATGGCGCTATGCACCACCGCCCAGGCCTCGGTGTCGTCGCCGACCAGGATGGCGTCCAGCGTCTTCTTGCTGATCTCGTCCGACGGCTCCTTGCCGAACGGGTCCTCGCCGGACTTGCGCAGCGGCTTGCGCCAGCGCTCGAGGATCTCGCGGAACGCGCCCTTGCTGGCGCGGTCGCCGATGAAGCCATCCTCGTCCTTCATCTCGATGTTGAAGCTGTCGATATCCACCGACGGCAGCCGCTCCGCGCCGTGATGAGCGATGCCCGTCGTCGTCTTGACCAGCTCGTCTGTTGCCATGGTAAGCCCCTTGCCCGTGTGACTGAATTCGCCGGGACAACGGCGGGGGAACCTGTTGGTTGCGGCGCGGTCCGAAATTCGCCTGCGGGCCGGATCGGGCCCAAATGCTTCAAATCCGGCCGTTTTCGCCGGCTTTTCCTTGACTCCGGGGGATCAGCGGCTATAAATCCCGCAACCGGCGCGGGGCGTTTCTCGCGCCGCTTGTTTTTACGTGGGTTTTCAAAGGGATAACTCCCGCCCGCACAAAACTCGCATAAACCCATAACGACTGACAAAAAGCCGGCCCCGACAATATGTCGCGAGGCCGGGAATGAACACGAAGGAAAACAACGATGTTCGCAGTCATCAAAACCGGCGGCCGGCAGTACCGCGTCGTTCCGGATGATGTCCTGGAAGTAGGCAAGATCGAAGGCGAAGTCGGCTCGATCGTGCAGCTCAATGAAGTTCTCCTGGTCGGCGGCGACACGCCGATCCTGGGTCTGCCCACGGTCGCCGGCGCGTCCGTTGCGGTCGAGGTGCTCGACCACAAGCGCGGTCCCAAGGTCATCGCTTTCAAGAAGCGCCGCCGCAAGAATTCGCGCCGCAAGCGCGGCTATCGCGACGAGATCACCGTGCTGCGCATCTCGGAGATCCTGACGGACGGCGCCAAGCCCACCAAGGGGCCGCGTCCGAAGCGGGAGAAGGTCGCCAAGCCAGAGACCACGACCGAAGAGGCCGCCGCATAATTTGATCACGCGCCGTCACGAAGTGATGCGTGAGAAATTGTGAAATGATTCCGTCAAGGAATTGATCTAGAAATACGTAGAATTTCGGAGACGAGCCATGGCTCACAAAAAAGCAGGCGGTTCATCGCGCAACGGTCGCGATTCCAAGGGCAAGCGCCTCGGTATCAAGGCGTTCGGCGGGGAAGTTGTGATTCCCGGCAACATCATTGCGCGTCAGCGCGGCACCACCTGGCATCCCGGCCTTAATGTCGGCATGGGCACGGACCACACCTTGTTCGCCAAGATCGAGGGCCGCGTAACGTTCCAGGCCAAAGCCAACGGCCGCACCTTCATCTCGGTGCTCCCGCTCGCAGAGGCGGCTGAATAGACGGTGGATCAAATTTGGAGTCCGCCGGGTCCCAGACCGAACCGGCGGAGTCCTTGAGATCACAGATCGAAGGCTCCAGGGGAGGCGGGAAACCGGCCTCCCCTTTCGTTTGCGTGCTCACTTTTCACTTTAGTGACTTCGACGGAGCCGGACATGTTGCAGGATTTTTCGAGCGTGACCTTGCGGGAGGCGAGACCCAGCGTCGTCGCCACCGAGCGGCTGACCTTGCGGCGGCCGACCCTCGCCGATGTCAGGACCATCGCCCTCCTCGCCAACGACCGTCGCGTCGCCGAAAACACAAGGCGCCTCCCGCATCCCTATTCGCAGGACGACGCCATCGCCTTCATCCGCGCCAGCGCCCTGCCCGGCAGCGAGACGGTGTTCCTGATCGAGCATGACAGCGGCCCCATCGGCATGGTCGGCATCGACCGCTCGACGCCCGACAACCCCGAGCTCGGCTATTGGCTCGGCGTCGAGCATTGGGGCCGGGGCTTTGCCACCGAGGCCGCACGCGGCGCGATCGACTTCTTCTTCGAGGAGTTCGAGGACGATCATCTCTATGCAGGCGCGCGCGTCACCAACCCGGCCTCGCGCAACGTGCTGGAGAAGTGCGGCTTCCAGTGGAGCGGCGTCCAGCTGCATCGCTTCCTGGCGCTGGGCTCGTCCACGCCCGTCGACTGCTTCCGTCTCTCGCGCGGCGTGTGGGCGTCGCTGAAGAGCTGGAGCAGCGCGCGAAGGGTGAGGTAGGGCGGAGGCGGCTCAAACTGTCGTCCTGGTGAAAGCCAGGACGACGCTCGAATTTATTCCGCTGTAATCACGCTGGCGGATTCACATCCGCGTCCCTGCGTCCGAGATCGCGCTCACGCAGATAAATATAGAACCCGGCGGCGATGATGATGGCGGCGCCGACGATGGTGGCGATTTCGGGCACGTCGCCGAACACGACGAAGCCGAAGATCACCGCCCAGACGATCATCGAATATTGATAGGGCACGACGACGCTGGCCGGCGCGAGCTTGAGCGAGCGGTTGACGCAGAACAGCGCCGTGACCGAGACGCATCCCGCCAGCGCGAAGATCACGAGGCTGCCCGATGTCGGCGGCACCCAGTGGAACGCCGACAGCACAGCGCCCAGCAAGAACGTGCCGACGAATTGCGACGACGCCATCACGATATCGGGCGTCTTGCGCAGGCTGCGCGTGATCAACATCAGCGTTGCGAAAGAAAGACTGCCGCCAAGCGCGATCAGCGCCGGCAGGCTCACCGTCTGTGCCGAGGGCCGCAGCGCGATCAGGACGCCGCAGAAGCCGATCAGGATCGCCGTCCAGCGCCGCCAGCCGACCTTCTCGCCGAGAAAGATCGCCGACATCGCGGTGACGAAAATGGGCCCGGCGAGATAATAGGTGATGACGTCGGCGAGCGGCAGGTAGACCGTCGCAAGGAAGAAGGCCGCCACTTCCAGCGTCGACAGCACGACGCGAAAGAGCTGGAGACCCGGCCGCTCCAGATGCAGGAACTGGTGACGCTGCCGCCAGACCAACGGCGACAGCAGCAGCAGCGCCGCGCAGGCGCGCAGGAACAGCAGCTGCCCCACCGAATAAGTCCCGACCAGGAACTTGCCCATGGCATCGCCAAACGAGAACATGAAGATCGACAGCACCATGAGCGCAATCCCGGCAAGGCGCGCCGAGCGTTCGTCATAGGCCGATAGATTCTTGAACAGGGGCATCGAGCGCCGTTGTAATGACGCAGGCCGTCACGACAAGCCCGCGTTGGACGAATTGAACGGATTGTCGCACTCTCCGCGTCGCGGTAGCGACAGGTGTCTCACAAGAGAGCCAGGAAAGAGCTTAGCCATGACCGACTTCGACCCGGCCCGGCATCGCATGATCCCCGCGCAACGCTGGTTTGAGGATTTCGTGGTCGGCGAGCGCTTCGTGCTGCCGAGCCGCACGCAGACGACGGCGGTGTTCGCGGCGTTCCAGACCGCGAGCGGCGACACGCATCCGGTGCATTACGACGTGGAGTATTGCCGCAGCCGCGGCATGCCGCATCTGCTCGCCCACGGTTTCCAGACGCTGATCCACACCGCGCCCGGCGCCGGCCTGTTTCCGTTCATGGTCGAGGACTCCCTGGTCGGCTTCCTCGAGCAATCCAGCCGGTTCCTCAAACCTGTCTTCGCCGACGACACAATCTATCCCGCGCTCGAGGTCACCGAGCTGGTGCCGGGACGCTCGACCGGCGTGGTGACGCTCAAAAGCACCGTGTTCAACCAGCGCAAGGAGCTGGTGCTGGAGGGCACGCAGAAATTCCTGATCCGGCGCCGGCCAGCTGGTTAAGCAAGGCCACAAATCGCCGGGTTTCGGCCGATTTGCGGGTCCATCCGGGTTGCCGCGCGGGACCGGCTGGCCTACCTATGGCCCATGAAATTCCTAGACGAAGCAAAGGTCTATATCCGCTCCGGCGACGGCGGAAACGGCTGCGTGGCGTTCCGCCGCGAAAAATTCATTGAATTCGGCGGCCCCTCCGGCGGCAATGGTGGCCGCGGCGGCAATGTCATCATCGAGGTCGCCGACGGGCTGAACACGCTGATCGACTATCGCTACCAGCAGCACTTCAAGGCCCAGAAGGGCGAGAACGGCTCGGGCTCGGACCGCCACGGCGCCAATGGCAAGTCGATCGTGCTGAAGGTCCCCATCGGCACGCAGATCTTCGATGAAGATCGCGAGACCATGATCCACGATTTCACCACTGTCGGCGAAAAGTTCGTGCTGGCCGAGGGCGGCAATGGCGGCTTCGGCAACGCGCATTTCAAGACCTCGACCAATCGCGCGCCGCGCAATGCCAATCCCGGCCAGCCCGGGGAGGAGCGCTGGATCTGGCTGCGGTTGAAGCTGATCGCGGATGCCGGCCTCGTCGGCCTGCCCAATGCCGGCAAATCGACCTTCCTTGCCAAGGTCAGCGCGGCCAAGCCGAAGATCGCCGACTATCCCTTCACCACGCTGCATCCGCAGCTCGGCGTCGTGAATGCCGACGGCCGCGAATTCGTGTTGGCGGACATCCCCGGCCTGATCGAAGGCGCGCATGAAGGCGTCGGTCTCGGCGACCGCTTCCTCGCCCATGTCGAGCGCTGCCGCGTGCTGCTGCATCTCATCGATGCGACCTGCGAGCACGCCGGCAAGGCCTACAAGACGGTGCGAACGGAGCTGGACGCCTATGCCGGGCAGCTCACCGACAAGATCGAGATCGTCGCGCTGAACAAGATCGACGCGATCGAGCCGGACGAGTTGAAGAAGCAGAAGGAGCGGCTGAAGCGCGCCGCCAAGAAGACGCCGCTGCTGCTCTCCGCCGTCACCGGTGACGGCGTGCAGGAAGCGTTGCGCTCTCTTGCGGATGTGATCGGCGAGAGCCCGGTGTCTGCGAAAGCGAAGAGCGCGGCCGAAGCGGAGCCGTGGTCGGTTTGATTTTTCGTCGTCCCGGCGAAGGCCGGGACGACGCTGGAGTGTACGGCCGCAGACGCGTGCATCGCTGATAGCTTGTCTTCGCGCCCTCGATAGCGCAGCATCCCACAATCAAGAAACGGCAGGGATCACGCATGGCGCGCGCGAAGAACGTTCTCTGGATCATGTGCGACCAGCTTCGCTATGACTATCTCGGCTGCACCGGCCATCCCACGCTGAAGACACCGAACATCGACGCCATGGCGAAGCGCGGCGTGCTCTTCAGCAAGGCCTATGTGCAGTCGCCGATCTGCGGCCCCTCGCGGATGTCGTTCTACACCGGGCGCTACATGCGCTCGCACGGCTCGCACTGGAACGGCTGGCCGTTGCGGGTCGGCGAGCCCACCCTCGGCGATCACCTCAAGAAGCTCGGCGTGCGCTACGTGCTGGTCGGCAAGACCCACATGGCGCCCGATCTCGAAGGCATGAAGGCGCTCGGCATCCCGCCGGAATCGATGATCGGCGTGCACGTCGCCGAATGCGGGTTTGAGCCCTATGAGCGTGACGACGGCCTGCATCCCACGGGGCGGCCGCGTCCGAAATACGACGAATATCTGCGCCAGCAGGGCTTTGATGCGCCCAATCCCTGGGAGCATTGGGCCAATTCAGGCGCGGCCGAGGACGGCTCGCTCCAGAACGGCTGGCTGCTCGTGCATGCCGACAAGGCCGCGCGCGTGCCGGACGAGCATTCCGAGACGCCCTACATGACGCGACGCGCCATGGATTTCATCGGCGAGGCCGAGACCGACGGCAGGCCGTGGTGCCTGCATCTGTCCTACATCAAGCCGCACTGGCCCTACATCGCGCCCGAACCCTACGCCAGCATGTATTCGACATCGGACATGATCCCGGTGATCCGCTCCGAGCGCGAGCGGCAGAACCCGCATCCGGTGTTCGGCGCCTATATGGACATGCGCTACTCCCGCAACATGGCGCGCGACGATGCCCGCGAGAAGGTGATCCCGACCTATATGGGCCTGATCACCCAGATCGACGCCCAGATGGGCGTGCTGATGAAGTTCCTGGAGGAGCGCGACCTGCTGGACACCACCATGATCGTGTTCACCTCCGATCACGGCGACTATCTCGGCGATCACTGGATGGGCGAGAAGGATCTGTTCCACGAGCAGTCGGCGAAGATCCCGCTCATCATCATCGATCCCTCGAAGGAGGCGGATGCGACGCGTGGCACGCGCAACGATGCGCTGGTCGAACCCATCGATCTCGCGCCGACCTTCGTCGACTATTTCGGCGGCAAGGTGCCGGGCCATATCCTCGAGGGACGCTCGCTGCTGCCGCTGCTGCGCGGCGAGAGTCCGCCGGATTGGCGCAAGGTGGCGTTCTCCGAATACGACTATGTCATGCAGGACGTGCGGCTGAAGCTGAATCAGCCGATCGAACGCTGTCGCCTGTTCATGGTGTTCGACGGCCGCTGGAAATACATCCACGCCTCAGGCTTCCTCCCGATGCTGTACGACCTCGAAACCGATCCGGAAGAGTTTCTGGATCGCGGCGACGATCCCGAGTGCGCCGGCGTCATCGCTCGACTGCAGGCCGAGCTGTTCGACTGGGCGCTGCATCCCAACGACCACATCACGACGCCGCGCGAGAAAATCGCCGCCTATGCCGACAACCAGCTCCAGGTGAAGGGCGGGATTTTGATCGGTGTTTGGGACGAAGCGGAGCTGGCGTCGATCAAGGACGGGATCGCGCAGCGCGCGAAGCTGTGAGTGAG
>NZ_JADPJF010000151.1:750193-754117 GCF_023073295.1 Bradyrhizobium sp. 23 | reverse complement strand
GGCCGGGACAAGCCCGGCCATGACGGCGGAGAGCGGAGCGCAAACAGAAACTAATTCTCGATCTTGTACCCCGTCGCCTTCACGACCGGCTGCCAGAACGCGGTGTTGGCGGCGAGCTCCTTGGTCAGACCTTCCGCGCTGCTGCCCACCGGGATCAGACCGATCGCGGTGAGCTTCTCCTTCACCTCGGGCTTGGCGAGCGCGGCGCTTGCGGCCGCGCCGAGCTTGCTTGCGAATTCCGGCGAGCTGCCGGCGGGAAGCCACATGCCGTACCAGGCGTCGGCGACGAGATCGATGCCGCTCTCTTTCAAGGTCGGCACCTCTGAGGCAAAGGGCGAACGTTCCGCGCTGCTCACCGCGATGATCTTCACGCCCTTGGCGCGATGCTGCGCAAGCGCGTCGGCCAGCGTGGTGATCCCGAACGGAACATGGCCGCCGACGAGGTCGTTGAGGATAGCTGCGCTGCCGCGATAGGGCACGCGGCTCAAGGGAATGCCGAGGTCCTTCTCCAGCTTCGAGCCCATGAAATGCGGAATGGTGCCGCTGCTGGGTACGCCGAACGAGGTCCTGTCCGGATGTGCCTTCAGCCAGGCCGCGAACGACTTGAAATCCACAGCGTCGACCGCCGGGCTGATCACCAGCGCAAATTCAAAGCGCGCCAGCAGCGAGACCGGGACGAAATCCTTTGCAGCATCGAAGCTCGGAATCGTCTCGACCATCGGCAGCAGGTACATCGTGGGTCCGGTCGTCACCAGCACCATGCTGCCGTCGGGGCTTCCCCCCTTCACCGCCTTGATGCCGATCAGGCCGTCACCGCCGGTGCGGTTCTCGACCACGATGGTCCGCTGCAGTGCCGGCGCCATCTCCTGCGCGATCAGCCGGCACAGCGTGTCGCCGCCCGCGCCGGCCGCGAACGGGAAGATGATCTTGGTGAGCCCAGCCTGTGCGCGCGTCGCTCCCACCTGCGCCAGCAGCGGCAGGCTCAGACACCGGACCATGAATTTGCGGCGATCCATGGGTTTCCTCCACCGTTATGGTTGGCAGCATGAGAGCCGGACGGCCGCCCGGGGCAACCCGGCGTTCATCCTTTAGCATGCCGGCGCCTTGCGCGGGCCATCGTCCTGCTGCAAAAGCAGGGCCTCATCGGCGCCGCTCTCGCTCCGCCGTGTCCGATGCAGAGCAATCCGTCACACGCGCCAGCACTTGCACACATGGCCAGCCCCGAACTCAGTCAATTCCGCCGCATCGTCGTCAAGGTCGGCTCCGCGCTGCTGGTCGATTCCGACAAGGGCGAGGTGCGCGCGTCCTGGCTTGCCGCGCTCGCCGACGACATGGCCAAGCTGCATCGCGAGGGGCGTGACGTGCTCGTCGTCTCCTCCGGCTCGATCGCGCTCGGCCGCAGCCGCCTGAAATTGCCGCGCGGCCCGCTGAAGCTGGAGGAGAGTCAGGCAGCCGCCGCCGTCGGTCAGATCGCGCTCGCCCGCATCTGGTCGGAGGTGCTTGGCGCCCACGGCATCGGCGCCGGCCAGATCCTGGTGACGCTGCAGGACACCGAGGAGCGCCGCCGCTATCTCAACGCGCGCTCCACTATCGGCAAGCTGCTGGAGTGGCGCGCGATCCCCGTGATCAACGAGAACGACACGGTCGCCACCAACGAGATCCGCTACGGCGACAACGACCGCCTCGCCGCGCGCGTCGCCACCATGGCCAGCGCCGACCTGCTGGTGCTGCTGTCCGACATCGACGGGCTCTACGACGCCCCGCCGAAGAACAACCCGAACGCCAGGCTCATTCCCGTCGTCGACAGCATCTCCTCCGAGATCGAGGCTGTGGCAGGCGACGCCGAGTCCGAGCTGTCGCGCGGCGGCATGCGCACCAAGGTCGAAGCTGCCAAGATCGCGACCACCGGCGGCACGCATATGCTGATCGCCTCGGGCAAGATCGAGCATCCGTTGCAGGCGATCGCCGATGGCGGCCGCTGCACCTGGTTCCTGACGCCGGCCAATCCCATCACCTCGCGAAAACGCTGGATCGCGGGCTCGCTTGAGCCGAAGGGTACGCTGACGATCGACGCCGGCGCGGTCGCGGCCCTGCGCGCCGGCGCCAGCCTGCTGCCGGCCGGCGTGATCAAGGTCGAGGGCCAGTTCGCCCGCGGCGACGCCGTGATCGTGCGCGGCCCCGACACCAGCGAGGTCGGCCGCGGCCTGATCGCCTACGACGCCGACGATGCCGAGCGGATCAAGGGCCGCTCCTCCCCGGATGTCATGGCCATCCTCGGCATCAGCGGGCGGTCCGAGATGATCCACCGGGATGATCTGGTGGTGGGCGGGTAGCCGCTAGGGCATCCGAGTAGGCGCCGGCCGAGGCGTGGATGGCCGGTCAAGCCCGGCCATGACGCCGGAGCTGGGCCATTGATCGAGCTGCCGTCCGGCACGTGAAGCCCTGCCATACCCTGCCGACCCTTCGCAAAAGCGGGATTTCCGTGCTAGGACACTGCCTTAGCAGAAGGTTGAAACTCCCATGGCCGCCCCCCTCAAAGCCGTCGACGGCAATGCCGATCTTCAGGCGCTGATGACCGATCTCGGTACCCGTGCCCGCGCTGCCGCGCGCGTGCTGGCGCTGGCGCCGCCGGAGCAGAAGAACCGGGCGCTCGAGGCCATGGCGCGGGCGATCCGCAACAATGCCGCCGCGATCCTCGCCGCCAATGCCGAGGACGTCACCGAGGCCCGCGCCTCCGGCAACGCCACCTCGTCCTTCATCGACCGCCTGACGCTGACGCCGGCGCGGGTGGAGGGCATGGCCGAGGGCATCGGCATCGTGCGCGGCATTGCCGATCCCGTCGGCATCGTCACCGAGAGCTGGCAACGGCCGAACGGCATGACCATCGAGCGCGTGCGCGTGCCGCTCGGCGTCGTCGGCGTGATCTTCGAGAGCCGGCCGAACGTTGCGGCGGACGCCGGTGTGCTGTGCCTGAAGTCGGGCAATGCCGTGATCCTCCGCGGCGGCTCCGACAGTTTCCGCTCCTGCCGCGCGATCCATGACTGCCTGGTGCAGGGCCTGCGCGAAGCGGGCCTTCCCGAGGCTGCCATCACGCTGGTGCCGACGCGCGACCGCGCGGCGGTAGGCCAGATGCTGTCGGGATTGAATGGCGCCATCGACGTGATCGTGCCGCGCGGAGGCAAGAGCCTCGTCGCGCGCGTCGAGCAGGAAGCGCGCGTGCCGGTGTTCGCGCATCTCGAAGGCGTCAACCACATTTACGTCGACGGCAGCGCCGACCTCGCCATGGCGAAATCGATCGTGCTCAACGCCAAGATGCGCCGCACCGGCGTCTGCGGCGCCGCCGAGACGCTGCTGGTCGATCGCGCCGCAGCCGGTAAAAACCTCAAGCCGCTGGTTGAGATGCTAATCGAGGCCGGCTGCGAAGTGCGTGGCGACGACGCCGTGCAAAAGATCGATGCGCGCGTCAAACCCGCGAGCGCGGACGATTGGGACACCGAATATCTCGATGCGATCATCGCAGCGAAGGTGGTGAACGGCGTCGACGGCGCGATCGCGCATATCCAAAATCACGGTTCGCACCATACCGATGCGATCGTGAGCGCCGACGAGACCGCTGCGAAAAAATTCCTGAGCGAGGTCGATTCCGCGATCGTGCTGCACAACGCCTCGACGCAGTTCGCCGACGGCGGCGAGTTCGGCTTCGGTGCCGAGATCGGCATTGCCACCGGCAGATTCCACGCCCGCGGCCCGGTTGGCGCCGAGCAGCTGACGAGCTTCAAATATCGCGTTCACGGCACCGGGCAGACGCGGCCGTAGACGACGCAGGGCGCGGGGCATTGAGCAACAATTTCGTCGCGCCACGTTTCTTCGCGCAGGCCATACCGACCCATACCTCGGGCATGCGCATCGGCCTGCTCGGCGGCT
>NZ_JADPJF010000151.1:730111-750113 GCF_023073295.1 Bradyrhizobium sp. 23 | reverse complement strand
GTTCAACCCGCCGCACCAGGCCCATCGCGCGATCAGCCAGTTCGCGCTGAAACGACTCCAGCTCGATCGCGTGTGGTGGCTGGTGACGCCAGGCAATCCGCTGAAGGAGAACGGCGCGCTGCATGAGCTCGGCGCGCGCATGCAGGCGGCGCGCGAAATGGCCGACGATCCCAGGATCGAGGTGAGCTGTCTCGAATCCGTCATTCGCACGCGCTATACCATCGATACGATCAACACCTTGCGCCGCCGCCTCTCGGGCTTGCGCTTTGTCTGGATCATGGGCGCCGACAACCTCGCTCAATTCCATCGTTGGCAGCACTGGCGGCGCATCGCCGACCAGGTGCCGATCGCGGTCATCGACCGTCCGCCGCAGAGTTTTCGCGCCCTCGCCTCTCCCGCCGCCCAGGCGCTCAGGCGCTATCGGATGCCGGAGAATGAGGCCGCCTTGCTCGCGGACCGGCCCGCGCCAGCCTGGGTGTTCCTGACCGGAATGAAGCTGAATCTCTCGTCGACCGGCTTACGGAACCCGGACGGAAGCTGGAAAGGTACGAAGTGAGTCAGATTGTGCGAACGCCATGCGGTCTTCGGGCTCTCTGGCATATTGAAACCCTTAACCCCACATGATGTAGTGTAACCAGTGGGCGCCGGATTCGGCGTTCGCGATACAGTGAAAGGAATGGTCCCTGACCACATCTGTATTGTCCAAGACAGCCTCACCCAAGACGGCTTCACCGAAGTCTGTTTTACCCAAGGTTGCCAAGCCGACGCGTAAAACATCGACCAAAGCTGCGGCCTTGAAGGCGCAACCCGACGCCGACAAGACGCTGAGCCTGATCCTCTCCCGCCTCGACGACATGAAGGCGGAAGAGACTGTGACCATCGACCTTCGCGGCAAATCGGCCTACTCCGACTACATGATCGTCACCACCGGCCGGGTGAACCGGCACGTCGGCGCGATCGCGGAGAACGTCGCCAAAGGCCTCAAGGAAAACGGCATCAAGAACATCCACGTCGAGGGCTTGCCCAATTGCGACTGGGTGCTGATCGATTCCGGCGATGTGATCGTGCACGTGTTCAGACCCGAGGTCCGCGAGTTCTACAGTCTCGAGAGATTGTACACGCAGGGCCCAGGGGCGGCGAAGGCGATCTGAGAGGCTGCTGGCCGATTTCGAATCGGCTGACGCGCATGCTAGCGTCGTGCGCGCGCAGATCGCGCGCGGTCCAGAAAACGCGACCCTGAACATATCATGCGCATAGCCGTCATTGCGGTGGGCCGGCTGAAGCAGGGCCCCGAACGGGAGCTTGCCGAGCGCTATTTCGAGCGGTTCGACGAGGCCGGCCGCAAGCTCGGATTCCGCGAGCTCGCCATCCACGAATTGCCCGAAAGCCGCGCGCGCGATACGGCGACGCGGATGGCCGAAGAGGCCGCGGCGATCTCCGCCCATATTCCCGAAAAGTCGGTGCTGGTGGCGCTGGACGAGCGCGGCCAGAATCTGGATTCGACCGTATTCGCACGGCATCTCGGGCGCTGGCGCGACGAGGGTGCCGGTCATACTATCTTCATGATCGGAGGGGCGGACGGACTTTCGCCCGAATTGCGCCGTAAGGCCAAGCTCGTGATCGCGTTCGGCTCTGCGACCTGGCCGCATCAAATGGTCCGCGTCATGCTTCTGGAACAGCTTTATCGGGCCGCCACCATTCTGGCGGGCCACCCCTATCACCGCGCGTGATCCGCGCCACAACGAGCACCTTTGCTTAAAGCGATGCGAGCGCCGATTTTCAACCTGCTGCTGATCGCCGGCGTTGCCGGCGCAAGCCTCGCGCAAGCTCAGACGCCTGCACCGCAGACTGCGGCCGTAGCGCCCGATGCGATCAAGCAGCGCGAGCAGGAGCTCGAAGCCGCGCGCGCCAGCAAGAAGAGCGCTGAGGAAGCGCAGGCCAAGCTCAAGGCCGAGATCACCTCGCTCGGCCAGGACCGCACCCAGCTCAATCAACAGTTGATCGACACCGCCGCCAATGTGCGCACCGTCGAGACCAAGATCGACGAGGCCGAAGCGCGGCTGCGATCGCTGAACGGCCGCGAACAGGCGATGCGCAGCTCGCTCGATTCACGCCGCGCCGACATCGTCGAGGTGCTGGCGGCCTTGCAGCGCGCCGGAAGGCGGACGCCGCCGGCACTTCTGGTACGGCCCGAGGATGCCCTGCAATCGCTGCGCACGGCGATGCTGCTCGGTGCCGTGGTGCCGGAGTTGCGCGGCCGTGCCGAGAAGATCGCGGGCGAGCTCGGCGAGCTCGTGGCCTTGCGCAAGACCATCGCGACCGAGCGCGACCAGCTTGCCTCCGACCGCGACAAGGTGCGCAACGACCAGACCCGGCTCGCGGCTCTGGTCGACGAACGGCAGCGTCAGCAGGCGTCGCGCGAAAAGGACCTCGACGCCGAGAACGCGCGCGCCGTTGCGCTCTCAAGACAGGTCGGCGATCTCCAGGGGCTGATCGCCAAGATGGAGCAGGATCTGCAAAGCGCCGCCAAGGCGGCCGAGAAAGCAGCTGAGGCCGCCAAGCAGGCCGAGGCCAAGGCGGCTGCAAACGCGGCCGCCAGCGCCAAGACCGGCCCCGGCACATTCAAGGATCGTTCCCGCACCACCCCTGCGATGGCCTTCGCCGCGGCCAAGGGCCTCCTGCCTCTGCCGGTTAACGGTAACAAGATCAGGGATTTCGGCGGTTCGGACGGGCTCGGCGGGGTCCAGAAGGGCATTTCGCTGGCGACGCGGCCCGGCTCCCAGGTCACGACGCCGTGTGATGGCTGGGTGGTCTATGCCGGCCCGTTCCGCAGCTATGGACAACTCTTGATCCTCAATGCCGGGGGCGGGTATCATGTGCTGATCGCCGGGATGGAGCGCATTTCGGTCAACATCGGACAATTCGTGCTCACGGGGGAGCCTGTCGCGACCATGGGGTCGACCTCTCAAGTCGCCTCCATTCTCGCCACGAACGCGAGTCAACCTGTGCTCTATGTCGAGTTCCGCAAAGACGGCACTCCAATCGATCCAGGCCCATGGTGGGCCGCAAATGAAGGCGAGAAGGTTCGCGGATGATGCGCAAGACTTCAGTTATCCTCCTCAGCGCGGCCACCGGTGCGGCGCTGACGCTGTTCGTGACGCAACCGCGCGCGGTCTTCATGGGCTCCAGCGCGCGAGCCGCCACTGCGGACACCTATCGCCAGCTCAATTTGTTCGGCGACGTGTTCGAGCGCGTGCGCTCGGACTATGTCGAGAAGCCCGACGACACCAAGCTGATCGAATCCGCGATCAGCGGCATGCTTACCGGTCTCGATCCGCATTCGAGCTACATGGATGCCAAGAGCTTCCGCGACATGCAGGTGCAGACCCGCGGTGAGTTCGGCGGCCTCGGCATCGAAGTCACGATGGAAGACGGCCTGATCAAGGTGGTCTCGCCGATCGACGACACCCCGGCCTCGCGCGCCGGTGTCATGGCCAACGACATCATCACCAATCTCGACGACGAGGCGGTGCAGGGCCTGACCCTGAACCAGGCGGTCGAGAAGATGCGCGGCCCGGTCAACACCAAGATCAAGCTGAAGATCATCCGCAAGGGCCAGGACAATCCGATCGACGTCACGCTGGTGCGCGACAACATCCGCGTCCGTTCGGTGCGCGCCCGCGTCGAGGCCGACGACATCGCCTATATCCGCATCACCACCTTCAACGAGCAAACCACCGAAGGCCTGAAGCGCGAGGTCGCCAACCTCTCGAATCAGATCGGCGACAAGCTGAAGGGCTACGTCATCGACCTCCGCAACAACCCGGGCGGCCTGCTCGAGGAAGCGGTCACCGTCTCCGACTCCTTCCTGGAGAAGGGCGAGATCGTCTCGACCCGCGGCCGCAATGCCGAGGAGACCCAGCGCCGTACCGCGCATACGGGCGACCTCACCAAGGGCAAGCCGGTCATCGTGCTGGTCAACGGCGGCTCGGCTTCGGCGTCGGAGATCGTCGCCGGCGCGCTGCAGGACCACAAGCGTGCGACCATCGTCGGCACACGCTCGTTCGGCAAGGGCTCGGTGCAGACCATCATTCCGCTCGGCTCCGGCAACGGCGCGCTGCGTCTGACCACGGCGCGCTATTACACGCCGTCGGGCAAGTCGATCCAGGCCAAGGGCATCGTGCCCGACATCGAAGTGCTGCAGGACGTGCCGGACGAGCTGAAGTCGCGTACCG
Organism: Bradyrhizobium sp. 23; assembly: GCF_023073295.1. Lineage (NCBI taxonomy): Bacteria > Pseudomonadati > Pseudomonadota > Alphaproteobacteria > Hyphomicrobiales > Nitrobacteraceae > Bradyrhizobium > Bradyrhizobium sp. 23. Next base: position 745,878 of record NZ_JADPJF010000151.1, on the reverse strand, counting down.
ACACCAAGGGCGAAGCTTCGCTGCGCGGCCATCTCAAGAACGACGGCGACGAGAAGACCGGCTCGCAGTCCTACGTTCCGCCGGACGCCAAGGACGACAAGGCGCTCAAGCTCGCCGACGATCTGCTCCACGGCATCAAGAACAGCGCGTCCGCGGCGCCCACGCCGGGCGGCGACAAGGCCACGACCGACAAGCCCAAAGCGGCGAACTAGGTCGGCGCATCGCGATCTGACGAAAAGGGCGGCTCCCGGAGCCGCCCTTTTTGCTTGGAACTCCTGATATCCCCCGGCCTATCCCGGCCTGCCGCCGCTTGACCCCGGCGTGGTATCGTCATTGCTGAGTGATTCGGGATCGCGCATGACTGAAACGGCCGATGATCTGAGCGCCCCGCTCGGACGGGACAAGCCGCGCCGGAAACGTCGGCTGCGGCTGCCGTTCACGGCCATGCAGCTGCTCGCGGTCCTGCTCGGACTGTTCCTGGTCACCTTTGCCGGCTTCGCCATCTTCAACAAGGATCCGCTCGGCGGCGAGCCAATGACACGGCTCGCGATCCGCGAACCCAATGCCGCAGACAAGGCTGGCGACGACAAGCCGGCCGCGGCCGGCCATGGCCAGGACAGCAAGCAGGAAAGCAAGCAAGAGACCAAGGACGCACCGAAGCAGGCGGGCGAGCAGAAGACCGTCACCATGATCGACGGTTCCACCGGCATGCGCCACGACGTGGTGATCGGCGGCGATGCCGCCGGCAAAAGCGAGACGGCGGCGGCCTCCGCACCGCCGCCCGTCATGGCCGGGATCGACCCAAAACTTCTTGAGAAATCGCGCTATGGCATGATCCCCGCGGTTTCCGGGGATCTGAAGCCGTTCAACGTCTATGCGGCGGATGCCGACCGCGCCAAGGCCGCCAAGATGCCGGTGGTCGCGATCCTGATCGGCGGCCTCGGCGTCGGCGCCGCCAAGACCACCGATGCCATCATGCGGTTGCCAGCGGCGGTGACGCTGGCCTTCACGCCCTATGGGTCCGATCCAGGAAAACTCGCCGAGCGCGCCCGCGCCCAGCGCCACGAGATCTTCCTCCAGATCCCGATGGAGCCCTATGACTTCCCCGACAACGATCCGGGACCGCAGACGCTGCTGACCTCGCTGAGTGCCGACCAGAACATGGACCGCCTGTACTGGCATTTGAGCCGGATGCAGGGCTATGCCGGCCTCACCAATTTCATGGGCGCCCGCTTCATCGCGACGGAGCCGGCGATGCAGCCGATCATCCGCGAGGCGGCCAAGCGCGGGCTCGGCTTCTTCGACGACGGCTCCTCGCCGCGCAGCATCGCGCCGCAAGCGGCCGGCAGCCAGGCGATGCCGTTCGGCAAGGGCGATATCGCGATTGACGCGGTGCCGACCCCGGCCGAGATCGACCGCGCCCTGACCAAGCTCGAAGCGGCGGCGCGCGAGCGCGGCGTGGCCGTGGGCACCGCCTCCGCCCTCCCGGTCTCGATCGAGCGCATCGGCGCCTGGACCAAGACATTGGGCGACCGAGGTATCCTTTTGGTGCCATTGACAACCGCGATGCTGAAATCAAAATCCAGCTAAATCAACGGATTGGTATGGTACAGGCCCGCGGGGCCTGCTTAAGCCTTACCGACAGCATGCGAGAGGTCTGGCGGAATGGCGCGTTACGAGGATCTGCCCTACCGGACCTGCGTCGGCGTGATGTTGCTCAACAAGGACGGACTGGTGTTCATCGGCCGCCGCGCTGGCGGCATCGAGCATGTCGACGACACCCATGTCTGGCAGATGCCGCAGGGCGGCGTCGATCCCGGCGAGGACAATTGGGAGGCCGCCAAGCGCGAGCTCTATGAGGAGACCAGCGTGCGTTCGGTTGAGCGGCTCGGCGAAGTTCCGGACTGGCTCACTTACGACATTCCGCGCACGGTCGCCGGGCGCACCTGGAAGGGCCGCTACCGCGGTCAGCGCCAGAAATGGTTCGCGGTCCGCTTCACCGGCAAGGATAGCGAGATCAACGTCGAAAAGCCCGGCGGCGGTCACAAGGCCGAGTTCGTGAGCTGGCGCTGGGAGCCGATGAAGAACCTGACCGGGCTGATCGTCCCGTTCAAGCGCCCGGTCTACGAGCGCGTGGTGAAGGAATTTTCCGCGCTGGCGCAGGATTAGTTCAAGTCGCCATTCCAGGTTGATGCTAGAGCCAGTTCCGTTCCGATAGAATCGGGACGGGGCTCTAGTTTTTTATTTTGACGCGTTTTCTTGACGCGAACCGGTATCCACTTCGCTCGAAAACGCTCTAATGCACAGCCTGAAATGACGACGAGAGATCCACGCGTGAGCACTGAAAAACCCTACCGTCCCAATGTCGGAATCGCGCTGTTCAATGCCGATGGCCGCGTGCTGATCGGGCACCGCTTCAAGGGCGACGGACCCGAGATCATCCTGCCGGGTCTGGACTGGCAGATGCCGCAGGGCGGCGTCGACGAGGGCGAGGATTTGCGCGATGCCGCGCTGCGCGAGCTCTGGGAAGAGACCAGCGTCAAGAGCGCATCCTATCTCGGCGAGACCGACTGGTTGACTTACGAATTCCCGCCATATGACGGGCCGCAGACACATCGACTGGCGAAATTCCGCGGCCAGCGCCAGAAATGGTTCGCGTTACGCTTCACCGGCAAGGATGACGAGATCGATCCGCTGACGCCGCGCAACGGGCAGCCCGCCGAGTTCGACGCCTGGCGCTGGGAGCGGCTCGACCGCGTCCCCGATGTCGTGGTGCCGTTCCGCCGCCACGTCTACAGCGCAGTGGCGCAGCAGTTTGCGCCGTTCGCGAACTAAAAACGCGAAAAACAACCCCATGCACAGTAGAACGGGGTTGAAATCATTAGAGAACTTTGCCCGGAAATTTGCGTGAGCCTAGTTGATCGGTCCCACCGTGAACGGGCCGATTGCGATGAGGTGGCAGTCGCTGTCGCGCTTGGCGCAGTCGGCGAGCGCGGAATTGACGGCGGTCTGCTCGTCCGCGGCCTTGAGGCCGAGGCCCGGCCGGCCCGCGGTGCCGACCGCGACGGCGTTCCAGCCCATGCCGTCGGCGAGCTTGCGCACGACCTCGTCGCGCGCATCTGCGATGATCGAGGCGTTCGACGCCGCATGGAAGAAGCCGGTGATCCGGAGCAGGGTCGGGATCGGCACGACGAAATTCTCGTCGACCGCAACGACCAGGCAGGCGACGCCGGCGATCGCACCGCACGATTCCAGTGAACGCCGCGCGGCATCGTCGGTGGACGATGCGCCCATCACCATGAAATATTGGCCGCCGGGGCCGAGCGCGACCGCGCGGGATTTTGCCGCGGGCACGAACATGTTCTCGAGCCGGACCTTGGCGGGATCGCGCACCATCGGAAAGTCTTTCGAGGCGAAGGCGCGCTCGGTCATGGCATCATGCCGGACGAACGGTTGCGGCGGCATCGGCGGTTTGCCGTGCGTGTAGACCACATTGTTGCCGACTGCATAGAGCTCGCAACGCCGCGGCGACTGCGCGGCATCGGCGCGCTTCTGGCACTGATCGAGTGCGGCGTTGCGCGCGGCTTCCTCGTTCGGCTGATTCAACGACGCGCCGGTGAACCCGCCGACATTGAGTGCGAACGCCTTGTAGTCGCCGGCAGCGGAATAGTCGCCGGCCAGGTAGTTGCGGATGCGCTCGTTGATGAAGGGGACGCTGTCGGCAGGAAACTTGCCGGCCATCGGTGAAGCCGATGGTGCCGGCATGGGCATCGGCGCTTTCGCCGCCATGGTGGATGACGGGCTTGGCGCTGCTGCCGCAGCCGCGTTGGGCATCGGACTTGATGCTGGGCTTGGCGCGGTCACTGCAACCGCCGGCGCCCTGGTCGTCTCGAGCTTGGTGAAATAGAGGAAGCCGCCGACGCCGATGGCGACGACGGAGACGACACCGACCACCAGCGGCCACATCCAGTTCGGCGCGGCCTCAGCCTTCGTCACCTTCTTGATCTGCGGCGTCGCGTAGCTACCGTCCCCGCGCCGCATCGCCACCATGTAGGCGTGCACCGGCGTCGGGATGTTCTTGACCTCCTGCGCGCCGATATCGGCGAACTGCACCGACAGCTTGTTGGCGACCTGCTCGTGCACGGCGCGGGAGACGCAGATGCCCCCGACCTCGGCGAGGCCCTCGAGCCGGGCGGCGATATTGACGCCGTCACCGAGCAGATCGCCGTCGCGCTCGACCACGTCACCGATGGTGATACCGATGCGGAACGACATCTGCCGGCTCGGCGGATAGGCCATGTTGCGGGTTCGCAGGGATTCCTGAATGTCGATCGCGCAGCGCACCGCATCGACTGCGCTTGGAAATTCCGCAAGCACGGCATCGCCCGCGGTGTTGAAGATGCGTCCGCCCGCCCTGGCAATGAAATCATCGACGACCTCGCGATAGGCGGCGAGACGCCGCAGCGTCTCCTCTTCGTCTTCCGCAACCAGTCGCGAGTAACCGGCAATATCGGCCGCGAAAATCGCTGCGATCTTGCGTTTCATCTGCGGTCGGCCCCCGGAACAAAGTTCGCGGGCGCAGAATGGCGCTATCGGCGGCGCCGTGCAACAAAGTTTCAGCGCCCGCCACTCCCGTGACGAGCGCTGAACTTATTCAGGAATTTTCAGTTCGGGCCCCGGCGCAGTGCACCGGGGCTTAGTGCATCGCCGTGCTGCTGAGCTGCTGCTGGATGCTCTTGAAGTGGTCGAGCCGGGCGATGGCTTGATCGAGCTCGTTGCCTTCGTGCTCCTTCAAGCCCTCTTCCATCTCCGAGATGGTCGCGGCGAACTGCGCGCGGTCGAGCTCGGCCAGCGAGGTCGCGACGTCGGCGAGTACGGTCAGGCCCTTCTCGGAGACTTCGGCGATACCGCCGAGCACGATGATCTTCTCGTGCTTGCCGCCGGTGGTCACGGTGAGAATGCCGGGCCGGATCGCGGCCACGACCGGCGCGTGTCCCGCCAGCACGCCGAAGTCACCTTCGACGCCGGGGATATCGACCTGGTCGACCTCGCCCGAGAAGGCGAGCTTTTCCGGCGAGACGAGATCGAAGTGGAAGGTGGCCATTGGAAACCTGCGAATGGTGAGTAGCGAATTGCGAATGGAGCGGGAGCGGCGCGACTATTCGCTACTCCCTGCTCGCCCTTCGCAGCTTAGGCCGCCTCGGCCGCCAGCTTCTTGCCCTTCTCGATCGCCTCTTCGATGGTGCCGACCATGTAGAAGGCGGCTTCCGGCAGGTGGTCGTACTTGCCTTCGCAGAGGCCGCGGAAGCCCTTGATGGTGTCCGCGAGGTCGACGAACTTGCCGGGCGAGCCGGTGAAGATTTCGGCGACGTGGAACGGCTGCGACAGGAAGCGCTCAATCTTGCGGGCGCGGGCCACCGTCAGCTTGTCCTCTTCCGAAAGCTCGTCCATGCCGAGAATGGCGATGATGTCCTGCAGCGACTTGTAGCGCTGCAGCACCTGCTGGACCTGACGCGCGGTGTCGTAGTGCTCCTGGCCGACGACGAGCGGCGAGAGCATGCGCGAGGTCGAGTCGAGCGGGTCCACCGCCGGATAGATGCCCTTTTCCGAGATCGCGCGGTTCAACACCGTGGTGGCGTCCAAATGCGCGAACGAGGTCGCGGGCGCCGGGTCGGTCAAGTCGTCGGCCGGAACGTAAATGGCCTGCACCGAGGTGATCGAACCCTTCTGCGTGGTGGTGATGCGCTCCTGCAGCGCGCCCATGTCGGTGGCGAGCGTCGGCTGGTAACCCACGGCGCTCGGGATACGACCGAGCAGCGCCGACACTTCAGAGCCGGCTTGGGTGAAGCGGAAGATGTTGTCGACGAAGAACAGCACGTCCTGGCCCTGGTCGCGGAAGTGCTCGGCGACGGTCAGACCGGTGAGGCCGACGCGGGCGCGAGCGCCGGGCGGCTCGTTCATCTGGCCGAACACCAGCGCGCACTTCGACTTGACGCTCGGATCCGGATTATGCGGATCGGCGTTGACCTTGGACTCGATGAACTCGTGATAGAGGTCGTTGCCCTCGCGGGTACGCTCGCCGACGCCGGCGAACACGGAGTAACCACCGTGCGCCTTCGCGACGTTGTTGATCAGCTCCTGAATCAGCACGGTCTTGCCGACGCCGGCGCCGCCGAACAGGCCGATCTTGCCGCCCTTGGCGTAGGGCGCGAGCAAGTCGACGACCTTGATGCCGGTGACGAGAATTTCAGCTTCGGTCGACTGGTCGGTGTAGCTCGGCGCTTCCTGGTGGATGGCGCGCATGCCTTCGGACTGGATCGGACCGGCTTCGTCGATCGGCTCGCCGATCACGTTCATGATGCGCCCGAGCGTGCCTGCACCCACCGGAACCGAGATCGGCTGACCGGTGTCGGTCACTTCCTGGCCGCGGACCAGACCTTCGGTCACGTCCATCGCGATCGTGCGCACGGTGGACTCACCGAGATGCTGTGCAACTTCCAGCACGAGGCGGATGTTGCCGTTCCTGGTTTCCAACGAATTCAGAATGGCCGGCAGATGGCCTTCGAACTGAACGTCGACGACGGCGCCCATGACCTGGGTGACGCGACCGACCTGGGTAGCTGCTGTAGCCATGAAGCTCTCCTTCGAAATTCTTTACTTGAACGACCGTCGTTTGGTTCGTGCGTCAGACCGCCTCGGCGCCGGAGATGATCTCGATCAGCTCCTTGGTGATCTGGGCTTGACGGGTTCGGTTGTAGATCTGGGTTTGCTTGCGGATCATTTCGCCGGCGTTGCGGGTGGCGTTGTCCATGGAGCTCATCTGCGCGCCATAGAACGAGGCGTTGTTTTCCAGCAGCGCACGGAAAATCTGCACCGCGATGTTCCGCGGCAACAGGCCGGAGAGGAGTTCGTCTTCCTCCGGCTCATAGTCGTAGGACGTCGACGGCGCGGTCGCCGCCTTTTCTTCCACGGTCAGCGGAATGATCTGCTGCGCGGTCGGGACCTGGGCGATCACCGACTTGAACTGCGCGTAGAACAGCGTGCAGACGTCGAATTCGCCGTTATCGAAGCGGGCCAGCACCTTCTTGGCGATGTCGTCCGCGTTGACGAAGCCGAGCTGACGAACGCCGCGCAGGTCGAGATGCTCGACGATCTGCTTGTCGTACAGGCGGCGGAGCTGCTCGTAGCCCTTGCGGCCGACGCAGAAGAATTTGACTTCCTTGCCCTGCGCCAACAGCGCCTGGGCGCGCTCGCGCGCGAGGCGCACGATCGAGGAGTTGAACGCGCCGGACAGACCACGCTCGCCGGTGCAGACCAGCAGTAGGTGAACCTGATCCTTGCCGGTGCCGGCCAGCAGCACCGGGGCGCCGGGCGAACCGGCGGCAGCGCTGGCGATGTTGGAGATCACCGCGCTCATCTTGTCGGCATAGGGCCGCGCCGCCTCGGCCGCTTGCTGGGCGCGGCGCAACCGGGACGCCGCGACCATCTGCATGGCCTTGGTGATCTTCTGCGTCGCCTTGGTGGAGGCGATGCGGACGCGCATGTCTTTAAGTGACGCCATTCTTCGTTCACCCCGGCGGTTCGACCCCTTGGATCAAGCCGCTAGCCTATCCCAGTCGTCATGCCCGGGCGTGTCCCGGGCATCCACGTCTTCGTTTCCATGCAGTGAGGCACGGAAGGCCGGGACAAGAAGCCCGGCCTTGCGACCGTTCTCTTATGCGAAGCTCTTGGCGAAACCTTCGACCACCGACTTCAGCTTGGCGGCGGTGTCGTCGGAGAGATCGCGGCTGTCGCGGATCGCGTTGAGGATCTCGACGTTCTTGCCGCGCAGCAGCGACAACAGACCGTCCTCGAACGCGCGCACCTTGTTGACCGGCAGCGGGTCGAGATAGCCGTTGGTGCCGGCCCAGATCACGCAGACCTGCTCTTCCATCTTCAGCGGCGCGAACTGCGGCTGCTTCAGGAGCTCGGTCAGACGCGAGCCGCGATTGAGCAGGCGCTGGGTCGAGGCGTCGAGGTCGGAGCCGAACTGCGCGAACGCCGCCATTTCGCGGTACTGCGCGAGCTCGCCCTTGATCTTGCCGGCGACCTTCTTGGTGGCCTTCGTCTGTGCCGAGGAGCCGACGCGCGACACCGACAGACCGACGTTCACCGCGGGGCGAATGCCCTGGAAGAACAGGTCGGTTTCCAGGAAGATCTGGCCGTCGGTGATCGAGATGACGTTGGTCGGAATGTAGGCCGACACGTCGTTGGCCTGGGTTTCGATGACCGGCAGCGCCGTCAGCGAGCCCGAACCCTGGTCCTTGTTCAGCTTCGCCGCGCGCTCGAGCAGGCGGGAATGCAGATAGAATACGTCGCCCGGATAGGCTTCGCGGCCCGGCGGGCGGCGCAGCAGGAGCGACATCTGGCGGTAGGCGACGGCCTGCTTGGACAAATCGTCATAGATGATGACGGCGTGCATGCCGTTGTCGCGGAAGTACTCGCCCATGGTGCAGCCGGTGAACGGCGCGATGTACTGCATCGGTGCCGGATCCGACGCGGTGGCGGCGACGATGATCGAATATTCGAGCGCGCCCTGCTCTTCCAGCACCTTCACGAACTGGGCAACCGTCGAGCGCTTCTGGCCGATCGCGACGTAGACGCAATACAGCTTGATGTTCTCGTCCGGCTGCGCGTTGAGCGGCTTCTGGTTGAGGATGGTGTCGAGCGCGATCGCGGTCTTGCCGGTCTGACGGTCGCCGATGATCAGCTCGCGCTGGCCGCGGCCGATCGGGATCAGGGCATCGATCGCCTTGAGGCCGGTCGCCATCGGCTCGTTCACCGACTTGCGCGGAATGATGCCGGGCGCCTTGACGTCGACGCGCATGCGCTTGTCGGCCTGGATCGGGCCCTTGCCGTCGATGGGGTTGCCGAGCGCGTCGACGACGCGGCCGAGCAGGCCCTTGCCGACCGGCGCGTCCACGATGGCGCGGGTGCGCTTGACGGTCTGACCTTCCTTGATCTCGCGGTCAGCGCCGAAAATAACGATACCGACGTTGTCGGTTTCGAGGTTCAGCGCCATGCCGCGGGTGCCGTTCTCGAATTCGACCATTTCACCGGCCTGGACGTTATCCAGACCGAAAACGCGAGCGATACCGTCGCCGACGGACAGCACCTGTCCGACTTCGGAGACTTCAGCTTCCTGGCCGAAATTCTTGATCTGGTCCTTGAGGATCGCGGAAATTTCCGCGGCGCGGATGTCCATCAGCCTGCCTCTTTCATCGCGTGCTTGATCGAATTGAGTTTGGTGCGAAGCGAGCTATCGATCATTCGGCTGCCAAGCTTGACCACGAGGCCACCGATGATCGAGGGATCGACCTTCACGTTGAGCGCGACGTCCTTGCCGGTCACCGACTTCAGGGCAACCTTGAGGGCGTCGAGATTCTTGTCCGAGAGCGCCTCCGCCACGGTGACGTCGGCCGTCGCCTCGCCCTTGAACTTGGCGACCAGGGCGCGATAGGCGCGGATGACGTCAGCCACCGCGAACAGGCGGCGGTTGGCGGTCAGCACTTTCAGGAAATTGGCGGAGATGCCGGCGATGCCGGCCTTGTCCAGCACGGCCGAGAGGGCTCTGGACTGGGCATCGGCCGCGAACACGGGGCTGCGGACGAGGCGCTTCAGATCGGCGCTTTCGTTCAGCATGCCCTCGAATTTTTCGAGATCGGCTTTGACCTCGTCGACCACTTTCTGGTCGCGGGCCAGTTCAAACAAGGCCGTTGCATAACGGCCCGACACACCGGAAACGGACGTATCTTCTGCAGCCACAGACGTGCTCTTTTTGCTGTCAAACTCGCAAGGGAAAAACCGTCGCCACGAAGCGGCGCCTAGCGATCCAAGCCCTTGGAATTCAAGCGGGACTTCGATTTTCGACCCCGCACGGAAGTGCCGGGCTCGTTAAAATCGCGGCTTTGCTAACATAGCAGGCGCGCACGTGCAACATGACGCCAAATTAAAGGCATGACGTTCTGTCGCCAGTTCGTCGCACTCCACGACGACGCGACGACGACCTTGCCATGCCGCGGAATTGCCACAGCGCTTAAGCCCAACCCTGAGCCGAGGCCGGCGATTGGTTCCTGCCCTCAGCGCATAGCCGCCATGAACACGGATCGCTGAGGCGTGATTCCAGCCCTCCCGGCTCCACTCGCCGAATACTTTCTGAATTCTAAATGCGGAAAGCGATGACTTCGTTTTACAGTATTCGCGAGTAATATAGAGGTTAACAAACTGCTAAATTCCAATATTACGGAATGTCGGCCGAATATCCCTGCCGGTAACAAGATATTACACAGCGACACAGAACGGATTTACTGCCCAATTCACGCCTCATTAGGAATCGAAACGCGATCCCGCTCGCAAACTTACGGGGGCTCCACTTGCCACATATGTGGCAATACTAGCTTAGGGACCAATATATGCTTTGTTTGAAGACGCTGGGCTCAGTGACCCGGCCGCGTAAGGCGATCGCCTTTGTTGCCGCAACTCTTCTCATCGGGGGAACTGCCACCGAAGCTTCCGCCAAATCCCGCCATCACCATCGCTATTCCCACCATCATCACCGCCACCACGCCCAGACCGATGCCAACACGACCTCCGATTGGCGTAACGCCAATGCATCGATGACGCCGTCGCAGGGCACCGGACGTTCCTTCTCCGGCATGGCTTCCTTTTACGGGAACGAGTCCGGCAGCAGGACCGCCTCCGGCCAGCGCTTCAACCAGAACGCCATGACCGCGGCGCACCGTTCACTGCCGTTCGGCACCAAGCTGCGTGTCACCCATGGCGGCTCGAGCGTCATCGTCACCATCAACGACCGTGGCCCGTTCATCCGCGGCCGTGTCCTCGACCTCTCCACGGGCGCTGCCCGTGCCATCGGCCTCACCGGCGCCGGCGTCGGCCGCGTCACTGCCGAAGTCGTCTCCTAAAGCGCGACGCCTGAAACAAGCTCGCCGTCTTGGGGGACGGCGGGCTTTTTGTTTGTTCTTCCGCCGTTATTGCGAGGAGCGGAGAGACGAAGCAATCCAGACTGCCTCCGTGGAGGGATTCTGGATTGCTTCCGCCTTCGCTAAAGCTTCGGCGGACAAGTCGCTGCGCTCGCAATGACGGGGAGTTTTGCAGCTCCTTACAAAAAGCTCTGCGGATCGACGTCGACTTCGAGCTTTTGATTGCCCTTCGGCTTCGGGCATGCGGCAAGCCAGTTGCGCAGATAATCCGACAGGTCGAAGCCGCGCGCCGATTTCACCAGGATGCGGAAGCGGTAGCGGCCCTTGATGACCGCGAGCGGGGCTTCCGCCGGGCCCAGCACCACAACGCGTTCGTCGCGCGGCGCGAGCGCAACGAGGTGGCGGCCAAAGCCTTCGGCGCTCGGCCGGTCGCCGGCGGAAATGATCAGGCTCGCGAGCCGCCCGAACGGCGGATAGAGCGTGCGTTCGCGCAAATCGATCTCGCTATCGTAGAACGCTTCGCGGTCGCAGGCGATCAGCGCCTTCATCACGGGATGATCGGGCTGGTGGGTCTGGAGATAACCGATGCCACGGCCCTGCTCGCGCCCGGCGCGGCCGATCACCTGGTTGAGCAACTGCCAGGTGCGCTCGGAGGCGCGCGGATCGCCATTGGACAGGCCGAGATCCGCATCGACCACGCCCACCAGATTGAGCCGCGGAAAATTGTGGCCCTTGGCGACGAGCTGGGTGCCGATGATGACGTCGACGCGGCCCTCCGCGATGTCGTTCAGCTCGGAGCGCATCGTCTCGATCGAGGTGATGAGATCGCTCGACAGCACCATGGTGCGGGCCTCCGGGAACAGCGCCGCCGCCTCCTCCTGCAAGCGCTCGACGCCGGGCCCGACCGCGACCAGCGATTCCTCCGCCGCGCAATGCGGACAGGTTTGCGGGCGCGGCATCGAGAAGCCGCAATGGTGACAGACGAGGCGCTGGCGGAAGCGGTGATCGACCAGCCAGGCATCGCAGATGGTGCAGGCGAAGCGATGGCCGCAGGCGCGGCACAGCGTCAACGGCGCATAACCGCGGCGATTGAGGAACAGTAGCGCCTGCTCGCGCCGCTCGATCGCGGTCCTGATCTCGGACGCCAGCCGCGGCGAGATGAAGCGGCCGCGCGCCGGCGGCTCGCGGCGCATGTCAATGGCCTCGATATGTGGCATGTGCTGGCCGCCGAAGCGCGACGGCAGAGCGATGCGCTGATAGCGGTTCTTGCGCGCATTGACCTCGGATTCGACCGACGGCGTCGCCGACGCCAGCACGATCGGAACCTTTGCGATATGCGCGCGCACCACCGCCATGTCACGGGCGTGATAATGCACGCCCTCGTCCTGCTTGTAGGCTTGGTCGTGCTCTTCATCGACCACGATGAGGCCGAGATTGGCGTAGGGCAGAAAGAGCGCCGAGCGCGCGCCGACCACAACCGGCGCGCTGCCCTCGGAGATCGCCGCCCAATTGCGCGCGCGGGTGCGCGGCGTCAGCTCGGAATGCCATTCCAGAGGGCGCACGCCAAAGCGCTGCGCGAAGCGATCGAGGAACTGGCCGGTGAGCGCGATCTCCGGCATCAGGATGAGCGACTGTTTTCCGCGGCGGATCGCCTCGGCGACGGCTTCGAAGTAAACCTCGGTCTTGCCCGAGCCGGTGACACCGTCGAGCAGCGCGACGTGAAAGCTGCCGTTGGCGGCGAGTGCGCGCATGGCATCGACCCCGGCGCGCTGAAGCGGCGAAAAATCCGGCCGGCTGAAATCCGGATCTGGGGCCGGCGGCGGCGGAGGCGGGGGCATCGGCTCGACCGAGAGCGTTCCTTCGTCGACGAGGCCGTCGATCACGCCGGCCGAAACCCCGGCCTCTCTGGCCGCCTCGGACTTGCCGTGCAGCAGCCGGTCCGACAGCACCTCGATCAGGCGCTGCCGCGCCGGCGTCAGACGTTTTGGCGGATCGCCGACCAGGCGCACGCCGGCGCGCACCCGCTCGGGGCCGAGGTTTTCGCCCATCCGCAGGCACATGCGCAGCACCATGCCGCGCGGGCTCAACGTGTAATTGGCGATCCAGTCCACGACCGCACGCAGCTCGGGCTTCAACGGCGGGATGTCGAGCTTTTCGCTGACCTCCTTGAGGCGGTTGTGCAGGCGCGGATCAGGATTGGCGTTTTCGGCCCAGACCACGGCGAGCACCTCGCGCGGGCCGAGCGGCACGCCAATAATATCGCCCGCCTTCAGCTCCATTCCGCGCGGCACCTTGTAGGAATAGGTCTGGTCGAGCGCGACCGGCACCAGCACGTCGACCATGCGGGTCGCGTTGGCGGAGACGGCGTTGCTGCGCGACGTGTGATCCATGGAGGGGGAATCGGAACCCGGGGGCTTCAAGGCTAGCGCCCTGAGGCGGCCTTAGCGAACGATAAACGAGTGTGATGCGATATACTGAGTGGAATCACCACGTCCAGAGCGCATGAGCAAAGCGGCCGCCCCACAAATCGAGCTCGCCAGCGCCGATCCTGACATCGCGCGGGAGATGACGCGCTGGCTGTCGCATCTCGGCGCGGAGCGGCGGCTGTCGCCGAAGACGCTGGAAGCCTATGCCCGCGATTTGCGGCAGTGCCTGATTTTCCTCTGCGGCCATTGGGGCGAGCGAGTGACGCTAAAGCGTTTCGCCGCGCTGGAGGCCACCGATATCAGAGCCTTCATGGCGATGCGCCGCGCCGACGATATTGCCGGCCGCAGCCTGATGCGCGCGCTCGCGGGCCTGCGCTCGTTCGGCCGCTTTCTCGAGCGCGAAGGCAAGGGCAAGGTCGGGGCGCTCTCGGCGATCCGCGCGCCGAAAGTCGCAAAGAGCCTGCCCAAGCCGCTGCCGATGGCGTCGGCCAAACGTCTTGCGGACGCCGACGAGCGCGCCGGCGAGGACCGCGAGACCTGGATTCTTGCGCGCGACGCCGCCGTGATGGCTCTCCTCTACGGCTCAGGCCTGCGCATCTCCGAAGCGCTGGGGCTGACGCGCCGCGAGGTCCCGCGTCCCGGTGAAGGCGACGTGCTGATCGTGACGGGCAAAGGCAACAAGACCCGCATGGTGCCGGTGCTCCAGAACGTGCTCGCACTGGTGCAAGAATACGTTTCCATGTGCCCGTATCCGCTGCCGGCGGAGGGGCCGATCTTCGTCGGCGCACGCGGCGGGCCCTTGAGCCCGCGCATCATCCAGCTCGCGATGGAGCGGCTGCGCGGCGCGCTCGGCCTGCCCGACAGCGCCACGCCGCACGCGCTCCGGCATTCCTTCGCCACGCACCTGTTGTCACGCGGCGGCGATTTGCGCGCGATCCAGGAATTGCTCGGCCATGCCTCGCTCTCGACCACGCAGATCTATACCGGCATCGATGCCGAGCGGCTGCTGGAAGTCTATGCCAGCGCGCATCCGCGCCGATAGCGGCTCAGTTGGCGAGATACTCGATATCGTAGACGTAGTTCGAGCCGCGCCCGACCTCGACGCGGACCATCGGCCTGAACGTCTCCAGCCGCTCGTACAGCGGCGCCGTGACCTTCACCGGTTGGCCCGCGATGCGAACGAGATAGTCCGCTTTGCGGCGGCTACCTGACCTCCACGCACGATCGACACGGCCTTCGATCACAAGGCGGGACGTCAGGTGATCGAGAAACAGCATTCGTCCGGCATACCATGCAAGACCGCTGCCGAGCAGCACGATCAGGATCATCGAGGCGAACGCCTTCGCCTGGTCACGCCATGAGCCGTACAGCGGAGGTTGTCGCAGCTGCGAGCCGACGATAATCAGGCCCAGAACAACGAGGCCGACATGGACGTCGTTGACTACGATGATCGAGCTCTTGTCATAAAACCGCAACAGGCCGATGTAGGTCAGGCCAAGCGCGAGGACAATCTTGCCGACGAACGGAAAGGCCGCGGTGTTGCGGGCCTTCAGCAGCGCAAGCGCGGATGCGAGGATGGAAGGCCAGACGCAGGCTGCGATGAATTCCGCTGTGGTCATGGGACAGGACTAGATCAGCCCCGACGCGAAACCCTTAATTGCAACGGCCATCGCGGCTTGCCACTTGCGCCCGTCGCGCAGTTCGGTCAATCGTTGGTAAACAGGCAGGAGGGATTTATGAGCGCACATGAAAGCATGGAGCATGCCGAGCACGCCGAACACGCGTCCGGCTCGAACAAGAAGATCGCGCTCCTGATCGCGGTTCTGGCGCTGTTCCTGGCGATCTCCGAGACGCTCGGCAAGGGCGCCCAGACCGAATCGATCAGCAAGAACGTCGAGGCCTCCAACCTCTGGGCGTTCTTCCAGGCCAAGAGCATCCGCCGCACCGTGGTGCAGACCATGGCCGACCAGGGCAAGCTCATCCTCGGCGCGGCGAGCGACGAGGCCAACAAGGTGGCCGTGCAGAAGCAGATCGAGGACTGGCAGAAGACCGCGCAGCGCTACCGCTCCGAGCCGGAGACCGGCGAAGGCACCGAGCAGCTGGCCGAAAAGGCCAAGCACGCCGAGCATGAGCGCGACGAGGCGACTGCGAAATATCATCACTTCGAGCTGGCGTCCGCCGCCTTCCAGATCGGCATCGTGCTGGCCTCAGCCACCATCATCACCGGCATGCTGCCGCTCGCCTGGATCGCGGGCCTGCTGTCGCTTGCCGGACTTGGGATGACCATGCTCGGCGCATGGTCGCCGCATCTGCTGCATCTGCATTGAGGCTCGTAGCCCGCATGAGCGCAGCGACATGCGCG
>NZ_JADPJF010000151.1:714675-730019 GCF_023073295.1 Bradyrhizobium sp. 23 | reverse complement strand
CCATCCAGTACGCCGCGGCTTCTCCGTAGCCATTGCCGTCTCTGGAATACTGGATCGCCCGGTCAAGCCGGGCGATGACAGCGAGTCTGCGGTGAGGCTTCACCGCGCTTCGTGCACGCTCTTGCGAAAGCGCTGGATCAGGCGGAGCGTGCGGGAGGACCAGCCTTCGCCGTTGCCGGCGATCAGCTCCTTGATGCGTCGCTTGACCGGATCGACCAGCTCGGCGGCCTTGGCACGCAGCTTCAGCACCAGATCATAGAGCCGCTCGAACCACGCCATCTCCATCAGCTTGTCGCGCGTCACGTCGAACACGAAGGCGGTGACGCCGACCCCGAGCAGCTTTGCGAACACGATGGTGAAGACCGCGCTGGTCCAGTATTCGTGCGTGAGCAGCCACAGGCCAACCAGCTTGAGCGGAAACAGCGGGACGATCGGTACAGCGAACACGATCAGCGTCATCGCTGGCGACAGCGCATCGACGCGGTCCGACAGCCATTGCTTGAACCGCGCAAGCGGGACGATTGCGACAACCCGCGCGACGATCGGTTCGAGATGGTCCCACAGCCAGGCTTCGATCAGGAAGATGATCGCAAGCAGGACCCAGACCGGTTGAAGCAGGCGGCGTAGCATGTGTTTCCCGCCCGATTCGGCGCTGGGCGCGACCTACATATGGATGGCCCGCTTGCCGACTGCAAGCGCGGCTTCCTTGATGGCCTCGGAGCGCGTCGGGTGCGCGTGGCACGTGCGCGCGAGATCCTCCGCGCTGCCGCCAAACTCCATGAGAACGGCTGCCTCATGGATCATTTCGCCGGCTTCGCGGCCGATAATGTGCACGCCGAGGACGCGATCGGTCTTCGCATCTGCGAGAATCTTCACAAAGCCGTCGGTGGTCTGGTTGACCTTGGAGCGCCCGTTGGCGGTAAAGGGAAACTTTCCGACCGTATAAGCCACGCCCGCCTGCTTCAGCTCCTCCTCGGTCTTGCCGACGGAGGATACTTCCGGCGTGGTATACACGACGCCTGGGATAACATCGTAGTTCACGTGGCCGGCCTGCCCGGCGATGATCTCGGCAACCGCGACGCCTTCATCCTCGGCCTTGTGCGCGAGCATCGGGCCCGCGACGACGTCGCCGATGGCATAGACGCCCTTCACGCTGGTGGCGAAATGCGGGTCGATCTGCACGCGGCCGCGATTGTCGAGTGCAACACCGGCTTCCTTCAGGCCGAGCCCCTCCGTGTACGGCACACGGCCGATACAGACGAGAACGACGTCGGCCTCCAGCGTCTCGGCAGCGCCCCCCGCGGCGGGCTCGATCGTCGCCTTCAGCGTCTTGCCGGAGGTGTCCACGCCCGTGACCTTGGCACTGAGCTTGAAGGCAAAGCCCTGCTTCTCCAGGATGCGCTGGAATTGCTTGGCGATCTCGCCGTCCATGCCGGGCAGGATGCGGTCGAGGAATTCGACGACGACCACTTCGGCGCCGAGACGGTGCCAGACCGAGCCGAGCTCGAGGCCGATCACGCCGGCGCCGACGATCAGCAACTTGCCGGGGACCTTGTCCAGCGACAGCGCACCGGTCGACGACACGATGCGGGTCTCGTCGATCTCGATGCCCTTGAGCCGCGCGATGTCCGAGCCGGTGGCGATCACGATGCTCTTGGTTTCGACGACCTGCGACTTGCCGTCGGCGGAGATCTCGACCTTGCCGGTGCCGAGAATCTTGCCGGCGCCCTTGAGCACGTCGATCTTGTTCTTCTTCATCAGGAACTCGACGCCCTTGACGTTGCCGTCGATGCCCTGCTGCTTGAAGTTCATCATCGCAGGCAAATCGAGCTTCGGCGCGGAGACGCTGACGCCCATCTTGGCGAAGGAATGCCCGGCCTCCTCGAACATTTCGGAGGCATGCAGCAGCGCCTTCGACGGCATGCAGCCGACATTGAGGCAGGTGCCGCCGAGCGTCGCGTTCTTTTCCACCACGGCGACTTTCATGCCGAGCTGCGCTGCACGCACCGCGCAGACATAACCGCCCGGTCCGGTGCCGATGACGACGAGATCGTAGGTAGCCATGAGAGAAAGTCCCGTAAGTTTAGCGTTGAAGGATGTGTCAGCGTCCGCGCGGCGCGTCAGCGTCCGCCGGACACATCGAGAATGGCTGAGGTAACGTAGGAGGCATCGTCCGACATCAGCCAGACGATGGCATTGGCGACTTCATCGGCCGTACCGACGCGCTTCATCGGCACCATATGGGCCAAGCGATGGGCGCGGTCGGGCTCACCGCCGGCAGCGTGGATTTCGGTGTCGATCAGGCCGGGGCGGATGCCCGCGACGCGAATGCCCTCGCCGGCAACCTCATAGCCGAGGCCGATGGTGAAGGAATCGATCGCGCCCTTGGACGCGGCATAGTCGACATAGGTGTTCGGCGCGCCGAGCTTGGCCGCAACCGACGACAGATTGACGATGACGCCGCCCTGGCCGCCATGCCTGGTCGACATCCGCTTCACGGCTTCGCGCGCGCAGAGGATGGAGCCGGTGACGTTGACCGCCATCACACGCTGGATGCGCTCGGCCGACATCTCGTCGACGCGCACGCCGCTGGTCCCGACAATACCGCCATTGTTGACGAGCGCGCCGAGCGTGCCGAACGCGTCCGCGGCCTTGAACAGCGCCAGGATGTCGCTTTCCTCGGCGACGTCGCATTTCACCGCGATGGCCTTGCCGTTGCTGGCCGCGATCTCGGCGACCACCTCATCGGCGGCCGTCTTGTTGCTGGCATAGCCGACAACGATCCGGAAGCCGCGTGCCGCGGCGGCAATTGCGGTCGCACGGCCGATGCCGCGGCTGCCGCCGGTGATGACAACGACTTTATCCGTCACGCGCGCCTCCATAGTTCGACACGCGCCGTCGCGAAAGGCGACGGCGCTCGCAGAGCATCAGCGATCAGAGATCGAGCACCAGGCGCGCCGGATCTTCCAGGCTCTCCTTGACGCGGACAAGGAAGGTCACGGCTTCCTTGCCGTCGATGACGCGGTGATCGTAGGACAGCGCCAGATACATCATCGGGCGGACCTCGATCTTGCCGCCGACGACCATCGGCCGCTCCTGGATCTTGTGCATGCCGAGGATGCCGGACTGCGGCGCGTTCAGGATCGGGGTCGACATCAGCGAGCCGTAGATGCCGCCATTGGTGATGGTGAAGGTGCCGCCCTGCATCTCGTCGATCTTGAGCTGGCCGTCGCGGGCGCGGCGGCCGAAATCGGCGATGCCCTTCTCGATGTCGGCGATCGACTTGTTGTCGCAGTCGCGCACCACGGGCACGACGAGGCCCTTGTCGGTGCCGACGGCGACGCCGATGTGATAGTAGTTCTTGTAGATCAGATCGGTGCCGTCGATCTCGGCGTTGACGGCCGGGATGTCCTTCAGCCCCTGGACGACGGCCTTGGTGAAGAAGCCCATGAAGCCGAGCTTCGAGCCATGCTTCTTCTCGAACGCATCCTTGTAGTGGGCACGCAGCGCCATGACGTTGGTCATGTCGACCTCGTTGAAGGTCGTGAGCATCGCGGCGGTGTTCTGCACGTCCTTGAGGCGGCGCGCGATGGTCTGGCGCAGCCGGGTCATCTTGACGCGCTCTTCGCGGGCGGCGTCATCGGCCGGCGACGGTGCGCGGACCTGAACCGCTGCGGCCGGCTGGTTGACGGGGGTCGGCGCCGAGGCCGCACGCTCGATCGCGGCGAGCATGTCGCCCTTGGTGACGCGCCCGTCCTTGCCGGAGCCGGGAACGGTCGAGGCATCGACGCCGGTCTCGGCCGAGAGCTTTCGCACGGAGGGAGCGAGCGGCGCATCGGCCGGTGGCGCCTTCGCCGCGGCGGGAGCAGCAGCGGCCGCAGGAGCGGCAGCCGCGGGCTTCGCGGGCGCAGCTGCCGGCTTGGCAGCGCCGGCGGCGCCTTCGGTAATCTGGCCGAGCAGCGCGCCGACGGCGACGGTGGCACCATCGGCGGCGATGATCTCGCTCAGCGTGCCGGCTGAGGGCGCCGGGACTTCGATGGTGACCTTGTCGGTCTCGAGCTCCACCAAGGGCTCGTCGACGGCGACGGGATCGCCGGCCTTCTTGAACCAGCGGCCGATGGTGGCCTCGGTGACGGATTCGCCGAGGGTCGGCACACGAATTTCAGTCATGGTCTTTTCCTTAAGGAGATCGCCAATGCGGACATAGGTGCAGATGTCAGCGCCCGCGGATGCGGGCGATCCAGTACGCCGTGACAGTCGTGATAGAGACGGGCGGCGCGGAATACTGGATCCCCCGCCCCGGTGCGCAATTGCGCACAAGGCGGGGCATGACGAGGTGTAAAAACTTCTCAGCTCAATGCTTCGTCCAGGAACGCCTTCAGCTGCGCCTGATGCTTCGACATCAGACCCGTGGCGGTCGCAGCGGAGGCGGCGCGGCCGACATAACGCGGACGCCGGCTCGCACCGTTCACCTGGTTCAGCACCCACTCCAGATAGGGCTCGATGAAGTGCCAGGCACCCATGTTGCGCGGCTCTTCCTGGCACCACACCACTTCGGCCTTCTTGAAGCGCGACAGTTCGGCCACCAGCGCCTTGAGCGGCACCGGATAGAGCTGCTCGACGCGCATCAGATAGATGTCGTCCATGCCGCGCTTCTCGCGCTCCTCGTAGAGGTCGTAATAGACCTTGCCCGAGCAGAGCACGATGCGGCGGATCTTCTCGTCGGGAACGAGCTTGATCGCTTCGCTCGGCAGCATCTGGGCGTCGTCATAGAGGATGCGGTGGAAGGTCGTTCCCTTCGCGAGCTCCTCGAGACGCGACACCGCCCGCTTGTGACGCAGCAGGGACTTCGGCGTCATCACGATCAGCGGCTTGCGGATCTCGCGATGAAGCTGCCGGCGCAGCACGTGGAAGTAGTTCGCCGGCGTGGTCGGATAGACCACCTGCATGTTGTCTTCCGCGCACATCTGCAGATAGCGCTCCAGACGCGCCGAGGAGTGCTCCGGTCCCTGGCCTTCATAGCCGTGCGGCAGGAGGCAGACGAGGCCGGACATGCGCAGCCATTTGCGCTCACCCGAGGAGATGAACTGGTCGAACACGACCTGCGCGCCGTTGGCGAAGTCGCCGAACTGCGCTTCCCACAGGGTGAGCGTGTTCGGCTCGGCGAGCGAATAGCCGTATTCGAAGCCGAGCACGGCTTCTTCCGACAGCAGCGAGTTGATGACCTCGTAATGGCCCTGCTCGTGACCGAGATGGTTGAACGGCGTGTAGCGGCTCTCGTCTTCCTGGTCGATCAGGACCGAGTGGCGCTGCGAGAAAGTGCCGCGCTCCGAATCCTGTCCGGACAGGCGGACATGGTGGTTCTCGTTGAGCAGCGTGCAGAACGCCAGCGCTTCGCCGGTCGCCCAGTCGATGCCCGTGCCGCCGTCGATCGCCTTGGCGCGGTTTTCTAGGAAGCGCTGGATCGTGCGGTGGACGCGGAAACCGTCCGGCACCTTGGTGATCTTGCGACCGATGTCCTTCAGGGCGGCGATGTCGACGCCGGTGACGCCACGCCGCGCATCTTCTTCCTGATCGGCGATCTTGAAGCCGGCCCATTTGCCGTCGAGCCAATCGGCCTTGTTGGGCTTGTAGCCGGAGCCGGCTTCGAGTTCGGCATCGAGCCGCGCGCGCCAGTCGGCCTTGGCCTTCTCGACCTCGCCCTCGGTCAACACGCCTTCGCTGATGAGGCGGCGGGCGTAGAGTTCGAGCGTCGACGGATGGGCCGCGATCTTCTTGTACATCACCGGCTGGGTGAAAGCCGGCTCGTCGCCCTCGTTATGGCCATGCCTGCGGTAGCAGAACATGTCGATGACGACGGGCTTGTGGAATTTCTGCCGGAACTCGGTCGCAACCTTGGCCGCGAACACGACGGCTTCCGGATCGTCGCCGTTGACGTGGAAGATCGGCGCGTCGATCATCTTCGCCACGTCGGACGGGTAAGGCGACGAACGGGAATAACGCGGATAGGTGGTGAAGCCGATCTGGTTGTTGACGATGAAGTGCACGGAGCCGCCGGTGCGGTAGCCCTTCAGGTCCGACAGGCCGAAACATTCCGCGACCACGCCCTGGCCGGCGAACGCGGCGTCACCGTGCATCAGCAGCGGCATCACCGAGATGCGCATATCCGGCGGATCGCCGTGCTGATCCTGCTTGGCGCGGACTTTTCCGAGCACCACGGGATCGACGATCTCCAGATGCGAGGGGTTGGCGGTCAGCGACAGATGGATGCGGTTGCCGTCGAACTCGCGATCCGAAGACGCGCCGAGGTGATATTTGACGTCGCCCGAGCCTTCGACCGCATCAGGATTGGCCGAACCGCCCTTGAACTCGTGGAACAGCGCGCGATGCGGCTTGCCCATCACCTGGGTCAGGACGTTGAGGCGGCCGCGGTGCGGCATGCCCAGCACGACCTCCTTCACGCCGAGATTGCCGCCGCGCTTGATGATCTGCTCGAGCGCGGGGATCAGCGATTCAGCACCGTCCAGGCCGAAGCGCTTGGTGCCGGTGAACTTGGTGTCGCAGAATTTCTCGAAACCTTCGGCTTCGACCAACTTCATCAGGATGGCACGGCGACCTTCGCGGGTGAACGAGATTTCCTTGTCCGGCCCCTCGATCCGCTCCTGGATCCACGCCTTCTGCGCCGCGTTGGTGATGTGCATGAACTCGACGCCGAGCGTCTGGCAGTAGGTGCGCTCGCAGATCGCGGTGATTTCGCGCAAGCTGGCGTATTCGAGACCGAGCACATGGTCGAGGAAGATCTTGCGGTCGAAATCGGCTTCGCTGAAGCCGTAGGTCCGCGGGTCGAGCTCTTCGCGATTGCGCTGGGCTTCGATGCCGAGCGGATCGAGCTTGGCGTGGAAGTGACCGCGCATGCGGTAGGACCGGATCAGCATCAGGGCCCGGACCGAGTCGCGGGTGGCCTGGAGAAGGTCGGCGGAGGAGAGGCCGCCGCTCTTATCGCCACCCTTGGCCTGCGCCTTGGCAGCGATCTTGGCTCCGACCGTCTTCTCGACTTCCGCCCAATTGCCGTCGAGCGCGGAGGTCAGATCATCCTGCGGGGTCAGCGGCCAGTTGGCGCGCTCCCAGGACGGGCCTTGGGCGTTCTTGCTGATGTCACCCGGCTGGTCGTTGAGGCTCTTGAAGAAGTCCTGCCACTCGGCATCCACCGAGGACGGGTCCTTCTCGTAGCGGGCGTAGATTTCGTCGATGTAGGTGGCGTTGGTGCCCTGCAAAAAGGAGGAGAGGGCAAAGGCTGCGTTCGCGTCTTGGCGAGACATACTTGAGTTCCTGGCGATTTCGGTTCGCGCATAACAAACGGCGCTGGCGCTGGGCTCCCCGGCAGAGGACCAGCGCGACAGGCACCATTTACCCTATTTGCTGCGAAACTTCGCCCGGAAAATTACGAAGGTGTGAATCAAGATTTCAATTTTTCGGCAAGCGTGTGGCCGAGGCGCGCGGGAGATGGCGACACTGTAATTCCAGCCGATTTCATCGCGTCGGTCTTGGAACCGGCGTCGCCCTTGCCGCCCGAAATGATCGCTCCGGCGTGGCCCATGCGACGGCCGGGAGGGGCCGTGACACCGGCGATGAAACCGACCATCGGCTTCTTGCGGCCGCGCTTGGCCTCGTCCTTGAGGAACTGGGCGGCGTCCTCCTCGGCGGAACCGCCGATCTCGCCGATCATGATGATCGACTCGGTCTTGGGGTCGCCGAGCAGCATTTCCAGCACGTCGATAAACTCGGTTCCCTTGACCGGGTCGCCGCCGATGCCGACCGCGGTGGTCTGGCCGAGGCCTTCCTGGGTGGTCTGGAACACGGCTTCGTAGGTCAGCGTGCCGGAGCGGGAGACGATGCCGACGCTGCCGGTCTTGAAGATGTTGGCTGGCATGATGCCGATCTTGCACTCGCCGGCGGTCATGACGCCCGGGCAGTTCGGCCCGATCAGGCGCGACTTGGAGCCGGCCAGCGAACGCTTCACCCTGACCATGTCGATGACCGGGATACCTTCCGTGATGCAGACGATCAGCGGGATCTCGGCGTCGATGGCTTCGCAGATCGCATCGGCCGCGCCCGGCGGCGGCACATAGATCACCGATGCATCGGCACCGGTCTTCTCACGCGCCTCGCGCACGGTGTCGAACACCGGCAGCCCCAGATGCGTCGCGCCGCCTTTGCCGGGCGAGGTGCCGCCGACCATCTTGGTGCCATAGGCAATCGCGGCCTCCGAATGGAAGGTGCCGTTCTTGCCGGTAAAGCCCTGGCAGATGACCTTGGTGTTCTTGTCGATCAGGATGGACATGAGGTCTGCTTTCGCGAAACTAACGAGTGAGAGGTCAGTGGATGCGGCGGTAGACGCCGGTGAGCACGTCGGCCCAGCCTTCTGCGTCCGGCGAGAACTGGATCTTCAACGAATAGGAATCGTCGTCGATGATTTCATAGACGTGGCGCGCATTGCCGCGGAGCGAGCCGCGCACCAGCGTCAGGGTCTTGCCGACCCACCCGCCGGAGGCGGGCGAAGGCGGCGTGTAGCCGAGCGAGTCGTACCAGAACAATTTGTAGGTCCGGTCTTCGCGGTCGAAGGTGAAGATGCCGTGGGTGGCGAAGCTCTGCTTGCCGTCGCGGGTCTGGACCGAGTCCTGGATCAGATAGAAGCCATTGAGATCCATGTGGGCCACGACGCGAGAAGTCGCCGTTCCACCCTCCGTCCAGCGCGACGGAAAGACCACCTCTTCGCCATTCCATTCACCGGCGAACGCGGCAAGACGCGCGTGCTCCGGCAGCGGGGATGATGCAGCGAGATGGTCCTGAGTCATGGCCTCAGCCTCCCTTGACGGCCTTCACGATCTTCTGCGCGGCGTCGTCGAGATTGTCGGCCGGCACCACGTTCAGGCCGGATTCACGAATGATCTTTTTGCCCAGCTCGACATTGGTGCCTTCGAGGCGAACCACCAGCGGCACGCTGAGGCCGACTTCACGCACGGCGGCCGTGACGCCCTCGGCGATCACGTCGCACTTCATGATGCCACCGAAGATGTTGACCAGGATGCCCTTCACGTTGGGATCCGCGGTGATGATCTTGAAGGCGGCCGCGACCTTTTCCTTGCTGGCGCTGCCGCCGACGTCGAGGAAGTTCGCCGGCGCCATGCCGTAGAGCTTGATGATGTCCATCGTCGCCATCGCGAGACCGGCGCCGTTGACCATGCAGCCGATATTGCCGTCGAGGGTGACGTAGTTGAGGTCGTATTTGGACGCCTCGATTTCCTTGGCGTCTTCCTCGGTCTCGTCGCGCAGCGCGAGCACCTCGGGGTGACGAAACAGGGCGTTGTCGTCGAACGACACCTTGGCGTCGAGCACGCGGAGCTGGCCCTGCTTGGTCACGACGAGCGGGTTGATCTCCAGCATCGACATGTCCTTCGCGACGAAGGCCGCGTAGAGCTGCGCGGTGAGCTTCTCGGCCTGCTTGGCGAGATCGCCGGAGAGTTTCAGCGCGTTCGCGACGGTGCGGCCGTGATGGCCCATGATGCCGGTCGCGGGATCGATCGAGAAGGTCACGATCTTCTCAGGCGTGTTGTGCGCGACGTCCTCGATGTTGACGCCGCCCTCAGTCGACACCACGAAGGAGACGCGGGAGGTCTCGCGGTCGACCAGGATCGAGAGGTAGAATTCCTTGTCGATGTCTGAGCCGTCCTCGATGTAGAGGCGGTTGACCTGCTTGCCGGCGGGTCCGGTCTGGATGGTGACGAGCGTTGCGCCGAGCATCTGCTTGGCGAATTCGGAAACTTCCGCGGCCGACTTGGCGATGCGGACGCCGCCCTTGTCGCCGGCCGACGCTTCCTTGAACTTGCCCTTGCCGCGGCCGCCGGCGTGGATCTGGCTCTTCACGACCCAGACCGGGCCCGGGAGTGCCTTTGCCGCCGCGTCCGCAT
Source organism: Bradyrhizobium sp. 23 (assembly GCF_023073295.1). Lineage (NCBI taxonomy): Bacteria > Pseudomonadati > Pseudomonadota > Alphaproteobacteria > Hyphomicrobiales > Nitrobacteraceae > Bradyrhizobium > Bradyrhizobium sp. 23. Next base: position 720,051 of record NZ_JADPJF010000151.1, on the reverse strand, counting down.
CGGTTGCCTTCAGGACCGGAACGCCCTTCGAGATCGCGACACCGAACTCGTTCAGCAGCGCTTTGGCCTGATATTCATGGATATTCATTTAGTCGCTCCCTGAACCCGCGGGCGGTGACCTCGTAGGCCCACCTCAGTCTTGTGGCTGGCATACCATATACCACAGGAACTGCAACCCGGATTCTCTGACATCGATCTCTGGACTGCCGATCCGGAGCCCGCCCCGTCCTCTACAAGAGTTGCAGCGGGGGCCCGGAAGTGAAACCGCCGAAGACCGGTTTTTCGATCTTCGGCGGGGAATGTTGGGTTTAGCGGCCCAGAAGATCGGGCGCGATCTTCTTGCAGGCGTCAACCAGACCCTGCACTGCGCCGACCGACTTGTCGAAGGCTTCGCGGTCCTTGCCGACGAGCTCGATCTCGACGACGCGCTCGACGCCCTTGGAGCCGATCACGACGGGCACGCCGACATACATGTCCTTCACGCCGTATTCGCCGTTCAGGTAGGCGGCCGAGGCCAGCACGCGCTTCTTGTCACGCAGATAGCTCTCGGCCATCGCGATCGCGGAAGCCGCCGGAGCATAGAAGGCCGAGCCGGTCTTGAGCAGATTGACGATCTCGGCGCCGCCGTTGCGGGTGCGGTCGACGATCTCGTCGAGGCGCGCCTGCGAGGTCCAGCCCATCTTGACGAGATCGGGCAACGGGATGCCGGCGACGGTGGAGTATTTTACCAGCGGCACCATGGTGTCGCCATGGCCGCCCAGCACGAAGGCGGTGACGTCTTCGACCGAAACGTTGAACTCGTCGGCCAGGAAGTAGCGGAAGCGCGACGAATCCAGCACGCCGGCCATGCCGACGACCTTCTTGTGCGGCAGGCCGCTGGCCTTCTGCAGGGCCCAGACCATCGCGTCGAGCGGGTTGGTGATGCAGATGACGAAGGCGTCGGGAGCGTACTTCTTGATGCCGGCGCCGACCTGTTCCATGACCTTGAGGTTGATGGAGAGGAGGTCGTCGCGGCTCATGCCGGGCTTGCGCGGCACGCCGGCGGTGACGATGCAGACCTTTGCGTTGTCGAGCGCCTCGTAGGAGTTCGCGCCGGTGTAGTGCGCGTCAAAGCCGTCGACCGGCGAGGACTGCGCGATGTCGAGCGCCTTGCCCTGCGGCACGCCCTCGGCGATGTCGAACATCACCACGTCGCCCAGCTCTTTCAGGCCGATGAGATGAGCCAGCGTTCCGCCGATCTGACCGGAGCCAATCAAAGCAATCTTGTCGCGCGCCATGTGAGCCTGTCCTTTAGACACGTAAGGAGGGGAAAACTGAGACGGGTGGTTATCCCTTTCGCCTCCCCCGTTCAAGTCACGGGTTGCCCAATTGTCGGGCTTGCCGCGTATTCAAGCGCAACCTTGTCATTCCGGGGCTTGGGGAAGCGCCGAGTCCGGAATGACAGCGCTGGCAAATAGGACTTAAGTCTCGACCAAGCCCTTGGTCGAGCCGCTGGCGGTGGAATCCTTGCGGCCGTGAGGCAGCGCCAGATAGGATTCCGAGCTCATTTCGATCAGGCGCGACGCGGTGCGCTTGAACTCGTTGGCCTCGTTGCCCTCATTGGCAAGATAGAGCGAGATCGGGTTGGCATCGGCGGAGGCCATCAGCTTCACGGCATTGTCATACAGCGTGTCGATCAACGTAATGAAACGCTTGGCGGCGTTGCGCTGGGAGAAATCCATCACTGGAATATGGTCGACCAGGATGGTGTGATAGTCGTGCGCCAGCCTGAGATAGTCGGATGCCCCGAGCGGCTTGTCGCAGAGATCGGCGAACGTGAAGCGCGCCACGCCGTGGGCCGAGCACGGCACGTGCAGGATGCGGCCCTTGATCGAAATATCGCGCGACTTGCATTTGGCGCCGCCTGACATCTTCGACCAGGCGCGGTCGAGCGCGGCGTCCGCCTCGGTGTCTGCCGGCGTCAGCCACATCGGTACGCCCTGAAGTTTTTCCAGCCGGAAGTCGGTGCGCGCGTCGAGCCGCAGCACGTCCATGTGGTCGGTGATCTGCCTGATGAAGGGCAGAAACAGCGAACGGTTCAGGCCGCCCTTGTAGAGGTCGTCAGGCGCGACGTTGGAGGTCGCGACCACCACGGTGCCGAGCTCCAGCAGCTTTGCGAACAGGCGGCCCAAGATCATCGCGTCCGCGATGTCGGTGACGTGGAATTCGTCGAAACAGAGCAGCCAGCTCTCCTCGAAAATCGCATGCGCGGTCAGCGCGATGACGTCGCCGTCGCCAATCTCGCCGCGCGCGATGCCTTGGCGATAATCGTAGATGCGCTCGTGCACCTCGGCCATGAATTCGTGGAAATGGGCGCGCCTCTTGTGCTCGACTGTCGAGTGCTGGAAGAACAGATCCATCAGCATGGTCTTGCCGCGGCCGACCTCGCCATGGACGTAGAGCCCGTGCGGCGCCTCGTCCTTGTCGCTGCTGAACAGGCGGCTGAGCAGGCCCTGCTTGCGCGGCGGCTTGTAATCGGCGAGCCGCTGGTCGAGCGCGGCATAGGCGTCGGCGATTTCAGCCTGCGCAGCGTCGGGCTCGATCGCGCCGGACGCGATCTGGGCCTGATAGGCCTCGCGGAATGAGGAACTGGGGGTCGAGAGCATGCTCTTTACCGCCAGAGATGAGCGGAAATTGCAAGCCGTGAATTGGGGCGGGGCGCCATGCATTCCGTGTCCCGGACGCGCTGCGGCACGCAGTGACGCTGCGCAGAGCCGGGACCGACTGTTTCGTACAGGACCGTTCGTCTATCGCCGCGTAATGGGCCCCGGCTCTGCAGCGCACCGCTTCGCGCTGCGCAGCGTCCGGGGCACGAGAGCTTCGCTACTCACACAGCTCGTAGGCGTCCTCGACCACATACGGGCCGCCGCCGGTTGAGGCGCGGGACGAGAACAAAACAAAACGTTCGGCCGTGAATGCCTTGCTGGGAAAATAGCCACGCAGCGAGAGATAATCGGCGACGTCACGGTCGGTGGCGTCGTGCAGCCGGGCCAGCGTGACATGCGGGATGAACTTGCGGCCTTCCGGGTCGAGGCCGATCCGCTGCATCAGGCGCTCGAGCTCGGCCTGCAATTCCATCAGCGGCTTGCTCGGCACGATGGTGGCGACCACCGCGCGCGGCTTGCGTCCGCCGAAACTCTGCAAACCCTGCACCTTCACCTCGAACGGCTTACGGTCGACGCGAAACAGCATCGAGGCGATTTCGTTGGCGGACATGCCATCGATATTGCCGATGAAGCGCAGGGTGACATGGTAATTTTCGGGATCGATCCAGCGGGCGCCGGGAAGGCCGCCCCGCAAATTGGAAAGCGACTGGCCAATCTCGGCCGGAATTTCCAGACCAGTGAACAAACGCGGCATCGTTTCGCACTCCCGATGCTTGGGCATGATCCCAGGGCAAGATCATATCCAAATTTTAGAGCCGGCGACGAATCACCGGTACCCTAATTCCTATCGCAGTTGTGTGACCCTGCGAAGCATCGCGCGCCTTACTCCGGTAAAACCCTGGGAATTACGGTTAGCGCTGCCTGGTTTTCAACGCCGTTGCTCAGCGATGGTGCCAAGGAATGCCTCAACCGTAGGCAAGATATTCTTGACGATGATATCGACGCCGGCCGCGGTCGGATGAATGCCGTCGGCCTGGTTGAGCTTGGCATCGGCCGCGACACCATCGAGAAAAAACGGATAGAGCGGCACGCCGAATTTTTTCGCCAGATCCGGATAAATCGAATTGAAGCGCGCAGCATAATCCGCGCCGTAATTCGGCGGCGCCAGCATGCCGCACAGCATCACCGCGATCTTGCGCGCCTTGAGGCGCTGGACGATCTCGGTCAGCGCGGTGCGGGTCAAATCGGGATCGATGCCGCGCAACGCATCATTGGCGCCGAGCTCGATGATCACACCGTCGGTTCCGTCAGGGACCGACCAGTCGAGCCGGTCACGGCCCCCCGAGGAGGTGTCGCCGGATACCCCGGCATTGGTCATGCCGACCTCTATGCCTTTGTCTTGTAAAGCTTTTTGAAGCTTTGTGGGGAACGCTTCCTGGGCCGGGAGGCCAAGACCCGCGCTCAGGGAATCGCCGAGAACCACCAGCTTGATCGGTTTCGCCGCCTCAGCCCATGCCGGATTTGCGACGGTCATCAAAGCGAACATCAACACGGCTATGTGCATGAACAATCCGTAACGCCTCTCGACCGCGCGGGCGGAGTTGCCATATGACCGGACCATGGACACTCGCATCTCTTCCTCTTCGCTCGCCGACAGTTCGGCCGACACCATCGCCATCTCCAACGTCAATCTGTCATTGGGTACGGGCGCGGCACGCGTTCACATCCTCAAGGATATCAGCTTGCGCGTGGGCCGGAGCGAGACGATCGGCCTGATCGGCCCGTCAGGTTCGGGCAAATCCACGCTGCTGATGGTGATGGCGGGGCTGGAGCGTCCTGATAGCGGAGAGGTGGTGGTCAACGGCACGCCTTTCAATGCCCTCGACGAGGACGCACTGGCCCGCTTCCGCGGCCGCCAGGTCGGCATCGTCTTCCAGTCCTTCCATTTGATCCCGACCATGACCGCGCTGGAGAATGTCGCGGTGCCGCTCGAGCTTGCGGGCAATCCCGACGCCGCAAAGCGCGCGGCGCAGGAGCTGCAATCGGTCGGGCTCGGCGACCGTCTGCATCATTATCCGACCCAACTCTCCGGCGGCGAGCAGCAGCGCGTGGCGCTGGCCCGCGCACTGGCACCCGATCCAGCGATCCTCGTCGCCGACGAGCCGACCGGCAATCTCGACGAAGCCACGGGACAACAGATCGTCGACCTCCTGTTCAGCAAGCATGCCGAGCGCGGCATGACGCTGGTGCTGGTCACGCACGATTCTTCGCTCGCGCAGCGCTGCGATCGCGTGATCCGCCTCCGTTCGGGGCGCATCGACACGCAGTCGGCGCCGGCATGAGTGCTGCTGCCGCACCGTTTGCGAAGCCCAACGGCGTCGCGCTGTCGCTGCGTTACGCGCTGCGCGAATTGCGCGGCGGCCTGCGCGGCTTCTACGTCTTCATTGCCTGCATCGCGCTCGGCGTGATGGCCATCGCTGGCGTCGGCTCGGTCTCGGCGAGCCTGAGCGACGGCCTCGCCCGCGAAGGCCGTACGCTGCTCGGCGGCGACGTGTCGTTCGTCCTGTTTCAGCGCGAGGCGAAGCCGGAGGAAGTCGCCTTCCTGCGTTCGCGCGGCACCGTCTCGAGCGCCGCCACACTGCGCGGCATGGCGCGCTCGGCCGAGGGCAAGCTGGCCCTGGTCGAGATGAAGGCGGTCGACGACACCTATCCGATGCTGGGCCAGCTGACG
>NZ_JADPJF010000151.1:704943-714601 GCF_023073295.1 Bradyrhizobium sp. 23 | reverse complement strand
GCCGCTGCCGATGTCCGAGTTGCTCGCGGAGCGCGACGGCGCGTTCGGCGCGGCCGCCGATCCGACACTGCTGGCGCGGCTGTCGCTCAAGACCGGCGATCGCGTCACCGTCGGGGCTGCGACGTTCCAGATCCGCAGCGCCGTCGAAGCCGAGCCCGACAAGCTCGCAGGCGGCATCGGCTTCGGCCCGCGCTTCCTGATCAGCGAAGCGGGCCTGCGCGCGACAGGGCTCGTCCAACCCGGCAGCCTGGTGCGCTGGGTCTATCGTGTGAAGCTGCCGGAGATCGCCAACAACGAGCGCGCCACCGACGCCTTCATCGCGGACGCCCGCAACGCCGCGCCGCAGGCCGGCTGGGAGGTCCGCAGCCGCTCCAATGCCTCGCCGCAGCTCGAGCGCAACATCAACCGCTTCACGCAGTTCCTGACGCTGGTCGGCCTCGCCGCGCTGCTGGTCGGCGGCGTCGGCGTTGCCAATGCCGTCAAGGCCCATATCGACCACAAGCTCGAGGTGATCGCGGCCTTCAAGGCCGTCGGCGCCACCGGGCGCGACGTGTTCGGCATCTATCTCGCCCAGGTTCTCCTGCTCGCCGCGATCGGCTCAGTGATCGGCCTCGCACTAGGCGCCGCCATGCCGTTCGCGATCGTCGGCCTATTCGGCAAGCTGCTGCCCCTGCCGGTGGTGCCGGCGGTGCATGCCGACGAGCTCGCGCTGTCGTTCGTCTACGGGCTGCTCACGGCGCTTGCCTTCGGCCTGTGGCCGCTCGGGCGAGTGCACGACGTGCCGGTGGCGGCGCTGTTCCGCGACACCATCAGCTCCGAATGGCATCGGCCACGCTGGAGCTATCTCGTCTTCATGGCCGTCGTGATCGCGCTGCTCATCGCGGTCGTGATCGGGCTGTCCTTCGACAAGCGCATCGCCGCGGTGTTCGTGGCCTCCTCCGTGGTCGTGTTCGCGCTGCTCCGCGGCATTGCCGCCCTGCTGATGACGATCGCACGGCGGCTGCCGCGCACGCGATGGCCGATGCTGCGACTTGCGATTGCCAACATCCACCGGCCGGGCGCGCTGACGCCCTCGGTCGTGCTGTCGCTCGGGCTCGGGCTCGCCGTGCTCGTCACCATCACCCAGATCGACGGCAATCTGCGCCGGCAGTTCCTGGCGGCGCTGCCCGAGCACGCGCCATCGTTCTTCTTCATCGACATTCCGAGCACGCAGGCCGAGCAGTTCGACACATACCTGCGCCAGATCGCCCCTGGCGCGAAAGTCGACGACGTGCCGATGCTGCGCGGACGGATCGTCGGAGCCCGTGGTGTCCGCGCCGAGGAGCTCAAGCCCAGCACCGATTCCGAGTGGGTGCTGCAGAGCGACCGCGGCCTGACCTATACCGCCGAGCTGCCGAAGGGCTCCAAGGTGGTCGAGGGCGAGTGGTGGAGCGCCGATTATTCCGGCCCGCCGCTGGTCTCGATGGAGAAGAAGATCGCGGACGGACTCGGCCTCAAGGTCGGCGACGAGGTCGTGGTCAATATCCTCGGCCGCGACATCCCCGCGAAGATCAGCAATCTGCGCAGCATCGACTGGCAGGGCCTCGGCATCAATTTCGTCCTCGTGTTCTCGCCGAACGCATTCAAGGGCGCGCCGCACACCCACATCGCGACGCTGACGGAAGCCGGCGGCGATGCGGCCGGCGACGGCAAGATCATCAAGGAGGTCGCTGACGCCTATCCGATGGTGACGAGCGTGCGCGTGCGCGAGGTGATGGAGACGGTCGGCTCGGTCGTGACCAACCTGGCGCTGGCGATCCGCGGCGCCAGCGCGGTGACCCTGATCTCGGCGATCCTGGTGCTCGGCGGCGCGCTCGCCGCCGGCCATCGCCACCGGGTCTACGATGCGGTGATCCTCAAGACCCTGGGCGCGACCCGGCTGCGGCTGCTCGGCGCCTATGCGCTCGAATACCTCCTGATCGGGCTTGCCACCGCGGTCTTCGGCGTTTTCGCCGGCAGCGTCGCGGCCTGGATGATCGTGACCCGGCTGATGACCCTCACTTTCGTCTGGCAGGGCGGCAGCGCAGCCGGCGTGGTCGCGGCTGCCTTGGTCGTCACGGTCGGCCTCGGGCTCGCCGGCACCCTGCTGGCGTTGAACAAAAAGCCCGCCACGGTGTTGCGGAATTTGTGACAAATGGTAGCGGGCGGCGGCACGGGAGCGAAATCGCACGATTCCAGCGATTAACCACGTCCGCTCGTCTGGATTGCAGGTAAGGGCGACATTCAGCCGCGCGTGGACGGTTGCAGCGAATGTGTTAGTTTCCCACATATCGAATGGGTTCGGAGCCCCGATTGTTAGCCAAAATTTAGTCGGCAGACATCGGTATCCGAGATAGAATTTGACGAACCGGCGGCATGGCGACCCTCATGCCGGACCGGACCAACCAACGGGAATTCGACCATGTCGGACCTAGACCGCAATTACGCTTCTCCTTTCGGCAGGGCCGCCGGGCGTGTTGACGCCGCGACGGTCGATGCCGGCCTGCGCGCCTACATGCTGCGCATCTACAACTACATGAGCATCGGCCTGGCCATCACCGGCCTTGCCGCCCTCGGCGTCTACATGGCCGCCGTGACGGACGTTCCGACCCCGGAAGCCGTGCGGGTCGGCAAGCTGTTCCTGACGCCGTTCGGCTACGCGATGTTCGTCAGCCCCCTGAAGTGGCTGTTCATGCTCGCGCCGCTCGCCATGGTGTTCGTGATCTCGGCAGGCATCAACCGGCTCGCTCCTTCGACCGCCCAGATCCTGTTCTGGGTGTTCGCGGCACTGATGGGCGTCTCGCTGTCCTCGATCTTCCTGGTGTTCACGCACACCTCGATCGTCCGGGTGTTCTTCATCACCGCGGCGACTTTCGGCGCGCTCAGCCTCTACGGTTACACCACCAAGCGTGACATGAGCGGAATGGGTTCGTTCCTGTTCATGGGCCTGATCGGCATCGTCATCGCGAGCCTGGTGAACCTGTTCCTGGCGAGCTCGGTGCTGCAGTTCGTCGTGTCGGTGGTCGGCGTGCTGGTGTTCGCGGGCCTCACCGCCTGGGATACCCAGCGGCTGAAGAACGACTACATCTACGGTTACGCTTCGGCCGGCGGTGACATCGCAGAGCGTGCGGCCATCACCGGCGCGCTGTCGCTGTACCTGAACTTCATCAACTTGTTCACGCTGCTCCTGCAGCTCCTCGGCCAGCGCGACTAAGCGCCAGCCCAGAGTGGACGACAGCAACCCCCGGCCGAGAGGCCGGGGTTTTTGTTTGGGGCGAGCCTCTCAACACCCACCGTCATTGCGAGCGCAGCGAAGCAATCCAGAGTCCCTCCGCTGGTGCATTTCTGGATTGCTTCGTCGCAAGGGCTCCTCGCAAGGACGGAGTATGAGGAAGCACGGTTGCCTCTTCCAGCCGCCCCGGGAAGGCTCTAATCTTGCGGCATGTCCGCACCCGATATCAGGCCCACCACCGAGGCCGACCTCCCCGCCATCACGGCCATCTATCGGCAGGCTGTCCGCGAGGGCACCGCGACGTTCGAGCTGGAGCCGCCCGACCTTGCCGAGATGACGCGCCGCTACCGCACGCTGATCGACGGCGGCTACCCCTATTTCGTCGCCATCCTCGACGGGCGCGTCGCCGGCTACGCCTATGCCGGTGCCTACCGGCCCCGCCCGGCCTACCGCTTCACGGTCGAGAACTCGATCTATCTCGATCCATCCTTCCACCGCCGCGGCATCGGGGCGCTCCTGCTGGAGCGGCTGATCGTCGAATGCGAGGCACGCGGCTTCCGTCAGATGATCGCGGTAATTGGGGATTCCACCAATGCCGGCTCGATCGGCGTGCACACCAGGGCCGGCTTCAAAATGATCGGCACGCATCCCAGCGTCGGGCTGAAATTCGGCCGCTGGCTGGACACGGTAATGATGCAGCGGAGCCTCGGCGAGGGCGCCAAGAGCGTGCCGGGGAAGTAAGGCCCGTAGCCCGGGTGAGCGAAGCGATACCCGGGAACGCTGCAAGCAAAGACCCGGATGTCGCTACGCTCATCCGGGCTACTGGATCCCTGCTACACCACCGCCAATTTGCGATCGATCACCAGGAGCACGCGCTCCAGTTCGTGGCCGCGGCGCAGGATCAAGCCCGTCGCCGAGATCACGCTGTACATGCCCTGCTTGCGCGCGAGGCGCGGATCCTTCTCGATACGATAGATCGGCACTTCCGAGGCGCGGCGAAAGACCGAGAACGCAGCGCGATCCCTGAGGAAGTCGATGGCATAGTCGCGCCACTCGCCTTCGGCAACCATCCGGCCGTAGAGATTGAGAATACGGTGCAGCTCGAGCCGGTTGAACGTCACGCGGCTCAGTTGCGCATTCGAAGCGGCGGGGCGCGCCGCCGCACGCTGTTCGCTCGGATCGGTATCCTCCGACAGACTCATAGGCCGCCTCCTGTCGCATCAGCATGACCGCGTCCGCGAAGACCGTCCCTCGACCGCGGATCATGACGGTTGCATGATTGCGCCAACTGTTCCCCACCGCAAGGGCCCTTGGAAGGACCTTGGAATCGGAGCCAATCCGCCCACACGCAGCGGTGGAACTCGGTCGCGGCAAACCGTCACGGGATCGTTAGCAGGAATCATAGTGTCGCCGCTTTTCCGCCAAGCGACTGCCGCCCTGCGTTGCGAAAAGACCTATGTGCGTTGACCCGGTCCTTTCGGTTCCGGATTCCTCAGCCCCCAGCCCCCCGGGGCCGTCAGGATCGGGTCTGTTCGCACGACAAGGAGGGCCAACGCGAGTTGGTCCTTTTTTGTTTGAGTCGAATTGTTTGGGTCGGGATGTTTCTGCCTCGACGGATATCTCAGCATCTCAGCAAAAACCCTTTCCCCTCATCCTGAGGAGCCGCGAAGCGGCGTCTCGAAGGATCGAGGCCGAGCTGCCTCAGCAGGGCCTGCATGGTTCGAGACGGCGCTGACGCGCCTCCTCACCATGAGGATTGAGAGTGTGCTTGAGTCGGACGATTCGAAGTGCGCGTCAGTGCAGCGACGTGTACGCCGCGCCCAGCATCGGGCCCGGTCTCTCCCGGCTGCCGTCCTGGACATAGACCACGGCACCGTCGACGCCGTCACGCGTGAGGTTCTCGATCGGCACCGTCCAGCTTTCCGGGCGGCCGGTCCAGTCGCCGACCTTCAGCAGGTTGCGCACCACGTTGTGATAGATCACTTGCTGTCCGCGATTTTCGCCGCGACTGATCGCGATCGGCACCGACCTCGCAATCGAGCAGATCCAGACCTCGCCGTGGGACGCTGTCGGCTCCTTGCTCGCGGCCACCGAGACGTTGATCTGCTTGCCCGCGAGCGACATCGTCACCGGCACGCTCATCACACCAGTGCCCGTCTCGGTTTTGCCGATGGCGCTTTCGATGCCGGTGCGGTCGCTGCCGACGACATGCGTGGAGCCGTTGACCACGACCTGCGGCGTGTAGACTTCGCGGTCGCCGCGCATGCGCGAATACGCACGCTGCCGTGCAGAGAAGCGCGAATCGGCCAATGTGTCCTTCCAGCCGAGATAGTCCCAATAGTCGATCGGCATGCTCAGCGCGATGATCGAGGGATCGCGGGCGAGGTCGCCGATGATCTTGTCGGCCGGCGGGCAGGAGGAGCAGCCCTGCGAGGTAAACAACTCGACAACGGCGCGGGGATCAGCCTCGGCAGGGCGGATGACGGCGACGATTGCACAGAGACCAAGAGCTCCCGACCAGAGGGCACCGGACCAGCGTGAAACCAGATGAGAAGCCGTCATTGTTGTCATGTCGAACGCCGCACACCATTGCTCGTGAGAGGGAAATCTTACCGCCGGATGGTCACCGTAATCTTACGGGCCTCACACATTTGTTGTCCGTCCAAGAACCGTACAAGGGGAGGTTCTGTGCCGGGCGGGCCCATCTGAAGCCTGCCGCAAACGCGTGAAGGCGGCCTTGTGATAGGCCGCCTTCGTGTAACCTACTACTCACTTCGCAGTGAGCCACCGTTCACAAATCCGCGCTTACGCCGCGAGCTTGCGTAGCACGTAGTGCAGGATGCCGCCGTTGCGGTAGTATTCGAGTTCGTCCAGCGTATCGATGCGGCAGAGCAGCGAAACGCGCTGCAGCGAACCGTCGCCGGAGACGATCTCCGCGGTCAGCTTCTGGCGCGGCTTGAGGTCGCCAACGAGGCCGCGCAGCGTGACCTTCTCGTCGCCCTTCAGACCGAGCGACGACCAGGAGGTGCCGTCCTCGAAGGTCAGCGGCAGCACGCCCATACCGACCAAATTGGAGCGGTGGATGCGCTCGAAGCTCTGGCAGATCACGGCGCGCACGCCGAGCAGACGGGTGCCCTTCGCGGCCCAGTCGCGCGAGGAGCCGTTGCCGTATTCGGCGCCGGCGAACACCACCAGCGGCACCTGCTCCTGCTGGTACTTCATCGCGGCGTCGTAGATCGACATCTGCTCGCCGTCGGGCCAGTGCTTGGTGAGACCGCCTTCCGGAATATTGCCGTCGGCGCCCTTCAGCATGAAGTTCTTGATGCGGATATTGGCGAAGGTGCCGCGCATCATGACTTCGTGGTTGCCGCGCCGCGTGCCGTACTGGTTGAAGTCGGCCGGACGCACCTGGTGCTCGCTGAGATATTTGCCGGCGGGCGAGGTGAGCTTGATCGAACCGGCCGGCGAGATGTGGTCGGTGGTGATCTTGTCGCCGAACATGGCGAGGATGCGGGCCTCGACGATGTCGGTGACCGGCTCCGGCTCCTTCTTCATGCCTTCGAAATAGGGCGGGTTCTGCACATAGGTCGAACTCATGTTCCAGCGATAGGTTTCGCTCTCGACCGTCTTGATCTTGCGCCAGTTGGTGTCGCCCTTGAACACGTCGGCATACTTCTTCTTGAAGATCGACGCGGTCACGAACTTCTTCATGAAGGCGTTGATCTCCTTGGTCGTCGGCCAGATGTCCTTGAGGTAGACCGGCTTGCCGTCCTTGCCTTCACCGAGCGGCTCGACGGCGAGGTTCTTGGTGACGGTGCCCGCGAGCGCGTGGGCGACCACGAGCGGCGGCGAAGCCAGATAGTTCGCCTGCACGTCCGGTGAGACGCGGCCTTCGAAGTTGCGATTGCCGGAGAGCACCGCAGCCGCGACGATGCCGTTGTCGTTGATCGACTTCGAGATCTCCTCGGGCAGCGGACCTGAATTACCGATGCAGGTGGTGCAGCCGAAACCGACCAGGTTGAAGCCGACCTTGTCGAGATCGGCCTGGAGACCGGAATCGGCAAGATAGGCCGCCACCACCTGGCTGCCCGGGGCGAGCGAGGTCTTCACCCACGGCTTTGCCTTGAGGCCCTTCGCGGCGGCGTTGCGCGCCAGAAGACCGGCGCCGATCAGCACGCTCGGGTTCGAGGTGTTGGTGCAGGAGGTGATCGCGGCGATCACGACGTCGCCATGGCCGATGTCGAAGTTCTTGCCGTCGACGGCGAAGCGCTTCCCCGGCTCCTCGGCCTTCTTGTATTCGCTGGCGAGCGCGAGCGAAAAGCCCTCGGCCACGGACGGCAGCGCAATGCGGCCTTCGGGGCGCTTCGGGCCGGCCATCGAGGGCACGACATCACCGAGGTCGAGCGTCAGCGTTTCCGTGAACACCGGATCGGGCGACTTGGCGGTACGGAACAGCCCTTGCGCCTTCGCATAGGCCTGCACCAGCGCGACGCGCGCCGAGGCGCGGCCGGAGGTCTTGAGATAATCCAGTGCGGCGGCATCGACCGGGAAGAAGCCGCAGGTCGCGCCATATTCGGGCGCCATGTTGGCGATGGTTGCCTTGTCTGCGACCGAGAGATGGTCGAGGCCGGGGCCGAAGAACTCCACGAACTTGCCGACGACGCCGAGCTTGCGCAGCATCTGCGTCACCGTCAGCACCAGGTCGGTCGCGGTGACGCCTTCCTTCATCGCGCCCTTCAGCTTGAAGCCGACGACGTTGGGCAGCAGCATCGACAGCGGCTGGCCGAGCATGCAGGCTTCCGCCTCGATGCCGCCGACACCCCAGCCGAGCACGGCAAGGCCGTTGACCATGGTGGTGTGGGAATCGGTGCCAACCAGCGAGTCGGGATACGCGACCTCGAAGGTGCCGGTCTTCTTGCCGACCGTCATCTTCTCCTTCTTGGTCCACACCGTCTGGGAGAGATATTCGAGATTGACCTGGTGGCAGATGCCGGTGCCGGGCGGCACGACGGAGAAGTTCGAGAACGCCTTCTGGCCCCATTTCAGGAACTCGTAGCGCTCCTGGTTCTGCTTGTATTCCTCGGTGACGTTCTTGCCGAAGGCCTTGTTGTCCCCGAAGAAGTTCACGATCACGGAGTGGTCGATGACGAGATCGACCGGCACCAGCGGATTGATCTTCTCGGCGTCGCCCCCGAGCTTCTGCATCGCGTTGCGCATCGCGGCGAGATCGACCACGGCGGGCACGCCGGTGAAGTCCTGCATCAGCACGCGCGCCGGGCGGAAGGCGATCTCATGCTCCAGCGACTTCTTGCGCAGCCACTTCGACACCGCGACGATGTCTTCCTTCTTGACCGAGCGGCCGTCCTCGTTGCGGAGCAGGTTCTCGAGCAAAACCTTCATCGAGTAGGGGAGTTTCGAAATTCCCTTCAGACCATTCTTCTCGGCCGTGGGCAGGCTGTAATAGACATAGGTCTTGGCGCCGACCTTGAGGGTCTTTTTGCATTTGAAGCTGTCGAGCGAGGTCATGTAGGAAATCCCAATTGTCAGTTATACCCGGCAGGGTATTTTAACACCGTCAGCGTAGGCAGGCTGAGTCACTTGCAGGGGCAGGTTGAGTTGCCGCATCAAGTAGTTCCGGGCTTATAGAAGCTTTCTAACCGCGCCGCCACAGCCACAATCGTGCCGCGGCAATCCGCGAGCCAAAAATTCCCATACGCTACCCCAAGTTTTCCTGAGGCCTGGCTTTGAGCGGATCGATACGAGGCAAGATGCAGCTTTCCGGACGCGGGGTCAGTTGCGTGCGGGGCGGGCGCGAGGTGTTTTCCGCGCTCGATTTCGAGGCCGGCTCCGGCGAAGCCGTGGCGGTCGTCGGCCGCAACGGATCGGGCAAGACCTCGCTGCTGAGGCTGATCGCGGGCCTGCTCATTCCGGCGAGCGGCACGATCGCGCTGGACGGGGGTGACGCCGAGCTGACGTTGCCGGAGCAATGCCACTATCTGGGTCATCGCGACGCCCTGAAGCCAGCCCTGAGCGTGGCGGAGAATCTGACGTTCTGGGCCGATTTTCTCGGCGGCGAGCGTTTCGACACCGGCAAGGGACTCGCCACCGTCGGGCTCGACCATGCCGCCGATCTGCCCGCCGCCTTCCTGTCCGCCGGCCAGCGCCGCCGGCTGTCGCTGGCCCGCCTGCTCACCGTCCGCCGCCCCGTCTGGCTGTTGGACGAGCCGACCACGGCGCTCGATGTCGCGGGACAGGACATGTTTTCCGGATTGATGCGCGGGCACTTGGCGCGCGGCGGCCTGATCGTCGCCGCCACCCATGCCCCGCTCGGGATCGATTCGCGGGAGCTGCGGATCGGGGGTGCGGCGTGATTCGGGTCGACCCTCAGGTTTCCAAGCGGCCGAACTC
>NZ_JADPJF010000151.1:698499-704831 GCF_023073295.1 Bradyrhizobium sp. 23 | reverse complement strand
GGGGAGGGTCAGGGAGGGGGGTGCCACACGGCGCACTCTCTCGGTTCTCGCGTTCGGCAGGCGGGCGCTCCGTTGCTAGCAGCCCGCACCCAAGAACCATCTTCCTCGGGGCTACCCCCCTCCCCCGCCCTCCCCCACAAGGGGGGAGGGAGCGCAGCTCGCCCGGCGCAACCGGCCGACGCTGCCTCCTCACCTCTGGGAGCAGTGGCATGACCGCCCTGTCTGCCCTCATCCGCCGGGATATCCGGATCGCGCTCCGCGTCGGGGGCGGGGCGTTGATTGGCGTGCTGTTCTTTCTGACCGTGGTGGTGCTGATGCCGTTTGCTGTGGGGCCGGACCTGGCACTGCTGTCGCGGCTCGGACCCGCCATCCTGTGGCTGGGGGCGCTGCTGGCGAGCCTGCTGACCCTGGACCGGCTGTTCATGGCCGACCACGAGGACGGCTCGCTCGACCTGATCACGATGAGCCGGACCCCGCTGGAACTCGCCTGCGCGTCGAAAGCGCTGGCGCATTGGCTGGCCGCCGGCCTGCCGCTGATCGTCGCAACCCCCGTGCTCGGCCTGCTGCTCAACCTCGACATGGTCGCAACCGGTGCTGTGGCGCTGACACTGCTCGCCGGCACCCCGGCGCTGACATTTACCGGGATGGTCGGTGCGGCGCTGGCGGTGACGCTGCATCGTGGCGGCTTGCTGATAGCTGTCCTGGTGCTGCCGCTGTCGATACCGGTGCTGATCTTCGGCGTCGCAGCCTCGCAGGCGGCGATCGTCGGACCCATGACGTTCGGCGCGCCGTTCTCGATCCTGTGCGCGCTGTCGCTGGTCAGTCTCGTGATCGGCCCCTTCGCGGCTGCGGCGAGCCTGAAGCATGGGCTGGATTGAGATGGGCTGGACTGACCTTGACCCCGATCAACTTTCGCTGCGGACTTTCGTGCTGATTGCGTGAGCGCTTACCGGTGATTATCAGGATACCATGACGCTGATCGACCTCGCCAACCCCACACGGTTCCTCGCGCTGACGGCGCGGCTGCTGCCATGGCTTGCGGCCGCGACCATCATCCTGCTCGCGATCGGGCTCTATCAGTCTGCCACCGCACCCGACGACTATCAGCAGGGCGCGACGGTAAAGATCATGTTCATCCACGTGCCTAATGCCTGGCTGTCGATGTTCGTATGGGGCGTGATGAGCATTGCCTCGCTCGGCACGCTGGTGTGGCGGCATCCGCTTGCCGACGTCGCCGCCAAAGCGGCCGCCCCGATCGGCGCCAGCTTCACCTTCCTTGCGCTGCTCACGGGCTCGCTGTGGGGCCGGCCGATGT
The DNA here is from genome assembly GCF_023073295.1 of Bradyrhizobium sp. 23. Lineage (NCBI taxonomy): Bacteria > Pseudomonadati > Pseudomonadota > Alphaproteobacteria > Hyphomicrobiales > Nitrobacteraceae > Bradyrhizobium > Bradyrhizobium sp. 23. Next base: position 703,516 of record NZ_JADPJF010000151.1, on the reverse strand, counting down.
GGGGCACCTATTGGGAATGGGACGCGCGGCTGACCTCGGTGCTGATCCTGTTCCTGATGTATCTCGGCCTGATGGCGCTGTGGCGCGCGGTCGACGAGCCCTCCCGCGCGGCGCGCGCCGCCGCCGTGCTGACCCTAGTCGGCGCCATCAACCTGCCCATCATCAAGTTCTCGGTCGACTGGTGGAACACGCTGCACCAGCCGGCCTCGGTGATGCGGATGGGCGGCTCGTCGCTCGACAGATCATTCCTGATTCCGTTGCTGGTGATGGCGGTCGCGTTTACCCTGCTGTTCGTCACGCTGCATCTGGCTGCGATGCGCAACGAGATTTTGCGACGGCGCGTGCGGTCCCTGCAGATGATGCAGGCGAGCCGTGTGGCGTTTGCAGAAGTCGGCACCGGCTCGCGTGAAGGCAGCACGTCAAAAGAAGCTGGGGCTGCATGATCATGTCGCTCGGTCCCTATGCGTCTTTCATCGTGACATCCTATGCCGCGGCCGCCCTTGTGGTCGTGATCCTGATCGGCTGGATCGTGCTCGATCATCGTAGCCAGACACAGCGCCTGCGCGAGCTCGAGCGCAGCGGCGTGACCCGCCGCTCCGGCCGTAGCGCGACGGATCGGCCATGAGAGATCGAGCATGAGAGATCAATCATGAGCGAGCAATCGACGTCCGCTCCGCCGCAGCGCCGCACCTTCCTGATGGTGCTGCCGCTGATCGCCTTCATCGGCTTGGCGCTGCTGTTCTGGTTCCGGCTCGGCAGCGGCGATCCCTCGCGAATTCCGTCTGCGCTGATCGGACGCCCCGCGCCGCAAACCACGCTGCCGCCGCTCGAGGGATTGCAGGCTGACAATGTGCAGATCCCCGGCCTCGATCCCGCCGCGTTCAAGGGCAAGGTCAGCCTCGTCAATGTCTGGGCGTCCTGGTGCGTGCCGTGCCACGACGAGGCGCCGCTGCTGACCGAATTGGCAAAAGACAAGCGCTTCCAGCTCGTCGGTATCAACTACAAGGATGCCGCCGACAATGCGCGGCGCTTCCTGGGGCGCTACGGCAACCCGTTCGGCCACGTCGGCGTCGATGCCAACGGCCGCGCCTCGATCGAATGGGGTGTCTATGGCGTGCCGGAGACCTTTGTCGTCGGTCGCGAAGGCACCATCGTCTACAAGCTGGTGGGACCGATCACGCCGGAGAATTTGCGGACGGTGCTGTTGCCGCAGATGGAGAACGCGTTGAAGGCGGCGGGGAGCTAGCTCTGTCGTCAGTGTGAGCGAAGGACCCAACCCCAAACACCGCTGTCATGCCCCGGCTTGACCGGGGCATCCAGTACGCCGCGGCCTCTCCGTATCTCACAACCGTCTCTGGAATACTGGATCGCCCCGGCGATGACAGTTGAGTGTGTGGCCGCAACCGGCAATGATGAGTTGAGAGCTCAACCCTTCCTCACATCGCCCGCCTCGGCCTCGCTCGCTTCCAGCGACGCCGGCTCGAGGTGATAGCGCTTGGTCAGCGGCATCTGGGCGATGGCGAAGATCATGGTGATCGGCGTGACGCCGAACACCTTGAAGTTGACCCAGAAGTCGGTGCTCTGGGTGCGCCAGACGATCTCGTTCAACACCGCCATGCCGGCGAAGAACAGCGCCCAGCGCAGCGTCAGGATGCGCCAGCCCTGCGGCGTCAAATTGAACATCTGGTCGAACATGACGGCGATGAAGGAGCGGCCGAACAACAGGCCGCCGCCGAGGATCGCGGCGAACAAAGCGTAGATGATGGTCGGCTTGAGCTTGATGAAGGTCTCGTCGTGGAGCACCAAGGTCAGCGTGCCGAACACCAGCACGATGACGCCCGTCACGATCGCCATGATCGGAATGTGGCGCGTCACCACATAGGAGGCGATCATCGCCGCGACGATCGCGACCATGAAGGCGCCGGTCGCTGCGAACAGATTGAACTTCGCATTGACGAAGAAGAACACGAGCAGCGGGCCGAGCTCGGTCGCAAGCTTGAACAGCGGATGCGGCTGGGTCTTGTCCATTCTTCAGCTTTCGATTCCGGCAATGGCGCGGGCGAAATCACGCGCGGTGAACGGCGCGAGATCGTCGACGCCTTCGCCGACGCCGATGAAATGCACCGGCAGTTTGAATTTCTCCGCGAGCGCCACCAGAATGCCGCCGCGGGCGGTGCCGTCGAGCTTCGTCATCACGAGACCGGTGACCCCTGCGGTGCGATGGAAGGCCTCGACCTGCGACAGCGCGTTCTGGCCGACAGTGGCGTCCAGCACAAGCAGCACCGCATGCGGTGCAGTCGCGTCCACCTTGCGGATGACGCGCACGACCTTTTCGAGCTCGTTCATCAGCTCGGCCTTGTTCTGAAGCCGCCCGGCGGTGTCGATCAGGAGCAGGTCGACGGCCTGCTCCTTCGCCGCCGTCAGCGCGTTGAAGGCGAGGCTCGCCGAATCCGAGCCTTGCGCGCCTGATATGACGGGCGTCCTGGTGCGCTCGCCCCAGACCTTGAGCTGTTCGATCGCCGCCGCGCGAAAGGTGTCGCCGGCGGCCAGCATCACCTTGCGGCCTTCGGACGCGAATTTTTGCGAGAGTTTTCCGATGGTGGTGGTCTTGCCGGAGCCGTTGACGCCGACCACGAGGATGACGAACGGCTTCTTGCCGGCGTCGATCTCGAGCGGCTTCGCCACCGCCGCCAGCACCTTCTCGACCTCGGTCGCGACGACGTCCTTGACCTCGTCCGCCGAGATCGCCTTGTCGTAGCGTCCCGTGCCAACCGCATCCGCGATCCGCACCGCGACCGAGGTGCCGAGGTCGGCGCGCAGCAGCACGTCCTCGATATCGTCGAGCATGGCGCGGTCGAGCTTGCGCTTGGTGACGAGGTCGGCGACCGCGGTCCCGAGCGAGGACGAGGTGCGCTTCAGCCCGTCGGACAGGCGGCGCCACCAGCTCAGCTTGGGGGTCTCGGGGGTGGTATCGTTCATGGTGGCGGTGTGTTAGCCGTTCCGGCTCGCAAACGAAAGTCTTGACCGAAAGTCCTGCAATTGCTCGATGTTCCCGAATTGACGGCCGACGAAATCCTGGCGCGCGTGCTCCATCGCGACGGATTGATGCTGGTCATCGACAAGCCGGCCGGCCTGCCGGTGCATCGCGGACCCAAGGGCGGTGCCAATCTGGAAACCTCCTTCGAGGCGCTTCGTTTCGGCCTGCCGCGGCCGCCGGTGCTGGCCCACCGGCTGGACAAGGACACCTCGGGTTGCCTCGTGCTCGGCCGCCATCGCAAGGCGACGGCGTCGCTCGGCCTGCTGTTCAAGCATGGCAAGATCGGCAAGACCTACTGGACCATCGTCGAGAGCGGCCCCACCGAGGACGAAGGCACCATCGACATGCCGCTCGGACGGCTGAACGCCGAGCGAGGCTGGTGGCAGAAGCCCGATCCCGAGGGCCAGAAGGCCATCACCAACTGGAAGGTGATGGGCCGGGGCGATGGCCTGACCTGGCTCGCCATGGAACCGGTGACCGGGCGGACCCATCAATTGCGGGTGCATTCGTCGGCGACCGGCTGGCCGATCTTCGGCGACAACATTTACGGCAACGGCCCGCGCTTCGGCGAGCCGAAGCTGCACCTGCATTCCCGCGAGATCGTGGTACCGATCTCCCGCAACAAGGAGCCGGTCCGCGTGGTGGCGCCTGCCCCGCCCCACATGCACGAGCGGCTCCGCGCCTGCGGGTGGAACGGGGAGTAGCCCGACTGCTCGCCCCTCATGGTGAGGAGGCCGCGCAGCGCCCCCTATAGTTTACGAAACGTTCAGTGCTCGTCTCTAATGATAGCGGTTGCTTAGAACAAGCTTCCGTCAATCTGCTCAGGACGAGCTGCGCGTCATGTCCACGGCCGAGTTATCGATCATCGACGAGGTCGAGTCCGCGCTTCGGACTGGCTCGGCGGAAAAGGGCCTGGCAACAGCCCGCCGCGTCACCGACCTGTTCCTGTCCTCCGCCGGCAGTTTCGACGACGAGCAGATCGCACTGTTTGACGACGTGCTCGATCGCCTGATCGGCACCATCGAGCTCCGCGCCATCGCCGACATGGGCGCGCGCGTAGCGCTCGCCGAGATCAGCGCGCAGCTCGCGCCGATCGCGCAGGCGCCGCCATCGGTCATTCGCCGCCTCGCCAACAATGACGAAATCCGCATCGCTGGTCCCGTGCTGCAGGAATCCGCGCGCCTCGACGACGGCGCGCTGGTGCAGATCGCATCATCCAAGGGCGAGCCGCATCTGCTCGCGGTCGCCGGACGCTGGTGGCTGAAGGAGATCGTCACCGATGCATTGCTGGCGCGACGTTATCCCAGCGTCAGCCGGCGGCTCGCCGCCAATCCCGGCGCGCGCGTCTCCGGAAGCGGATTTGCCGTCATCGTCGGACAGGCGGAGGCCGATCCCGAGCTCGCTGTCAGCGTCGGCGTCCGCGTCGATTTGCCGTCAGACCTGCGCCGTCAATTGCTGCGCTCGGCGAGCGAGGCCGTGCGGACCCGCCTGTTGTCGCGCGCGCCGCCGCATCTGTTCGAGGAGATCCAGAGCGCGATCGCCGCAGTCACCGTCGGTGTCGAGCGCGAGATGTCGGGTGTCCGCGATTTCGAAGGCGCCAAGCGCGCCGTCGCAGGTCTCAGGGCGACCGGCCAGCTCAGCGAAGCGACGCTGCTCGGCTTCGCAACACAGCGCCGTTATGAAGAAGCGGTGGCCGCATTGGCGGCATTGTCGGGATCGACTGTCGAAGTCATCCGCCCGCTGATGCAAAGCCTGCGCGAGGACGGCCTGCTGGTGCCGTGCAAGGCAGCGCAGCTCAGCTGGGAAACCACCGCCGCCGTGCTCGAAAGCCGCTTTGCGAGCGGCGCGATGAAGCCGGCCGATATCGCAAGGGCTCAAAGCCATTACGCGCGCATGACCCCGGAGAATGCGCGGCGGACGCTGCGCTTCTGGCAGGTGCGGGCGTTGTAGTTTTTCCCTCTCCCCTTGTGGGAGAGGGTG
>NZ_JADPJF010000151.1:684829-698410 GCF_023073295.1 Bradyrhizobium sp. 23 | reverse complement strand
CGCGCAGCGGCGAGACGGGTGAGGGGTCTCTCTCCGCGAGTCCACATTGAGTTGAGTACGCGGAAGCAACCCCTCATCCGGCGCTTCGCGCCACCTTCTCCCACAAGGGGAGAAGGGAAGGAAGCATCACACCGTCAGCCGCGCGCCATCGCGACCGGCAATCCGCAGCGACACCACACTCCCCACACGCTCGCCCGCAATCGCCACCGGCAGATAATGCTCCGTCCGTCCCTGACCGTCGCTCTCGATCAGCACCTCACGCGTGGCGCCTATCTCGGCTTGCAGCCGCTGCAGGAGCGCGGTCTCACCGGCCGAGCGCAGCCGCTTCGCACGCTCCTTGATTGCACCGCCCGCCACCTGTGGCATCCGCGCGGCCGGCGTGCCGGGACGCGGCGAATAGGGGAAGACGTGGAGGAACGTCAGGCCGCATTGCTCGACCAGATCGAGCGAGCGCGAGAACATCTCCTCGGTCTCGGTCGGAAAGCCCGCGATGATGTCGGCCCCCAGCGCGATATCCGGGCGCAGCCGGCGGACCTGGTCGCAGAACGCGATGGCGTCGCCGCGCGTATGCCGCCGCTTCATGCGCTTCAAGATCATGTCGTCGCCGGACTGCAGCGACAGGTGCAGATGCGGCATCAGCCGCGAATCCTCAGCAATTGCATCCAACAGATCGCTGTCCGCCTCGATCGAATCGATAGAGGAGATGCGCAGGCGCCTCAGCTCCGGCACATGCCGCAAAATCTGCTTCGTCAGCATGCCGAGCTTGGGCGTGCCCGGCAGGTCAGTGCCGTAGCTGGTGAGGTCGACGCCCGTCAGCACGATCTCGGCATGGCCGCGCTCGGCCAATGCCCGGACCTGATCGACCACGGCGCCCATCGGCACCGAGCGCGAATTGCCGCGCCCGAACGGAATGATGCAAAAGGTGCAGCGATGGTCGCAGCCGTTCTGCACCTGCACGAACACGCGGGGCAGCCCGCTCGCAAAGCCGTCGATGAGATGCGGCGCCATCTCCTTCACCGCCATGATGTCGCTGACGGCGATTTTTTCGCTCGTACCGAGATCGAACGCCGTACGCGCCTCGCGCCACGCAGACGACCGCATCTTGTCGTCATTGCCGACGACGCGATCGACCTCGGCCATCTCGGCGAACATGCCGCTTTGCGTCTGCGCCGCGCAACCGGTGACGACGATGCGCGCTCCCGGCCGCTCGCGCTTCAATTTGCGGATCGACTGCCTCGCCTGCGCCACCGCTTCGTTGGTGACGGCGCAGCTGTTGATGACGATGGCATCTGAAAGGCCCGCGCCCTCGGCCTCGCGGCGGATCACCTCGGCCTCGAAAGCATTGAGGCGGCATCCGAAGGTGACGATGTCGACGCTCATCACCCGACCGGCGCGAACAGCGCCGGATCGAAACGGCCTTCATATTCGAAGGTCGCCGTGCCCGTCATCAGCACGTGATCGTCGCGCTCGCGCCATTCGATCCCGAGCTTGCCGCCGGGCAGCGTGATCTCGACATTGCGCTCGGCGCGCTTCAGCCGCGCCGCCGCGACCGCCGTGGCACATGCGGCCGAGCCGCAGGCCCTGGTCAGGCCGGCGCCGCGCTCCCAGGTGCGGATCGTGACGTGCTGGGGATCGACGATATGGGCTAGCGTGATGTTGGCGCGCTCCGGGAAGATCGGATGGTTCTCCAGCAGCGGACCGAAACGCTCGAGGTCGTAGGCGTTGACGTCATCGACCCAGAAGATCGCATGCGGATTGCCCATGCTGACCACCGAGGGCGAATGCAGGATCGGATTGTCGATCGGGCCGATCTGCAATTCGATGTAGCGGGTGTCACGAAATTCCTGGTCGAGCGGAATGTCCTGCCAGCCGAACTTCGGCGCGCCCATGTCCACCGTATAAAGATCCGGCGCCGGACCCTGCCAGGCATTGAGCAGGCCCGCGGCCGTCTCGAACGTTGCCGTGCTCTGGCCGGTCTTTTCGAAGATGCGCCGCACGACGCAGCGCATGCCGTTGCCGCAGGCGCCGGCCTCGGAGCCGTCTCTGTTGTAGATGCTGATGAACGCTTCGGTGCCGTCGAAGCGCGGCTTCTGCAGCACCATGAGTTGGTCGTAGGGCACGCCGCCTCGCGGCGATGCCACCGCGCGGGCATCGTCCGGGGTGACCTTTGAGGTGGAATCGCGCATGTCGACAACGACGATCTCGTTGCCGATGCCGTTCATCTTGGCAAATGCGTGGTTGGCCAGCGCGCTCATGAAAATTCCCGAATTTCGCCTGCCTTATATGGCGATCCTTGGCCCTCTTGGCCAGTGATTTGCCGACAAGAGCCAGGACGCTGCCATGACGCATCTGTCATGGGACGAATTCGGCGCTCGCGTGTTAGAACGGCGCAATTCGCGCGATCCGGGACATGCGGCCGGGCTAAGGCTTCGGGGACGTAAGGCCTTGGCGGATAAGCTATTGGGGAGAATAAAAATGTTCAGGTTTCGTCGTCTCGTTTTGGCCGCGCTGATCCCGGCAGCGGCCTTGTCGTTTAGTCTGTCCGCCACGCTGGCCCAAACGCCGAGCCCGGCACCGGCCGCATCAGCGAGCCCCTCGCCGGCCCCGTCGGCTTCGCCCGCCCCGGCCGCGAGCGCTGCCCCCGTCGCCACGCCCTCGCCGGCGGCCAGCGCCACGCCAAGCCCTGCAACGTCCCCTGCAACCTCGCCCTCGCCAGCCGCCAGTGCGTCACCCAGCCCGGCCACTCCGCCCCCGGCTGCCGCCGCGACGCCGGCTCCCGTGCAGACGGCCGATCCTTTCGGCCAGGAGACCACGCTCGAGTCCAAGAAGGTTTTGATGGTCAAGGGCACTGCCAATTGGGACTCGGCCTTCGACACGCTGATTGACGCCTTCAAGGCGCTGAACACGCTGCTGGACAAGCAGGGCATCAAGCACGCCGGCAATTCGATGATCGTCTACACCTCGACCGACGACACCGGCTTCACCTTCCTAGCCGAGATCCCGGTCGAGCAGGACCCGAAGAACCTGCCCAAGGACATGAGCGTCGGCAAATCGCCGGAGGGCAAGGCGCTGAAATTCGTTCATCGCGGCTCCTACGACAACATGGACAACACCTATGAGGCGATCACCAATCATCTCGACGACAAGAAGCTGGAAGCCAAGGACACCTTCATCGAGGAATACCTCACCGATCCCCTGAAGACGGCGGAGGACAAGCTCGTGATCAATGTTTTCGTGCCGCTGAAGTGAAACCGATGAAAAAGCCTGCCATCCTTTTGACCTCCCTTGTTGCGTCCTTTGCCGCCACGATGCTGGCAACGCCTGCGCTCGCCGACGATTTTCCGTCCGCGATTTCCGTGAGCGGCGAAGCCACGATCTCCGCCGCGCCTGATCTGGCGCAGATCGACGCCGGCGTCGCCAACGACGCCAAGTCTGCGAAGGAAGCCTCCGACGCCAACAACGCCGCGATGGGCAAGGTGCTGCTGGCGCTGAAGGGCGCAGGCATTGACGAGAAGGACTACCAGACCTCGCGGCTGTCGCTGCAGCCGCAATACGGCCAGAACAAATCCACCGGCGCCTCGCCCGTGGTCGGCTTCCGCGCCTCAAACCGCGTCACCGTGAAGATCCGCGACGTGACCAAGGTCGCCGCCATCATCGACACGCTGGTCGGCGCCGGCGCCAATGATATCGGCAACATCTCCTTCGAGGTTACGCAGGCCTCGAAACTGCTCGACGATGCCCGCGAGAAAGCTGTCGCAGACGCCCGCCGCAAAGCGGAGATCTACGCCAAGGCGACCGGCGTCACGCTGGGTGCACCGCTCAGCGTCTCCGAAGGCGGCGCCCCGATGCCGCTGTTCAAGGGACGCATGGCCGCAGCTCCCATGGCCGTACCGCAGGCCGCGGTCGCGCCGGGCGAGGAAACGCTAGCGGTGACGGTGAATGTGAGCTGGGCGATCAAGGCGAAAGAGCAGTAGGGGCAGCTGCCGCTACAGACTCCATTGTCGTCCCGGCCGCAATTGCGCACTAGGCCGGGACGACAGCGGGTTCGAAGCGACGGCGAAGCTAGATCTCCACCACCTGCCCCGGCTTCATCGCCACAAATCTTTCCTGCGGAACCTTCGCGGCATCGAGCGCCTCGACCAGCGCTTTCGCCGGCGCATCGATTGCTTCATCGGTCAGCTGAAACGTGCCGTGGTGATGCCCGAGTGCGGCTTGCGCGCCGCAATCCGCGAGCGCCTTCACCGCGTCTTCCGGGTTCATGTGCTGGTCGTGCATGAACCAGCGCGGCTCATAGGCGCCGATCGGGAGGATCGCCAGGCGGAGCGGCCCGTGCCTCTCGGCGACGCGGCGGAAATGCCCGCCATCGCCGTAGCCGGAATCGCAGACGACGTAGATTTTCCCCGCAGGCGTCTCCAGCACGAAACTCGCCCACAGCGCCTTGTTGCGATCGAACATGCCGCGCGCCGACCAGTGCCGGGTCGGCACCAGGGTCACGGCGATACCGCCGCCGAGCTCGACGCGATCATGCCAGTCGAACGCTTCCACCTTGATCGTCGCATCGGTGCTGCGCATCGTGACGTCATTGCCGAGCGGGGTCACCACACGCGGCGCAAAATTCTTGGCGAGCCGCGACAGCGTCGCCATGTCGAGATGATCGTAATGGCCGTGCGAGACCAGCACGACATCGATCTTCGGCAGCTTGTCGAACGCAATGCCGGGATCGTTGTGCCGTTTCGGCCCGGCGAAGCTGACGGGCGAGACCCGCGTCGACCAGACGGGATCGACGAGAATATTGAGGCCGCCGGTCTGGATCAGCCAGCTGGCGTGGCCGACGAAAGAGAGCCGCACCTTGTCGCCGTGGACGCGGTCGGGCGGGGCGTCGGCATGGGGGCTCGGCGCCCAATCCGGCCAAGTCGCGCGCTGCCGCTTGCCGCCGAATTGCCAGCGCAGGACCTCACGAAGCGATTTCGGCGGCACGCCGTCCGGATCGAAGAAGTTCAGGCCGTCGAAATGGTCGGAGACCGGGCCGTCATAGGTTTTCATGCGGGACATCCAAAGGGAGGGCACGCCGACCAATGCGCCGGCACCGGCGAGCAGTCCGAAAAGGCGGCGGCGGGTGATCGGCACGGAACTGGCTTCAAAGATGGTCGGAGGGGGAGGACATCACCGCTATATGGGCGGGGTCTGCGGAAAAGGAACCCGCCGCCGGAAAGTTCATCTTTTCAAGGCTTTGCCTTCCAAAGCAGCCCCGGCCACCCTAACTTTCCTTGACTTTCGGGCGTCAGCGGCGTTTAACCCCGGCACTTCTCGGAAAGGCTTTCTTTTCGACCCGCCGACTGGTCCCAGAGGCCAGAGGCCAACGCCCGACAGCGCGATGCGCCCTCGGGCGTGAAGGTGTTTGGATTTCTGCTCCCTCGCCCCGCGCTTGCGGGGAGAGGTGAAAAAAGGACAACGGCATTGTTCGACAATCTGTCGGAACGGCTTGGCGGCATTCTCGATCGTCTGACGGGGCGCGGTGCGCTGACCGAAAAGGACGTCGACGCCGCGATGCGCGAAGTGCGCCGCGCACTGCTGGAAGCCGACGTCGCGTTAGAGGTGGTGCGCAGCTTCACCGAGCGGGTCCGCGAGCAGGCGATCGGCGCCACCGTCGTCAAGTCGGTGACGCCAGGCCAGATGGTGGTCAAGATCGTCCATGACGAGCTGATCAACACGCTCGGCGCCGAAAGCCAGACCATCGACATCAATTCCGTGCCGCCGGTGCCGATCATGATGGTCGGTCTGCAAGGCTCCGGCAAGACCACCACCACCGCAAAGCTCGCCCGTCGCATGGTCCAGCGCGACAAGCGCAAGGTGCTGATGGCGTCGCTCGACATCTACCGTCCCGCGGCGATGGAGCAGCTGGCCGTCCTGGGCCGCGATCTCGACATTCCGACGCTGCCGATCGTCGCCGGCCAGCAGCCGGCGCAGATCGCGAAGCGCGCGCTCGAGGCCGGCAAGCTCGGCGGCTACGACGTCGTGCTGCTCGACACTGCCGGCCGTACCACGCTCGACGAAGAGATGATGGCGGAAGCGGCAGCGATCAAAGCCGCCGCCAATCCGCATGAAGTGCTGCTGGTGGCGGACAGCCTCACCGGCCAGGACGCCGTCAATCTCGCTCGCGCCTTCGACGAGCGCGTCGGCCTCACCGGTATCGTGCTGACGCGCGTGGACGGCGACGGCCGCGGCGGCGCCGCGCTGTCGATGCGCGCGGTCACCGGCAAGCCGATCAAGCTGCTCGGCACCGGCGAAAAGACCGATGCGCTGGAGGATTTCCATCCTGATCGTATCGCCGGCCGCATCCTCGGCATGGGCGACGTGGTCTCGCTGGTCGAACGCGCTGCCGCCAACATCGATGCCGAAAAGGCCGCGCGCACCGCCGAGCGCATGCGCAAGGGTCAGTTCGACCTCAACGACATGCGCGAGCAGCTGTTGCAGATGGCCAATATGGGCGGCATCAGCGGCCTGATGGGCATGATGCCCGGCATCGCCAAGATGAAGAACCAGATCGCGGCCGCCGGCATCGACGACAAGATTTTGAAGCGCCAGGTCGCGGTGATTGATTCGATGACGCGCGACGAGCGCCGTCATCCCGATTTGCTCAAGGCCAGCCGCAAGAAGCGCATCGCCGCAGGTTCCGGCCAGAGCGTCGAGCAGGTCAACAAGCTGCTCAAGATGCACCGGAACATGGCCGATATGATGAAGGCCATGGGCTCCGGCAAGCGCGGTCCGCTCGCGGGCATAGCGCAGGCGATGGGCTTTGGCGGCGGCATGAAGCCGCCTTCGCCGGAAGAGATGAAGGCGCTGCAGGAGAAGATGCAGGGTGGCGGCGGACAGGGTCTGCCCAGCCTGCCGAAGGATCTACCTGCCGGGCTGCGCCAGGGTCTGCCGAACGTTCCGGGCCTGACCGGGCTGAGCGGCAAGCCGATGCTGCCGGGTCTCGGCGGTTTCCCTGGCAAGAAGAAATGAGGAATTCGTCGCGGGAGATCGCAGCGGTCTCGCGCAACGCGGAATACCAATCAACCGAACAAAACGTACTTTGAAGGAGAACTTAGATGTCCGTCGTTATCCGTCTCGCCCGCGCTGGCACCAAGAAGCGTCCCGTCTATCACGTCGTCGTCGCCGATTCGCGCTTTCCGCGCGATGGCCGCTTCATCGAGCGTCTCGGCTATTTCAACCCGCTGCTGCCGAAGGACAACGAGACCCGGCTGAAGCTCGACATGGACAAGGTGAAGGCCTGGCTCGCCAAGGGCGCGCAGCCGTCGGACCGTGTATCGCGCTTCCTCGACGCCGCCGGCGTCAAGAAGCGCGAAGTGCGCAACAACCCCGAGAAGGCCGTGCCGCGCAAGGAGCGCAAGGCGCAGGCCGAAGCCGCCGCGAAGGGTTAAGGCCAGATCATGCCGGCGCTGGTCTGCGTCGCGCGGATCGGCGCCGCGCATGGTGTGCGCGGCGCGGTCAAACTGTGGACCTTCACGGAAGATCCGTTTGCCGTGCGGAGCTACGGTCTGCTTTCGTCCAAGGACGGCAAGCGCCAGTTCGAGGTCGCAACGGCGCGCGCGGCCAAGGATCATCTGGTTGCAACGTTCAAGGGCGTCACGACTCGCGATGAGGCCGAGCGCCTCAACGGCATCGAGCTCTACGTCGCGCGCGAAAAGCTGCCCGCGACGGACGAGGGCGAATATTACCACACCGATCTGATCGGGCTCGCCGCCGTCACCATGGCCGGCGATGCGCTCGGCCGCGTGCTCGCGATCCACAATTTCGGCGCCGGTGACATCATCGAGATTGCGCCGCCCACAGGCACCACGATGCTGCTGCCGTTCACCGATGCGGTGGTGCCGGAGGTCGACATCGCCGGCGGCCGCGTCGTGATCGCGCTGCCGCAGGAGATCGCGGGCGAGGATCCCTCCCCGGGTCGTCCCGGCGAAGGCCGAGACCCATAACCACAGTGCCAGAATTTTTAGCTAAGCTGATCGCGCCAGCCGTCGCCAAACGAAGTGCGGTGGTTCTGGGTCCCGGATCTGCGCTCCGCTTGTCCGGGACGACAATAACTGAGATCCGATGACCAACCCCTCACCCTGGCGCGCGACGGTGCTGACGCTGTTTCCGGAGATGTTTCCGGGGCCGCTGGGCGTGAGCCTGGCCGGCCGGGCGCTGGCTGGCGGGCTCTGGGAGCTGGAGGCGCGGGACATCCGGGCCTCGGCCACCGACCGCCACCGCAGTGTCGATGACACCCCGGCCGGCGGCGGACCGGGCATGGTGCTTCGGGCCGATGTTCTGGCGGCCGCGATCGATGCCGCCGGGATCGGGCCGGACCGGCCGAAACTGCTGATGAGCCCGAGGGGTCGGCCATTGACCCAGGCCCGGGTTCTCGAACTCGCCAAGGGCCCGGGTCCTCTGATCGTCTGCGGGCGGTTCGAGGGGGTGGACCAGCGCGTGATCGACGGGCGGGGCCTGGAGGAGGTCTCGATTGGGGATTACGTCCTCTCCGGCGGCGAAATCGCGGCCTTGGCCCTGATCGACGCCTGTGTTCGGCTGCTTCCGGGCGTGATGGGCAAGGAGGCCTCGGGAACCGAGGAAAGCTTCTCGGACGGCCTGCTCGAATACCCCCAATACACCCGGCCGCAGCGGTTCGAGGGAACCCCGATTCCGGAGATCCTGACCTCCGGTGACCATGCCAAGGTCGCCAGCTGGCGGCGGGAGGAATCCGAGGCCCTGACCGCGGCCCGGCGACCGGATTTGTGGGCCCGGATCCCGAGCAAAGTCCCGAATCGGGGCGGACGCCAAAAAACGCCAAAAAACAAGACAGACGGGTGACAAACGCTCCGGCTTGCCTTATAGCAGCGGCCACATCCGCAATGGCTGGATAAACGAATTTCGCGCAGCCCCCGTTTTCCAAGGCTGGGCGCGCCGATGGAGATTTACCCATGAACCTGATCCAACAGCTCGAAAAAGAGCAATTCGACAAGCTCTCCGCCAACAAGGAGATTCCGGAATTCGGCCCCGGCGATACCGTGATCGTCAACGTGAAGGTCGTCGAAGGCGACCGCACCCGCGTGCAGGCCTATGAAGGCGTTTGCATCGGCCGTTCCGGCGGCGGTCTCAACGAGAGCTTCACGGTGCGCAAGATTTCGTACGGCGAAGGCGTGGAGCGCGTGTTCCCGGTGATGTCGCCGATGATCGACTCGATCAAGGTGGTGCGCCGCGGCAAGGTGCGTCGCGCCAAGCTCTATTATCTCCGCAACCTTCGCGGCAAGTCGGCCCGCATCGTCGAGAAGAAGCAGGACCGTCCGGCTGCCGTCAACGAGTAAGCTCCGCTTACAGGCGAGTTTCCAAAAGCGCGGGGCCAACCCCGCGCTTTTTTGTTGCGTCAGCCGTGCGCGTCAAAGCCCTCGCGATTCCGGTTCGGCCTGCTATATATTCTTGGAATGTTTCCAGATTTGACCAGCCTCTCGCCCGTCAAGCGCGTCGTCATCGACGATCGCTCGCGGCTGCCTGGCCGGTTCTTCGGACGCTTCGCGACCTCGGCAACGTCAGAGCTTACGCGCGCAGCCTAAAAGCTGCGCTGACGATTTTGTTGCCCGCGCGCTATCCGCGCAACCCGCTCTACACAACATTCCTGGAGCTGACGCTCATGTCCAAGCCGACCACATTGTACGACAAGATCTGGAACGACCATCTGGTGCACGAAGCCGAGGACGGCACCTGCCTGCTCTATATCGATCGCCATCTGGTGCACGAGGTCACTTCACCGCAGGCGTTCGAAGGCTTGCGCGCCACCGGACGCAAGGTGCGCGCGCCGGAGAAGACGCTGGCCGTCGTCGACCACAACGTGCCGACCACCGACCGCACCAAGCCGAACCCCGACCCTGAAAGCATCGAGCAGATCAAGGCACTGGCCGACAACGCCCGGGAATTCGGCATCGAATATTACGACGAGTTCGACAAGCGTCAGGGCGTCGTCCATGTCATCGGCCCCGAGCAGGGCTTTACGCTGCCCGGCACCACCATCGTCTGCGGTGACAGCCACACCTCGACGCATGGTGCGTTCGGCGCGCTCGCGCACGGCATCGGCACGTCGGAAGTCGAACATGTGCTGGCGACGCAGACGCTGATCCAGAAGAAGGCGAAGAACATGCGCGTCACTGTCGACGGCAAATTGCCGGATGGCGTGACGGGCAAGGACATCATCCTCGCCATCATCGGCGAGATCGGCACCGCGGGCGGTACCGGCTACGTGCTCGAATACGCCGGCGACGCGATCCGTGCGCTCAGCATGGAAGGCCGCATGACGGTCTGCAACATGTCGATCGAAGGCGGTGCACGCGCCGGACTGGTCGCGCCGGACCAGAAGGCGTTCGACTTCCTGCGCGGCCGCCCGAAGGCACCGAAGGGCGCCGACTGGGACGCGGCGATGCGTTACTGGGAGAAGCTGCGCTCGGACGAGGGCGCGCATTTCGACCACGAGCTGCGGCTCGATGCCGCGAAGCTGCCGCCGATCGTGACCTGGGGCACGAGCCCTGAAGACGTGATCTCGGTCACCGGCAGCGTGCCCGATCCCGACAAGATCGCGGACGAGGCCAAGCGCCTGTCGAAGCACCGCGCGCTGAAATACATGGGCCTGACCGCGGGGACGAAGATCACCGACATCAAGCTCGACCGCATCTTCATCGGCTCCTGCACCAACGGCCGGATCGAGGATCTGCGCGCCGCCGCCAAGATCGCGGAAGGCAAGCAGGTCGCAGGCGGCGTCAACGCCATGGTCGTGCCGGGCTCCGGCCTCGTGAAGGAGCAGGCCGAGGCTGAAGGTCTGGACAAGATCTTCATCAAGG
The DNA here is from genome assembly GCF_023073295.1 of Bradyrhizobium sp. 23. Classification (NCBI taxonomy): domain Bacteria; kingdom Pseudomonadati; phylum Pseudomonadota; class Alphaproteobacteria; order Hyphomicrobiales; family Nitrobacteraceae; genus Bradyrhizobium; species Bradyrhizobium sp. 23. The sequence continues at coordinate 687,542 of NZ_JADPJF010000151.1, read as the reverse complement.
CCGGCTTCGAATGGCGCGAGCCCGGTTGCTCGATGTGCCTCGCGATGAACCCCGACAAGCTGGCTCCGGAAGAGCGCTGCGCCTCGACCTCGAACCGCAACTTCGAGGGCCGCCAGGGCTTCAAGGGCCGCACCCATCTGGTGTCGCCGGCGATGGCCGCAGCCGCTGCGATCGCGGGTCACTTCGTCGACATCAGGGAGTGGCGGTAAGCTGCTCCCTGCAATTTGAGTGATTGCGGCAAACCGCCGTTAATCGGCAGCGCCGACACTGTGTCCTCGCGAGCGTTTCGCGAGGACACCAGCTCATGGCCAGCAAGCCTGAATATGTCGATCTGATCAGCGCGGCGACGCCCCAGCACCGGCGGCGCGCGGCACCGCTGCGCATGGTCGCCAAGCCCGAGGTCGAGGAGGCCTCGAAGCTCAGCCGCTGGCCGCCGGCGATGTTCAAGCAATGGAAGCTGGAGAACCTCACGCGCTGGACGTCGGCGACGTGGAAACTGAAGGATTGGCTTTAGGCCACCGGATGAACAAGGGCGCCGTCGAGGCGCCCTTTTCATTTCGGTCGTGCTTACCAATAGCGATACGGATGGTGCCAGCGATGCCAGCGGCAGACGCGGCGCGGGCCGTAATAGGTCCAGATGACCCGGCAGCGGCGCGGATGGCTGTAATAGGGATAGTAGCCGCCATAGTAGCGCCGGTGGAAATGGCGATGGCCGTAATAGGCGGGACGATAGATGCCGTAGCGATGGAATCCGCCTCCGCCATAGTGGCGAACTCCGCCGTAACGATAGCCGCCGCCATGAAAGGCGGGTGCGGCCCGGAAGCCACCAGCGTGGAAACCACCGCCGCGGAAGCCACCGATATGTCCTCCGCCACCGTGGAAGCCGCCTCCACCGTGGAAACCGCCGCCGCCATGAAAGCCGCCGCCATGTCCACCACCACCGCCGCCGCCGTGGCGAACCTGGATCATGTCGTCACTTGCGGCCTTCGCCGCAGGCAACGCGGTCGGATTGACTGGTGTCATCGCTTCAGCGCGGCGCGTCGTGCCGGCCGACAACATCAGCGTCGCGGCGGCCGCAATTCCGAGCAAGCGCATCCGGCTTGCCTTGAGACCCAATATCCTCAGCATCGACTTCTCCCTGAATCTGGACAGCGGAGTTGCGACGCTCGCTCCCGGCTCGCGTCATCCGTGTTCATTGGCGGTCGCTCCCGAGATTAAATTACGGACAGCGACGTGAACCCATCATGAATGAACGGCATTCCGCGGAAGCGCCTGCAGGCTAGTGCATCACCGCCACGGTCCATAGCCGAACACGAATGGCGCCGGCACGGCATAGGGATAGGGGCGGTAGAAGACCGGCCGCGCGTAATAATGCGGATCAGGACGCGGAGCGTAATGCATGATGTCGGGCCGCACATGTCGCCCTCCGTCGAACGCCGCGCGCCCTGCCGAGGCATCCGGCAGCTTCGTCACCCTATGCGCTGCAAAAGCGTGAGGCAGGCCTGCGGCAAGTCCGGCAGCGACGGCCAACGCGATCCATCTCATCATGACGGCCTCTGCCTGCAACATGGCGCTTCATCGGCGCGCGACGGCATCGCGCTCGTATCAGCCCCGGCGCCAGTAGCAGCTCATATGCGGCACGATCACCGTGCCGCTCGGGCGATATTCCTGCACATAGGTGGCGTTGCACTCGCGGACCGCATCGGGACCGGGATTGTAGCGGGGATAGACGCCATCCGGACTGTAATAGGGCGTGACGCGCAGGCGCGCCGGGGTCCGCTTGCGCGGCGGCGGCAGATCGTCTCGCGAGGCCGCTTGGGCCAGCCTGATCCCGGGAGCCGCGGTCTGGGCCTCCGCGCCAACGCAAAACTGCGAAAACAACCCCATGCACAGTAGCGTCAGCGCTGTTTTCGCTCGCATTTTTCTGCCCACCTGAACGTCCACTTCGAGGCCTACGCTCCCCGTTTTGACGGCGCTCGTCAACCTCGCCGCGCTTATAAAGCCGGATGCATCGCCGCGAAACCCACGCTATGAGAAGCCCATGTGGACGGAATTGAAAGCGCCCTCGCTGGCCGAGATGGAAGCGATGGCGCATGAAGTGTTCGAACGCCTGCCGGCGGAGTTTCGTAGGCTGTGCGAGGGCGTGATCATCCGCGTCGACGACTTCCCCACCGAGGAAGTCCTGGACGAGATGGCATGCGAGAGCGAGTTCGACCTGCTCGGCCTGTTCCAGGGCGTCGGCCTGCCGCAGCAGAGTTTTGCCGACGTGGCGCGGCTGCCCAACATGGTCTGGCTCTACCGCCGGCCGATCCTGGATTACTGGGCCGAGCACGACGAAAGCCTCGGCCATATCGTTCGCCACGTCCTGATCCACGAGATTGGCCATCATTTCGGCCTGTCGGACGACGATATGTCCGCGATCGAGGCTCAAGAGCCGGGTTGAGCAGAGAGCCCGGTTAGGCAGACGAGATCTGCCGAATTCGGCCTAGGATTTCCGCCCCGATCGCGATAAATACCGGTTCCCTAGACCATCCCGGGAAAGCGCAACCATGGACAAGTTCACCACGCTGGAAGGCGTCGCGGCGCCGCTGAAGATCATCAATGTCGACACCGACATGATCATTCCGAAGCAGTACCTCAAGACCATCAAGCGCACCGGCCTTGGCAAGGGGCTCTTCTCCGAGCAGCGCTACAAGGACGACGGCAGCGAGAA
>NZ_JADPJF010000151.1:667520-684707 GCF_023073295.1 Bradyrhizobium sp. 23 | reverse complement strand
CGGCGACAATTTCGGCTGCGGCTCGAGCCGCGAGCACGCGCCCTGGGCGCTGCTCGACTTCGGCATCCGCTGCGTGATCTCGACCTCGTTCGGCGACATCTTCTACAACAACTGCTTCAAGAACGGCATTCTGCCGATCCGCGTGGCCCAGGAAGACCTCGACAAGCTGTTCGACGACGCCGAGCGCGGCGCCAACGCGACGCTGACGATCGACCTGCCGAACCAGGAGATCCGCGGTCCCGACGGCGGCAAGGTCAAGTTCGAGATCGACCCGTTCCGCAAGCACTGCCTGATCAACGGCCTCGACGACATCGGCCTGACGATGGAGAAGAAGGCCTCGATCGACACCTATGAGGACAAGCTAAAGCGCGAACGCGCCTGGGCCTGATCTCAAGTTTTTGTTCAAGCCCCGGTGCTACAAGCGCCGGGGCTTTTTCTTTGTTCTGATTATCCCGTATCTTTCGAGCATGATCTTGTCGGAAAACCGCTGCACACTTTTCCGGATCATGCTCTAAGCTCCGCGCATGCTGCCCGACATCGTCACCTTCTGGCACGGCCCGATGGACGCCTTGCGCCAGACCTGTCTGCGCTCGCAGCTGGCTGCCGGCCACAAGGTCACGGTCTACAGTTTTGACACCATTCCCGGCCTGCCCGCAGGCGTCGAGAATGCCGATGCCGAAGCTATCCTGCCACATGCGTTCTCCGAACGATTGCGACCGCCGCAGCCGGACGGCAGCTGGCGCGACTGGACCACGCTTCAGTTCAGCGACTTCTTCCGCATGAAGCTGATGGCGAAGGACCTCGGCCTCTGGCTCGACGCCGACGTGCTGCTGCTCAGGCCCGTCGAGATCGATCCGGCAAAGCCCTATTTCGCGTGGGAGCGGCCGCGCCAGCTCGGCAACTCCGTGATTTACCTTCCACCTGAACACGGCATCGTTGCCGCTTTCGAAGAGCTGATGGAGCAGGAGGAGCTGACGCCGAACTGGCTGTCGCTGCGCCATCGCGTCACGTTTGCGATGCGCCGCCTGCGCGGCGGCTCGAACCGCCTCTCCGACATCCGCGTCGCGATCTTCGGGCCGGCGGCACTCACCGCGCTCGCGCGCCGCACCGGCGAGCTGCACTGCGCCTTGCCGAAGCAATCGTTCTACGCCGTGCATGCCGAGCCAAAACTGTTCTTCGATCCCTCGAGCTATCTCGGCCTCGTCACCGACCGCGACATCATCGGCCTGCATATCTCGCCCAAGGGCCGCGGCGGTGAGAAGCCGATCCCGGGCAGCCTGTATGCGTGGGCGGCGGAGCGGTTCGCATAATTTTCTCCGCTGTGCGGCGCTCTCGCGCCCGGACGCAGCGCAGCGCGAAGCGGTGCGTTGCTGAGCCGGGGCCCAGCGATGCGGCGAGATGGCTCCGGCTCTGCGAGCAGCGCTTCACGCTGCAGCGCGTCCGGGACACGAGAGCTGTATTTGATCCAGCGCAACGCGCACCTGCACCATTGTGCCTAATCTCGCTCCAATTCCGTCGTTCGAATGGAGCTTCGCATGAGCACCGCAACCAGGCCTTATCCCATTGTCCAGGACCTCATCGAGTCCTTTGCAAGCTGGCTGAAGCATCGCCGCGAGCTGAACGAGATCCGGCAGCTCGACCGCGCCGATTTCGACCGGATCGCGCAAGACCTGCGGATCGCGCCTGACGATCTGGAAGATCTGGTCCGTCACGGCAAGCACGCCGCCGACGAGCTGCCGAAGATGCTGGAGCAGCTCGGCATCAGTGCCGAAGGGCTCGGCCGCGCGCATCCGCTGCTGCTGCGCGACATGGAGCGGGTGTGCGCGCTTTGCAGCCACAAGGGCCACTGCGATCGCGAGCTGGCCGACGGCACCGCCGCGGAGAACTATCACGGCTTCTGCGCCAATGCCTCGACACTGGAGTCGCTCGACCGTGCGGATCACGCGCATCGCTAAGGCGTTGCCCTTATCAAAGGATTAGTTTAGCGGCAGGATGTCCCGCCGGTGCTAGATCACGCCCGTACGGGCACAAGCCTCGCGCCGGGCAAATCCTTTGACGAGTTTTCTGCAAGCACGATAGCGCTCTTCCATGCTCGTCCCACTGACATTGCCTGACGGGCTCGGTTCGGCCGCGCTTTCCTTTTTGGCGGCACGAGGCTGCGAGGTTTTCTCGCGCTTGCTTGAAGCATCCTCCGGCGCTGGCACGAGCTTCCAGACAGGGCGGAGCTCTATGTTCGCCTTCTCAGTTGGATTTTCCTTGTTGACGGACGACAGCGTAAGGACGTTCTTGTCCATCCTGACGGTGACGGGTGTTCCGCTGATGGAAAATTTGTCGTTCACAATGTATTCGGCAAACGACCGGTACCCCGCCTCATCCTTCACCCACGATGCCTTTGTCGGCGGTCCCCAGAGGTAGTGTCCCTTGGCTAACCCGGTGGCAGAGACTTCCGTAACGATCAGCATGGCATACCGTCCTTTGCCATTCGTCCATCCACGTTTGTTGGACCACACGCCGACAAATCTGGAGTTAGCATTGAGCGGATCATTCTGATCAGGCGATATAGCGTAGCTTGGCAGTTTGAGTTGCTGAGCTGCCGCGATGGCTGCAACTTTCTGGTTATCTTCGGGCGCAAATAGATTTCGGACGACGGTTTTTGCGTCCGGTTTCGGAGGGGCAGCTGGGGATGAGAGCACCGCAACTTCGTTGGCCTTGAAATTCTTCACCCGCTGGCGCGCTTCTGCGGCGTGGCTGCTGCGGGGGTACCTGGTCAGAAACTCCTCGTAGAGGCCTGCCACCGTGGACGTCTGGATAGCCAGCCAAAACTTCTCGTCCTCCGCGGCATCTGCAGGCGCGGGAGCCGACGCGACTGGCGCTTGAGCGCTCGCCACCGGAGCTCTCAGGTAAATCTCTTCCTTCGACAAAGAGCCGTATACGAAAGGCTGCTGCTCGCGTCTGGTGGCCGCCATCACGTCGTCACGAACACGACGAAACAGAAACGATATCTCCAGCCCCGGCGTTTCAATGTGGCGAAGGAGCGATGCCGTGAATGGGCTGTTCCGGCCATCCCCGTCGCTTGCCGTAGTACCGTCCCGGGCGGCGTACGCAATCAGAACGTTATCGGATGGCTCCGTCGGAGCGAGTCCGCGAGCCACGGCCCGGGTGCTCAGCGAGCGTCTCATCTTTGCGGCAAAAGGATTGTTGCGGCATGCGTCCAGTATCACAAGGCCCAACTTTCGTGCCTTCGAAACCTGAAGGCTCACCGAGCGCAGGCTGATGGCCTCGCTTTCGATGTCGGTATCGCTGCGCAGCTCTGCGCCGACCGGAATCAGCCAGTTCTCGCCGCTGACCTCCATGCCGTGTCCGGCATAGAAAACGACCGCAAGGTCTGCTCCCTCCGCAGAGCGGCCGAACTCGACGACAGACTTCCTCATCTCTTGCGCAGTCGCGTTCTTGACCTGGGTGACTTTGAAGTCGAGCCGCTCCAGCGCGCGGCCGATGTCGGCCGCATCGCGCGTCGGGTTCGGCAACTCGGCTACCTTCTCATAGGCGCCGTTACCGATGACGAGCGCAACCCGAACCTGCTGCGCAAGCGCCGGCGTGGCGAATGGAAATGACGTAACGAGAAGGACTGCTAGGAAAAAAATGCGCATCAAATGCTTGCCCGGATCAATATCGAGCGTGAGGGTAGCATTGTCTTTCACCACCGCAACGGGAAAAGCCGGGATCGTGGTCGTTCAGAGAACCGCGGCTCCCCGAGCATACCGGTAACCGCGTCAATGTTCGTTCGGCTTGAGCGCAACCGCCTGCCCTCAGCCCTTCCCCATCGCCGCAATCGCGTCCGCGATCTCGATCGTGCGCCGCGCCATGTCGGCGTGCAGCCGCTCCACCATGGCGCCGTCGAGACGGATCGCGCCGCGCGAGACGTTCTCCGGCAGCTCGAACGCGGCGATGATCTTTCGCGCGCGCGCGACTTCCTCCTCCGGCGGGGTGAAGATCGCGTTGCAGGCTTCGATCTGCGAGGGGTGAATCAGCGTCTTGCCGTCGAAACCGAGATCGCGGCCTTGCGCGCATTCGGTGGCGAAACCATCGGAGTTGGCGATGTCGCTATAGGGGCCGTCGAGGATTTCGAGGCCATGGGCGCGCGTCGCCAGGATGCAATGGGAGATCATCGGGATCATCGCCGCGCGGCCCGGCAGCATCTTGATGCGCGTCTCGCGCGAGATGTCGTTGGGCCCGAACACGAAGCCTGACAGGCGCCGCGCTGGATCGCGCCCGGCGGCAGCGAGTTCTTCGGCATGCAGTACCGCGCGCGCGGTCTCGATCATGGCCCAGACCTTTACGGTCGGCGCCGCGCCGAGTTCGGCGAGACGGCGGCCGATCGTGTCGAGCTCCTCCACGCGTGAAACCTTTGGAACCAGGATGCCGTCGGGCGAGGCATTCGCCGCCATCGCGACATCGTCGGCCCACCAGGGCGTGTCGAGGCCGTTGGTCCGGATCAGGATCTCGCGCTTGCCGAACCCTTTGGCCGCGATCGCGGCCGCGATGCCATCGCGTGCCACTGCCTTGGCATCGGGCGCGACGGAGTCTTCCAGGTCGAGGATCAGGCCGTCGGCGGCGAGATTGCGCGCCTTTTCCAGCGCGCGGGGGTTGGAGCCGGGCATGAACAGATGGCTGCGGCGCGGGCGGGTCATGCAAGCGTTCCTTCCGGTTTCCTCATCTCATTCCGACCGAAGCCGATAGCAGCCTATTCGAAAGGCTTGTTCGTCCCAGCGGTATATGATTAGGCATAGGCCATGACCACATTCCCAGAGCATTTGCTGGAAGGCTACAAGGCCTTCGCCACCCAGCGGCTGCCGACCGAGCAGACCCGCTACCGCGAGCTGTCGGTGAAGGGGCAGTTCCCTGAAGTGATGGTGATCGGCTGCTGCGACAGCCGCGTCTCGCCCGAAGTGATCTTCGACGTCGGGCCGGGCGAACTCTTCGTCGTCCGCAACATCGCCAATCTGGTGCCGGTGTATCAGCCCGACGGCAACGCGCATGGCGTCTCGGCGGCGCTGGAATATGCCGTGACGGTGCTGAAGGTGAAGCACATCGTGGTGCTCGGGCACGCCCAGTGCGGCGGCATCCGCGCCTTCGTCGACAAGATCGAGCCGCTCACGCCGGGCGACTTCATCGGCAAATGGATGCAGATGTTCATCAAGCCGGGCGAAGTGGTGGAGCAGCGCGACCACGAGACCATGGCGCAATTCGTCGAGCGCATCGAGAAGGCCGCGGTGTTCCGCAGCCTGGAAAACCTGATGACCTTCCCGTTCGTGCAGAAGGCGGTCGAGAGCGGCCAGATGCAGACCCACGGCGCCTATTTCGGCGTCGCGGAGGGATCACTGTTCGTGCTGGACAAGGCGGCGAAGGAATTCAGGAACGCGCGCGAGATGGCGTAGGTCCGCAGCTCTTGTGGGGTGGGCAAAGCGAAGCGTGCTCACCACTTTTCTAGCAATTGTGGAAAGATGGTGGGCACGGCGCTTCGCGTCTTTGCCCACCCTACGGCAGCACGGCTTACGCCGCCTTCTTCTTCGCGCTGATCAGCTTGCGGTTGATCAGGACTTCCGCGATCTGGATCGCGTTGAGCGCGGCGCCCTTGCGTAGATTATCCGAGACGCACCACAGCACGAGACCGTTCTCCACCGTCGCGTCCTCGCGGATACGGCTGATATAGGTGGCGTCCTCGCCGGCGGCTTCATACGGCGTGGCGTAGCCGCCGGGCTCATGCTTGTCGATGACGAGACAACCCGGCGCCTTGCGCAGGATGTCGCGTGCTTCGTCCGCGCTGATCGGGTTCTCGAACTCGATGTTGACGGCCTCGGAATGGCCGACGAAAACTGGCACGCGCACGCAGGTCGCGGAGAGCTTGATCTTGGGATCAAGAATCTTCTTGGTCTCCGCCATCATCTTCCACTCTTCCTTGGTGTAGCCGTCCTCCATGAAGACGTCGATCTGGGGGATGACGTTGAAGGCGATGCGCGCCGGAAACTTGTTATTGATCAGCTCCTGGTTGGTGTAGACGGCCTTGGTCTGCGAGAACAGTTCGTCCATCGCGTCCTTGCCGGCGCCCGACACCGATTGATAGGTCGAGACCACGACGCGCTTGATCGTCGCCTTGTCGTGCAGGGGCTTGAGCGCGACCACGAGCTGCGCGGTCGAGCAGTTCGGGTTGGCGATGATGTTCTTCTTCTTGAAGCCCGCAGTCGCGTCCGCATTCACTTCCGGCACGATCAACGGCACGTCCGGGTCCATGCGCCAGGCCGAGGAATTGTCGATCACGACCGTGCCGGCGGCGCCGATCTTCGGCGACCATTCCTTCGACACCTCTCCGCCGGCCGACATCAGGCAGATGTCGACGTCGGAGAAGTCGTAATGCTCCAGCGCTTTGACCTTCAGCGTGCGGTCGCCGTAGGAGACCTCGACGCCCATGCTGCGGCGTGACGCCAGGGCCACCACCTCGTCCGCAGGGAATTTGCGCTCGTCGAGGATGTTGAGCATTTCCCGTCCGACATTGCCGGTCGCGCCGACGACTGCGACTTTGTAACCCATCGTTCACTCTCCGACGAAAAAGCTCTTTCCTGAAGCTGAGGCTTAAACAGGAAGAGCAGCGCTTCTATGCGAGAACCGGCCTCAAGACAACGTTGGACCATGCCTTAGGGACGTGGATGCACTCGCCCGAGGCCAGCACGGCCGCAAACCCCACCCAGATCCATCTGGCGCTTGCAGCCTTCGCCGACGAGGTCGTCGGCACGCTGGCGCGCCTGTTCGCCTATGTGGGGATTTTGGTACTGTTTGCCATCCTCGGCCTTGCCGCACTCGGCCAGCTGCCCAACTTGCGCGACGATGATCCGGCGCTGAAGCCCGATTGGAGCGTGGCCGACCGGTCGCCTCCGGCCTTCGCCCTTAGCCGGCTCGATTCGTCAGAAAAAACAGCTTCTTACGCGATCTTCAGGCATCCCGAAGGCGGCCGCAGGGACGTGATGCGCTGGGCCAGCGAGGCAGACAGGACCGTGGCCGAGCTCGAGATTTACCGGGAAGGCGGCGAATTCGACGTGACGCGTCCAGCAACAATGGATCTGGCCGTCCGGATGGGACTGGGCACCGCGACCCCGCTGGAGCAAGCCGGCCTGATCGACACGAAATTCCGCCCCGTCGCCCTATTCCAGCCGACCGGTCCGGCGGAGGGCGCGCGGGCCTGCCTCGGCTACCTCAAGCGCAGCGAGGAGCCGGCGCTCCAGATCTCCGGATTCTCCTGCCAGGGCGACAGCCTGCCTGCGCGGCGCGCCGCGATCGCCTGCACGCTGAACCGGCTAACGCTGCTGACCTCGGGCAACGAGCCGAAGCTGGCCGAATTGTTCGCCCATGCGGAGCTGAAGCGCCGCCCCTGCGCGCCCCCGGGCGCGTCGGACTGGCTGCTCGGCGCCGCCAATGCGCAGTTGCGCGGCGCGCTCTGATCGGCATCAAGCTCAAGTGGCTGTATCCATGCAACTTTTGCCGGCGCGCACGATTATTCAGCGCTGGTGTGACCCAATAGACCTAGTTGCAGCCGCCCCGGCCGGGTTAGTATGAGCGTGAAATTGATTGGCGGCTTGCCGCCTGAAGGGGACGTGATGAGCTCGAATTTCTCTGCCGCGAACAAACTGGCGATGTGGCTTACGGCCGGCGCCGTGATTGCCATGTCCTCAGCCTTCGCGACACCCGCCTCGGCCGACACCAAGAAGCAGCGCTATGACAGCGGCCGTCACTATTACGGCCCGAGCGGCCCCAATTCGAGCTATCAGCAGGGCCGCACCCGCATCTATGTGAGCAAGCGCTCCTGGCTCGACGGCGGCACCGAGGTCAATCCGGGCGACCGCAAGTTCTCCGACTACGCCTTCCCGCCGGCGGTAGGCTATCCGACCTTCGCGCGCGAAAATCTCAACCGCCCGATCGATCGCCAGCCGCTGAGCACGCCGCAGGATGTTGGCGGCTATCCGCAGAATTTCCCGCTGTACTGAGGCGGACATATCGACCGAATCAAATGGCCGGGCTCGCGCCCGGCCATTTTTGTTTGTCGTGTAGCCCGGATGGAGCGAAGCGCAATCCGGGATTTTCGACACGCGGGAAGAACGCCGGATTTCGCTTCGCTCCATCCGGGCTACGGCTCTAAGCGTGCAGCTTCTGCAATTCCTTCAAGATCGCTTCGCCCATCTGCGTGGTCGAGGCGGCAGTGGTGCCTTCCGACTTGATGTCGGCGGTGCGCAGGCCGCTGGCCAGCACCGCGGCGATCGCGGCGTCGACCTTGTCGGCGAGCGCGCCCATGTCGAAGGAGTAGCGCAGCGCCATGCCGAAGGACGAGATCATCGCGATCGGATTGGCGAGGCCCTGGCCTGCGATATCAGGCGCCGAGCCGTGCACGGGCTCGTACAGCGCCTTGCGCTTCTTGCTCTTGACGTCGACCTCGCCGAGCGAGGCCGAGGGCAGCATGCCGAGCGATCCCGTCAACATCGCAGCAATGTCGGACAGCATGTCGCCGAACAGATTGTCGGTGACGATGACGTCGAACTGCTTCGGCCATTTCACCAGCATCATGCCGCCGGAATCGGCGAGCTGATGCTCGAGCGTGACGTCGGGATATTCGCGCTTGTGGACCTGGGTCATGACCTCATTCCAGAGCACGCCCGACTTCATGACGTTGCGCTTCTCCATCGACGTCACCTTGTTCTTGCGCTTCTTCGCAAGCTCGAAGGCGACGCGGCCGATGCGCTCGATCTCATAGGTGTCGTAGACCTGGGTATCGATGGCGCGCTTCTGGCCGTTGCCGAGATCGGTGATGGTCTTGGGCTCGCCGAAATAGACGCCGCCGGTGAGTTCGCGCACGATCATGATGTCGAGGCCCTCGACCGCCTCGCGCTTCAGGCTGGAGGCCTCCGCCAGCGCCGGGTAGCAGACCGCGGGACGGAGGTTGGCGAACAGACCGAGATCCTTGCGCAGGCGCAGTAGGCCGGCTTCGGGGCGCACCTCGTAGGGCACCGCGTCCCATTTGGGACCGCCGACCGCACCGAAGATGATGGCGTCGGCCTCCTTGGCCTTGGCCATGTCGCCTTCCGAGATCGACACCTTGTGTGCGTCATAGGCCGAACCGCCAACGAGGCCGGTGTCGGTCTCGAACTTGGCGATCCCCGCCGAACTGAGCCAGTCGATCAGCCGCTTCACCTCGCCCATCACCTCGGGGCCGATACCGTCGCCGGGAAGCAGCAGCAGTTTGTGGGTCGCCATGGTCGTTTCCTCTGAGGTCGATTTCGGCCGGAGTGCTAGAGCGGCGTTGCGTGCTTGGCAAGACACCATTGCCGCTTCGGTTCTGTGCAACGCGGGCAGGGCCTGCCACACTGCGCATGCCGGAGTACCCATTTGCACGCCCCTGAACGTCCCCCGCCCGACGCCCATCCCGCGCGGCTGATCCTGACCCTGTCGCTGGCTGCGACGGTTGGGCTGGGTATCGGCCGCTTCGCCTATTCGCTGGTGCTGCCCGACATGCGGGAGGACCTCGGCTGGTCCTACTCGGCGGCCGGTTTCATGAACACCATCAACGCCGTCGGCTACCTCGCGGGCGCGCTTGTGGCATCCCGGTTGATCGAACGGGTCGGCTGGTCGGCCGCGATCCGTGGCGGAACCCTGGCCTGCGTCGCCGCGCTTGCGACTTGCGCGCTGACCGGGAACTTCGTTGCGCTGAGCCTGGCCCGTCTCGTGCTGGGCGTTGGCGCCGCGGCCGGTTTCGTCGCCGGCGGCGCGCTGGCCGCTTCCATTGCGCAGTCGCGCCCGGAGCGGGCCAATTTCCTGCTGAGCCTGTTCTATGCCGGACCCGGCATCGGCATTCTCGCCTCGGGCCTGATCGCCCCGTTCACGCTGCAATATTTCGGGCCGGGCTCGTGGTGGATCGTGTGGTGGGCGATGACGCTGCTGTCTGTCGTCATGACCGTGCCGCTGTTCCTGGTCCGCATCGAGAGCGGCGTGCGTTTCTCGCAAGGCGGCCACGGCGCCTTCGCCATTTTTCCGGTGCTGATCTACCTCGCCGGCTACTTCCTGTTTGGCGCGGGTTACATCGCCTACATGACCTTCATGATCGCCTATGTGCGCGACGGCGGCGGCGGGGCCGCAGCGCAGGCCGCGTTCTGGAGCCTGATTGGCTTGAGCGCCTTCGTCACGCCGTGGGCCTGGCGCCGCGTGCTCGCGCTCGATCGCGGTGGTCTTGCCACCGCCATCATCCTCGGCACCAACGCGCTCGGCGCCGCCCTGCCGATGCTCGGGCATTCGCCGGCATGGCTCGCGGTCTCGGCGATCGTGTTCGGCGTCGCCTTCTTCGCCGTAGTCGGCTCGACCACCGCCTTCGTGCGCTTCAACTATCCGCCCGAGGTGTGGCCGACCGCGATCGCGGCGATGACGATCTCGTTCGGCGTCGGCCAGACGCTGGGCCCGATCGTGGTCGGCGCGATCACGGACGCGCTGGGGAGCTTGAGTTACGCGCTGAATGTGTCGGCGGCGCTGCTGGCGCTGGGCGCGGTTGCCGCGCTGTGCCAGCGGAAAGTGGAGCCGGCCTCATAACAAGTGTCGTCCCGGCGAAGGCCGGGACCCATAACCACAGGGAGCATTTTGGGGAAGACTGGTCGTTCGGGATTGGCATCTAGCGAAAATCGATAGACCTCGCGGTATGGGCCCCGGCCTTCGCCGGGACGACAACAGCTAGCTTCCGCTGAACGAATTGTACCCCTGGTCTTCCCAATAGCCGCCCTTGTAGTCGTTGGTGACTTCCATCGACACCACGTATTTCGGGTTCTTGAAGCCGAGCTTGGTCGGCACGCGGATCTTCATCGGGAAGCCGTAGGCGCGCGGCAGGATTTCGCCCGCATATTTGAACGTCATCTGGGTCTGCGGATGCAGCGCGGTGCGCATGTCGAGCGGAGAATTGTAGCCGTCCTTGTCGGCGCACTGGAACCAGACATACTTTGCGCGGGTGTCGGCGCCGATCAGCTTAAGGAAGTCGCGCATGGGTGTACCGGTCCAGCTGCCGATCGCGCTCCAGCCCTCGACGCAGATGTGACGGGTGATCTGCGTAGCCTGCGGCAGCTTGTACAGCTCGGGAAGCGTCCACGACTTCTTGTTCTCGACGAGACCGCGGACTTCGAGCTTCCAGTCGGCACCGTCGACATCGGGCGCGTCGTCGAGATCGTAATAGGCGTTGAACGGAAACGGTTTTGTGATCGCGCTCTCGGGAAACGTCGGCGCCAGCGCGTCGGGATTGAAGATGAAATCCTGCACGGCATCGTTGAATTTCGAAACCGACTTCAGCATCTCCTCCGCGGAGGACGAGTCGATCACGTCGCAGCCGGTGAGCAGCGTCAGCGCCCCGAGGCTTGCGCCGCCCGCGATGAAGCGGCGGCGGCTGACCTCTGGCATCGTCTTGATGGAATCCTTGATCAGCAGCCGCTTGTCGACGCCCGGGATCAGGAATGAGCGCTTCGCCATGACTCTCTCTCCACTCAACGGCCGATGATCATCGCGCGCAGGCTCTTCGGCACCAGCAGCGCGAGTAAAACATGAATGACCAGGAAGGCGCAGATCGCGGCCATGCAGAAGAAATGGATGTAGCGCGCGGTCGGATAGTCGCCGAACAGGGACACGAGCCAGTGCAGTTGCACCGGTTTCCACATTCCCAGCCCCGACAGCACGATGATCACGCCGATCAATATGATGCCGGCATAGAGCACGCGCTGGACGTAATTGTAGACGGAGAGATCGGCATGGCCGAGCTTGAAGGTCAGCGCAGCCCTGACGTCGTGGAGCACGCCGGATGGGGTGATCGGCAGCAGTTTTTTCCGGAAGCGGCCGGTGGCAAGGCCGGTGACGAGATAGGCAAGGCCGTTGATCATCAACAGCCACATCGCCGCAAAGTGCCAGAGCAGGCCGCCACCGAGCCAGCCGCCGAGCGTGTACTCGCGCGGAAAGCTGAAACCGAACAGCGGCGAGGCGTTGTAGATCTGCCAACCCGACAGGATCATCAGGATCATGGCGAAAGCGTTGATCCAGTGCATGACCCGGACCCAGGCCGGCTGGATCACTTTGGCCGGGGTGGCGCTGACCTGCTCGTCGGTGACTGTGAGGCTCGACATGGCGGTTCCGTCCTGAACATCGTCTGACAGCAATTATACGCCGATGCTTCCGCTTTCGTTACGCCCTGTTCGGCATCGAATCCATGTCGGCTGGCTATCGTGGTCACAATAAAGCGAGCCGGGTACCCCCGGCTCGCCATTTCGTCGCATCCGGTTCGGGGATGAAGCCGGACGGCGCGGTGTTTACGTCGCCGGCATCAGCACGGTGTCGACCACATGGATTACACCGTTCGACTGGTTGACATTGGAGATCGTCACCATCGAGGTACCGCCCTTGGCGTCGAGGATCCAGACCTTGCCGTCCTGCTTCTTCACCGTCAGCTCCTCGCCTTCGGCGGTCTTCATCTTCTTGCCGTCGGTGAGGTCGGACGCCTCGAGCTTGCCGGGCACGACATGGTAGGTGAGGATCTTGGTCAGCGTCGCCTTGTTCTCGGGCTTCACCAGAGTGTCGACGGTGCCGGCCGGCAGCTTGCCGAAGGCGGCGTTGGTCGGCGCGAACACCGTGAACGGACCCTTGCCTTCCAGCGTCGGCACCAGGCCGGCCGCCTTCACCGCCGCCACCAGCGTGGTGTGGTCCTTCGAGTTGACGGCGTTCTGGACGATGTTCTTGGACGGGAACATCGCGGCGCCGCCGACCATGACGGTCTTTTCCTCGGCGCGGGCGGGCGCGACGACGGTCGCGGTGATGGCCAGCGCGCTGAAGGCCGCAGCGGTGAGATAGGCAATACGCTTCGACATGGAGGGTCTCCCGATTGGATTGTGACCGGCGATTGCCGGCGTTCGAGTTGGGCAACAACAGTGGCTGCGACCTGCGAGTGTGAAGCAGCAGCGCCGTCGTTGGCTCGAACTACGGGAGCGTTTGCGAAGCGGTTTCGAACAAAACTTCTTTGTGATGGGTGAAACTAAGTGCGTGGTTCTCCGTGGGGGGCGTCATTGCGAGGAGCGAAGCGACGAAGCGATCCAGGCTGCCACCGCGGATGCACCGCTGGATTGCTTCGCTTCGCTCGCAATGACGCGCCTCGACGATCTACCTGCCGCTCAATCCCTGTTGTGCGGCGTCTGGATAAACCCGCGATTATGCGTCGGGCTGATCAGCAGTTCATTGATGCACACCCGCGCCGGCATGCTCGCGATGAACGCGATGGTGCGGCCGAGATCTTCGGATTGCAGCATCCTGGCCTGCTCCTCCTCGCTCGGTACCACCGGGCGCAGCTTCAGGATCGGGGTCGCCACCTCGCCCGGCATCAGGCAGCAGGCGCGCAAGCCGTTGACGCATTCGTCCATGTTGAAGGAATGCGTCAGCGCCAGCACCGCATGCTTGGTCGTGGTGTAGGCCGGGCCCGGCATTTTCGAGACGTGGCGGCCGGCCCAGGACGAGACGTTGATGATGGAGCCGTCCTGCTGCTTGCGCATCGTCGGCAGCACCGCGCGCATGCAATAGAGCACGCCGTTGAGATTGACCTGGACCAGCTGGTCCCAGCCCTCCAGTTCCATGTCCTTCCAGCTCCGCTTAGGGACATTGATGCCGGCATTGTTCACCAGCAGGTCGATCCGGCCGTGCTTCGCAACGATTTGATCAGCCGCCTTCTGGGCCGCGGCGGCGACCGACACGTCCAGCGCGATGGCCTCGGCGGCCCCGCCCGTCTGGGCGATCTTCGCGACCACGGTATCCAGGGCGTCCTTGCGCCGGCCCGAAACCACCACCGTCCAGCCGTCGGCCGCCAGCGCCTCGGCGCCGGCCTCCCCGATCCCGCTGCCCCCGCCTGTCACCCAGGCCACGCGTTTCCCGTTTTTGGTCATGCAAACTGTCTCCGTTGCTTCATCGGGGCGGTTTTTGCTAATCCAGCCCTCGGTTTTGACCGGCCTCTGACGATCGTTGCGGTCAAGCCTTGCGGTCGAGGAAATCTTGCATGAACCAAGCTGCCAACGCCAATCTGTTTTCCCGCCTGTTCGACGGCCTCGACGATCCGAAGCGCCTCGCGATCGAGACGCATGACGGGGTCCGCATCAGCTATGGTGATCTGATCGCCCGGGCCGGACAGATGGCCAATGTGCTGGTCGCGCGCGGCGTGAAGCCCGGCGACCGCATTGCGGTGCAGGTCGAGAAGTCCGTGACCAACATCGTGCTGTATTTGGCCACGGTGCGGGCCGGCGCAGTCTATCTGCCGCTCAACACCGCCTATACGCTCAACGAGCTCGACTACTTCATCGGCGATGCCGAGCCCTCGCTGGTGGTCTGCGATCCCGCCAAGGCGGAGGGCCTCGCCCCCATCGCCGCCAAGGTGAAGGCCAAAGTCGAGACGCTCGGGCCTGACGGCAAGGGCTCGCTGACGGACGCCGCCGACAAGACGAGCAGCGAATTCACCACGGTGGCGCGCGCAAACGACGATCTCGCCGCGATCCTCTACACGTCCGGCACCACCGGCCGCTCCAAGGGCGCGATGTTGACCCACGACAATCTGGCGTCGAACTCGCTCTCGCTCGTCGGCTTCTGGCGCTTCACCGACAAGGACGTGCTGATCCACGCACTGCCGATCTACCACACCCACGGCCTGTTCGTGGCGACCAACGTGACGCTGTTTGCGCGGGCATCGATGATCTTCCTGCCGAAGCTCGACCCGGATCTGATCATCAAGCTGATGGCGCGTGCCACGGTGCTGATGGGCGTGCCGACGTTCTATACCCGTCTGCTCCAGAACGCTGCGCTGTCGCGCGAAACCACAAAGCACATGCGGCTGTTCGTCTCGGGCTCGGCGCCGCTGCTCGCCGAAACCCATCGCGAATGGTCGGCGCGCACGGGGCACGCGGTGCTCGAGCGCTACGGCATGACCGAGACCAACATGAACACGTCGAATCCCTATGACGGCGAGCGCGTGCCCGGCGCGGTCGGCTTTCCGCTCCCCGGCGTGTCCGTACGCGTCACCGATCCCGAGACCGGCAAGGAGCTGCCCCGTGACGAAATCGGCATGATCGAGGTCAAGGGCCCGAACGTGTTCAAGGGCTATTGGCGCATGCCGGAGAAGACCAAGGCGGAATTCCGCGACGACGGCTTCTTCATCACCGGCGACCTCGGCAAGATCGACGCCAAGGGTTACGTCCATATTCTCGGCCGCGGCAAGGATCTCGTGATCTCCGGCGGCTTCAATGTCTACCCGAAGGAAATCGAGAGCGAGATCGACGCCATGCCCGGCGTGATCGAATCCGCCGTGATCGGCGTGCCCCACGCTGATTTCGGGGAGGGCGTCACGGCGGTGCTGGTCTGCAACAAGGGCGCCGATGTGACCGAGGCCGCGGTGCTGAAGGCGCTCGACGGCCGGCTGGCCAAGTTCAAGATGCCCAAGCGGGTCTTCGTGGTCGACGAGCTGCCGCGCAACACCATGGGCAAGGTGCAGAAGAACGTGCTGCGGGATACGTACAAGGATCTTTACGCGAAGAAATAGGGGCGCAACTGCTCCGGGCTGGGGGGACATGAACCGAGAGCAAGCTAAGAAGATACACAAGCACCTGCTCGATGCCGCCGCAGCATTCCGGCGAGCGGAGGCCGCGATCGTCGATGTTGGCGATGACGGCCGAAAGCTGTTTGCAGATCCGCTCGTAACGGCGGTTTTCCATTTGCAATTCAAGCTTCTGCGATTGATCTACAAGCGATTTCCGGATCTTGAACCGCCGGGACGGCCTGCCACCATCGACAGCACACTCCGGTGGGAAGACGTTTCACTTCCGTCCTCTGTGCTGGAGACCGATTTGGATCGCGTCATTTTCTCTGTCATGAAGTCGCGATGGCAGAAGTTCGCAATGGTCCTGTACTGCGCGGTTGAGAGGGTCGAAAAGGAAGAAGCGCTAGCGGCTCCCGTCGATTTTGAGGTCTTTGCGGCCCGCATTCAGGCGTTGGTTGAGGCCGACCTCCTGGAGGCGCAAGGCAATCTTCAAATGTGGGGCCACAGCGAAGTGAGATTGAAGGACCGGTCCGTCAATTAGTGCCCACCCACCAGGCTCATCACAAACCTGCTGCCGACGATGAACAGATAGCACCCGAACGCGACTTCCAGCGTCCGCTTCGACATTGCATGCGCAGCCTTCACACCGAGCGGTGCCGTCACAAGGCTCATTGGCATCACCAGGACCGCGCCGATCAGCGAGACGTAACCGAGCGCGAACGGGACCTGCAGGGCTGCAACGGCCGGGTAGCTCACCGCCGCAGGCCAACCGGCATAGATGTAGCCGAGCGCGCCGGGGATCGAGATCAAGACCGCGAGCGCCGACGATGTCGCCACTGCCTGGTGGATCGGGCGGCCGTAGAACGTCATCAGCAGGTTCGAGAACAGGCCACCGCCGATGCCCATCAACGTCGACAAAATGCCGACGCAGAAGCCGTAGATCCGCATCAAGGGGCCCTTCGGCAGATCATCGCCGAGCTTCCAGCTCTCGCGCGCGAAGATCAGCCGTACCGCGGCCGACCAAGCGACGGCGACGAACACGATCTTGAACAGTCGCTCCGGCGCGTAACGCGCGACCACGCTGCCGGCGACGACGCCGATCAGGATCGGCAGCCACCAGACCCGGAGGATCGCAAGATCGACGGCGCCGCGCCTGTAGTGCGCCTGGAACGAACGGATCGAGGTCGGAATGATGACAGCGAGCGAAGTGCCGATGCAGAGCGGCATGCGCACCTCGAGCGGCACACCGGCGATGCGGAAGCACTCGTAGAACACCGGCACCAGAATCGCGCCGCCGCCGATGCCGAACACGCCGGCCAAAAATCCGGAGAGCGCGCCGGTTGCGATCAGCAGCAGCGCGAGTTCGGCGATCTCCTTGATATCAAGTCCTGCAATCACCCCTGACCTGCCCCGGCGATGGGTCGCAACTTCTCCGATGCATCGCTCGGAAACGGCTGCCCGCAATGCTCTAGGCGATCTGATTTGTCGGGTCGACCGCCGCATCTCCGGTCCGGGGTGGGATGCGGACTGCGCATATCCGCCCGTCTCGCGAAAAATCGGCGCGC